>NZ_JAQYWW010001036.1:0-107754 GCF_036322525.1 Streptomyces sp. BE20 | reverse complement strand
TGCGGTGTCGGTGCCGGACGAGGTGGCGCTGGTGTTCGGTGCGTCCTCGTGGACGTACGCGGAGCTGGACGCGCGGGTGAACCGGCTGGCGCGGTTGTTCGTGGCGCGGGGTGCCGGTCCGGAGCGGGTGGTGGCGCTGGGTCTGCCGCGTTCGCTGGAGATGGTGGCGTCGCTGTTCGCGGTGCTGCGCAGCGGTGCGGCGTACCTGCCGCTGGAGCTGGACTACCCGGTGGACCGGCTGGCCTTCATGGTCGAGGACACCGCCCCGGTCTGCCTGGTGACCAGCTCCGCCGCCGTGGACCGGATGCCCGAGGCTCCCGGTGTCGAGCGCCTGCTGCTGGACTCCCCGGAGACCGAGGCCGAGCTCGCCGCCCTTCCGGCGACCCCGCTCGGCCTCACCGTCGACATGGACTCCGCCGCGTACGTGATCTTCACCTCGGGTTCCACCGGGCGTCCGAAGGGTGTCGTGACGCCGTACCGGGGTCTGACCAACATGCAGTTGAACCACCGGCAGGAGATCTTCGACCCGGTGGTGGCCTCGGCCGGCGGCCGGCGTCTGCGGATCGCCCACACGGTGTCGTTCTCCTTCGACATGTCGTGGGAGGAGCTGCTCTGGCTGGTCGAGGGCCACGAGGTGCACGTCCTGGACGAGGCCCTGCGCCGCGACGCCGAGGCCCTCGCGGCCTACTGCGCCGAGCACGCGGTGGACGTCATCAACGTGACGCCGTCGTACGCCCAGGCGCTCGTCGACCGGGGACTCCTGGACGAGGGGCGGCACCGCCCGGTGCTGGTCCTGCTGGGCGGCGAGGCGGTGGCCGAGACCCTGTGGTCGAAGCTGCGCGACACCCCCGGCGTGATGGGCTACAACCTGTACGGTCCGACCGAGTACACCATCAACACCCTGGGCGGCGGCACGCTCGACTCCGCGACCGCCACGGTGGGCCGGCCGATCTGGAACACCGTCGCGCACGTCCTGGACGGCCACCTGCGGCCCGTCCCGGTCGGTGTGCCGGGTGAGCTGTACGTCTCCGGCGTGGGCCTGGCCCGCGGCTACCTGAAGCGCCCCGGTCTGACGGCGGAGCGGTTCGTCGCGGACCCGTTCGGCGAGCCGGGCGGGCGGATGTACCGCACCGGTGACGTGGTGCGCTGGCGGGCCGACGGCCTGCTGGACTTCCTGGGCCGGGCGGACGACCAGGTGAAGATCCGCGGATACCGGGTCGAGCCCGGTGAGATCGAGGACGCCCTCGCGGCCCACGAGGACGTCGCCCAGGCGGCGGTGGTGGTCCGTGAGGACACCCCCGGCGTGAAGCGCCTCGCCGCCTACCTGGTGCCAGGTGAGGGTACCCTTATCGAGGCCACCGAGATCCGGCGTATGCTGGCGTCCCGGCTGCCCGAGTACATGGTGCCGTCGGCGTTCGTCGTCCTCGACGCGCTGCCGCTGACCGTCAACGGCAAGCTCGACCGCAAGGCCCTGCCGGAGCCCGGTGCCGAGGACTACACGTCGTCGGGATCGCAGCGCGAACCCCGGTACCCGAGCGAGAAGGCGGTGCACACGGCGTTCGCACAGGTGCTCGGCATGCCCGCGCTCGGCATCGACGAGAACTTCTTCGACCTCGGCGGCCACTCTCTGCTCGCGATGTCGCTGCTCCAGCGGCTGCGTGCCGAGTTCGAGGGTCACATCGGTCTGGCCGACCTGCTCGCCAGGCCGACCGTCGCGGCCCTGGCCGACTTCCTGGTGGACCGGCTGGTCCACGACGCCCTCGGAGCGGAACCGGGTGACGGTACCGCCTGCTCCGGCTGACCGTCCCTTCCCCTTCCCACGACTCACTAGGAGAACCAGATGAGCGCCACCAACCCCTTCGAGGACGACGACGCCCGCTACCTCGTGCTCGTCAACGAGGAGAACCAGCACTCCCTGTGGCCCGCGTTCGCCGAGGTCCCGGCCGGCTGGACCACCGTCCACGGCGAGGACACCCGCCAGGCGTGCACCGAGTACATCGACGCCAACTGGACGGACCTGCGTCCGGCGAGCCTGATAGCCCGGACCGAGGCCGCGGCCTCCTGACCGCCCCGGGAGGGGACGGCCGCGTGCCGTCCCCTCCCGTCCCGTTCCCCCCGCAGACACCCGACGGATGGCCATCGCGTGAGCACCCATCAGCCAGAACCCGCCGCCGGCCCGTCCGACGGCCTGACCGCCGAGCAACTCGCCGACGAGGAACTGGAGCCCGGTGCCCTCTCGGCCGAACGCCGCCGCCGGGCCCGGGCCCTGCTCCGGGGCTCCCTGAAGCCCCACCGGGTCACGGTGGCCGCCGCCATGACCGCCGCGGCGATCCGCCAGCTCGCCCTGCTCGCCGTGCCCTGGTGCGTCCAGAAGGCGCTCGACGAGGGCCTGGAGAAGCACGACAGCGGCGCCCTGATGAGCTGGGCCGGCGCCACCGCGCTCGCCGCCCTCGTCCAGTTCGCCGGCCTCTACGGCTGGCAGTACTGGGCCGGCTACGCCGACGCCAAGGTCGGCGCCGACCTGCGCGCCCGCCTCCTGCACCACCTCTCCGGCCTGGACCGGGCCGCCCTCGCCTCGCGCGGCCACGGCGACCTCGCCATGCGCGCCACCCGCGACACCGACCTCGTCCGCGAGTGGGTGCACGGCCTGGCCGTCTGGGTCGTCCTCGGTGTCACCTTCCTCACCGTGCTGCCCCTCATCGCGGCGCTCGACCTCAGCCTGCTGCTGGTCACCCTCGGCACCCTGCCCTTCCTGGTCTGGGTCAACCTGCACTTCCCGCGCCGCTTCGCCGCGGCCAGCGGCGAGCTCGCCAAGGCCCACGGCGACCGCGCCGACGCCGTCGCCGACCTGCTCCAGATCGGCACCGGCCTGCGCGGCACCGGCGGTCACCGCCCGCTGGTCCACCGGCACCACGGCGCCAGCGCCGAGGTCACCGAACGGACGGTCATCGCCGCCCGCATCGAGGCCAGCTGGGCGGCCGTCGGGCCGTTCGTCCCCCGCCTCGCCGTCGCCGCCGGCGTCGGCTTCGGCGGACTCGCCGTCCTCGACGGCCGGCTGACCATCGGCGGACTCACCGCCTTCACCAGTTGGATGGCCATCGTCACCCTCGCCACCCGCGTCCTGGTCGACCGCCTCCTGGAGCGCGGCCAGGCCGACGTCGCCGCCGCCCGCATCGACGAGGCCCTCTCCATCCGCCCCGTCGTCGCCGAGCCGCCCGCCGGGAAGGCCCTCGACCTGCCGGCGCACGGCACCCTGGCGTTCACCGGCGTCACCGCCGTCCGGGACGGCCGCACCGTCCTCGGGCCGGTCGACCTCACCGTCCGGCACGGCGAGTTCGTCGCCGTCTCCGGGGCCACCGGATCCGGCAAGAGCACGCTGCTGCGCCTCGCCGTCCGCCTCGACGACCCCGACGGCGGCACCGTCGCCTACGGCGGCACCGCCCTGCGCGAGGCCCGCCTCGACCAGGTCCGCGAGCGCATCTCCTACGTCGCCCAGCGGCCGGTGCTGCTCTCCGGCACCGTCGCCGACAACCTGCGGCTCGGCCGCGACATCGACCCGGAGACCCTGTACGAGGCGTGCCGCACCGCCGGCATCCACGACCAGCTGACCGCCATGCCCGACGGCTACGAGACCGAACTCGGCGAGGGCGGCACCGCCCTGTCCGGCGGCCAGGTCCAGCGCCTGGCCATCGCCCGCGCCCTGCTCGGCGACCCCGCCGTCCTGCTGCTGGACGACTCCACGTCGGCGCTGGATACCACCACCGAGAAGATCGTCCTCGACCGGCTGCGCACCTGGGCCGGCCAGGACCGCACCGTCCTGTTCGCCACCCACCGCACCGCCGTCCTGGACACCGCCGACCGCGTCGTGACCCTGGAGTCCCCGCGCGGCAGCGCCCCGGACGAGGACGGCGCCGCCCCGGAAGGCCCCGCCGCCGTGACCACCCCGGACGCCATGGAGGTGGCTCGTGGCTGAACAGCCCCTGCTCAAGGACGAGGCCGACGAGCGCGCGGTGCTCCGCCGCGCCTGGCCCTACCTGCGCCCGCACCGCGGCCGCCTCGGCATCGCCCTCGGCGTCGGCCTGGCGGACTCCGCCGCGCTGGTCGCCGTCGCCCCGCTCATCGGCCTGGCTGCCCGCGCCCTGCTCGACCGCGACCGCGGCGGCCTCGGCCTCGCCGTCGCCCTGCTGGCCGGGCTCGGCCTCGCCCAGCTGGTACTGGCCCGGGTCGGCGAACTGCTGCTGATCAAGGGCGGCGAGGACGTCGTCCGCACCCTGCGCGAGCAGGCGGTGGAGAACCTGGCCACCGCCCCCCTGCGCTTCCTGGAGACCCACCGCAGCGGGGAACTCCTGCGCCGGGCCACCGGCGAGGTCGCCGCGCTCGCCGCGTTCGTCCGCATGCACCTGCGCAACCTGGTCTCCTCGGTGGCCACCCTGGCCTTCACCCTGGTGCTGCTGGCGAGCTACTCGTGGCTGCTGCTGCTCGTCCAGATCGCCGTGTTCCTGCCGCTGACCCTGCTGGTGACCCGCTGGTTCCAGCGCGACGCCGCCTCCGCGTTCGGCGGCAAGGCGACCGCCGAGGCGACGGTCGCCGCCACCTTCTCCGAGACGCTGACCGCCCGGGAGGCCCTCCAGACCTCCCGCGGCCTGGCGGGCTGGACGAAGCGCTTCGACCGCGAGAACCGGCACGCGGTGCACGCCGCCCGCCGCGCCCTGCGGGTGGAGAACCGGATCGACCTGGTCAGCCTGATCGAGGGCGTCGCCCTCGTGGTGCTGCTGATGGTCGGCGGCTGGATGGTCACCCGGGACACCGCGAGCGTCGTCACCGTGGTGGTCTTCGTCGTCGCCAGCCGCAACCTGTTCGACTCCTTCGCCGACATCTCCCAGCTCGTCGGCGAGGTGCAGACCGCCCGCACCGGCCTCGCCCGGCTGCTGGACCTGCTGGCCGCCACCACCCCGGACCGCCGCCCCGCCCGGGCGGAGGGCCTGGCCACCCGCGGCGACCTGCGCTGCACCGCCGTCGAGTTCGGCTACCGCGCCGAGGGCCTGGACCTCCACGGCCTGACGCTGGACTTCCCGCAGGGCAGCCGCACCGGCGTCGTCGGTGAGACCGGCTCCGGCAAGACCACGCTCTCCAAGCTGCTCTGCGGCCTCTACCGGCCCGACGGCGGCTCGGTGACCTTCGCCGGCACCGACCTCACCGACATCCCGGAGGAGCAGCTGCGCCGCCGGATCGTCCTGGTGCCGCAGGAGGTCCGCCTGGTCTCCGGCACCATCGCCGACAACCTCGCCCTGGTCCAGGGCGAGCCCGACCGGGCGCGCATCGAGCGGACCGTGGACGAACTGGGCCTGCGGGAGTGGCTGGAGGACCTGCCCGGCGGCCTGGACGCCGAGGTGGGCCAGCGCGGCGGCAACCTCTCGGCGGGGGAGCGCCAGATCCTGGGTGTGGTCCGGGCGGTCCTGGCGGACCCGGCGGTCCTGGTCCTCGACGAGGCGACCGCGGACATCGACCCGGTGACCGCCGCCCGCCTGGAGCACGCGCTCGACGAACTGCGCTCCGACTGCACCCTGGTGGTGATCGCCCACCGGCCGGCCACCATCGCCCGACTGCCCCGGGTGGTCCGGTTGGACGGTGGTCGCCTGACGGGTGACGAAACGGCAGGTGGGAGCGTCGAATCCGGTACCCCGACTGGTCTCGGAGTTCGAGGTTAGGCTAACCTAATCAAATGATCGCCCCGTGCCGCCGTCCCGGCTCCCCCCGGAACGGCGGCACGGGCCTGTCCGGGCCTGCAGACACCTCGACGGAATGGGCTGACCGATGAACACCGACACGGCACCGCCGCGCATGCGGATCGTCCGCCATCCGCTCAAGTACCGCCTGCTGGAGGTCAAGCAGGTCGTCCGGGTCACGCCGGGCACCGTGCGGGTCACCTTCGCCGGCGACGCACTCGACGGCTTCTGCGAGCAGGCCCCCACCGACCACGTGAAGCTCTGCTTCGCCTTCGAGGGCGACGACCTCCCGGTCGAGCCGATCGTCGAGAACGACACCTGGATGGACGCCCCCGAGGGCATGTCCGAGCCGCTGACCCGCGACTACACCATCCGCTCCTACCGCCGCGAGGCCAAGGAGCTGGACATCGACATGGTCCTGCACGGGACCGGCGTCGGTTCCAGCTGGGCCGCCGCCGCCGAACCCGGCATGAGGCTCGGCGTGTTCGGCCCCCGCGGTTCGGAGGAGATCCCCTTCGTCCACGACTGGTACCTCCTCGGCGCCGACGAGACCGCGCTGCCCGCGCTCGCCCGCTGGCTGGAGATGCTCCCCGCCGGCGTCAAGGTCCTCGCCTTCGCCGAGGTCCCCGGCCCCGAGCACGAGCAGCTCCTGACCACCGACACCGACGCCACCGTCACCTGGGTGCACCGCGGTGACGCCCGGTCCGGCAGCACCGACCTGCTGGAGCAGGCCATCCGCGCCGCCCGGCTGCCCGAGGGCATGGGCTTCGCCTGGGTCGCCGGCGAGGCCAACACCCTCAAGCCGATCCGCCGCTACCTGCGCAACGAGTGCGGCCTGACCAAGAACCAGGTCGACGTGGACGGCTACTGGAAGCGCGGGGTGGCCAACCACGACCACCACGAGGACGACCACCAGCCGCACGCATGAGCACCGACACACTCGACAAGCCGGCCCCGACCCGAACGGCCTCCGCGCCGCGCGGCCGGGCCGGCACCGCGCGCCGCACCGCCTGGCTGTTCGGGGCGCTCCTGCTGCTCGCGCTCCTCGCCCTCGCCGGCATCGCCGTCGGCGCCCGCTCGGTGGCCCCCGGCCAGGTCCTGCACGTCCTGCTGCACCACGAGCCCACCTCCGAGGACTGGATCGTGGTCCACCACTCCCGCATCCCCCGGACGCTGCTGGGCATCGCCGTCGGCGCCGCCCTCGGCATCGCCGGGGCCATGATGCAGGCGCTCACCCGCAACCCGCTCGCCGACCCCGGCCTGCTCGGCATCAACGGCGGCGCCGCAGCCGCCGTCGCCGCCGGCACCGCCCTGTTCGACCTGCGCTCCTTCGGGTCCTTCGTCTGGTTCGCCCTCGCCGGGGCGGCGGTCGCCGCCCTCGTCGTGCAGATCCTCGGCGGCGGAGGACGCGCCTCGGCCACCCCGGCCCGGCTCGCCCTCGCAGGCACCGCCGTCACGGCGGTGCTCACCGCCTTCGTCAACGGCCTGATCCTGCTCGACCCGCTCACCCTCAACCGCTTCCGGTTCTGGCAGGTCGGCACCCTCGCGGGCGTCGACTCCACGGTGCTCGGCCAGGTCGTCCCCTTCCTCGCGGCCGGCGCGGTG
Organism: Streptomyces sp. BE20; assembly: GCF_036322525.1. Classification (NCBI taxonomy): domain Bacteria; kingdom Bacillati; phylum Actinomycetota; class Actinomycetes; order Kitasatosporales; family Streptomycetaceae; genus Streptomyces; species Streptomyces sp. BE20. Next base: position 100,423 of record NZ_JAQYWW010001036.1, on the reverse strand, counting down.
CTCGCCCTCTTCCTCGGTCGGCCGCTGAACGCCCTGGCGCTCGGCGACGACGCCGGGCACGCACTCGGCGCCAACCCCACCCGCACCCGCATGCTCAGCCTGCTCGCGATCACCCTGCTGTGCGGGGCCGCGACCGCCGCGGTCGGCCCGATCGCCTTCATCGGCCTCGCCGTCCCGCACCTCGCCCGCCACATCTGCGGGCCGGACCAGCGCTGGATCATGCTGCTGTCGGCCGTCCTCGCCCCGGTACTGCTGCTCGCCTCGGACATCATCGGCCGGCTCGCCCTGCACCCCGCCGAACTCCAGGTCGGCGTCGTCACCGCCTTCATCGGGGCCCCGCTCTTCATCGCCCTGGTACGCGGCCGGAGGATCGCCCAACTGTGAACAGCCCCACCACGGTCGAGCAGACCGCCGCGCCCGAGAAGAGCCGGACCACCCGGCCGCCGGGGGCCGGGCGGCCCGCCGTCCCGCTCCACGCCGTCCGGCTGCCCGGCGGCCTCTCGCTGCGCTGGCACGCCCGCGCCACCGTCGTCGGCCTGCTGATCCTCGCCGCGCTCTGCGGCGTGGTCGTCTGGTCGCTGACCGCCGGTGACTACCCGCTGCCCGTCTCCGACGTGGTCGACGTGCTCACCGGCGGCGGACGGCGTGCCGACCGCTACATCGTGATGGAGGTGCGGCTGCCCCGGCTGCTCACCGCGCTGCTGGTCGGCGCGGCCCTGGGCCTCGCGGGCGCCCTCTTCCAGACGCTCGCCCGCAACCCCCTCGGCAGCCCCGACGTCATCGGCTTCACCGTCGGCTCCGCCACCGGCGCCCTCGCGGTGATCCTGGTGATCGGCGGCAGCGCCGCGACCGTCGCCGGCGGCGCCGTGGTGGGCGGCATGCTCACCTCCGTCGCGGTCTACCTGCTGGCCCGGCGCGGCGGCACCCAGGGCTACCGCCTGGTCCTCGTCGGCATCGGCGTCAGCTCGCTGCTCTCCTCGCTCAACGCCTACCTGATCGCCCGGGCCTCCTTCAGCGACGCCCAGAGCGCCGCGGTCTGGCTCACCGGCAGCCTCAACGCGCGCGGCTGGGAGCACTGCGGGCCGATGGCCGTCGCGCTCGCCCTGCTGCTGCCCGCCGCCGTCCTGCTCGGGCGCCCGCTGCGGATGCTGGAGATGGGCGACGACGCGGCCTCCTCGCTCGGCGTCCGGACCGAGGGCGCCCGGGTCTGGCTCGTGCTGATCGGCGTCGGTCTGACCGCCGCGGCCACCGCCGCCGCCGGCCCGATCCCGTTCGTCGCCCTGATCGCCCCGCAGGCCGTCCGCCGCCTCACCCGGGCCACCGGGCCCAACCTGCTCGGCTCCACCCTCCTCGGGGCCCTGCTCCTGGCCGTCAGCGACCTCGCGGCCCAGCGCCTGCTGGCGCCCACCCAGCTCCCGGTCGGCGTCCTGACCGGCGTCGTGGGCGGCTGCTACCTGGTCTGGCTGATCCTCGGCCAGTGGCGCGCCAAGCGCGGCTGACCCCGGCCGGAACGTGAACGGCCCGCTCCCCGACCGCGTCGGGGAGCGGGCCGTTCGTCATGAACTCAGCCGCCGAGCAAGGCCCGCGTCTCGTCGCTCACCTCGGGCAGCGCGCCCCGGTCCGCCCAGGTCCAGTCGTCGTGCTCGGTGAGGACGACCGGCTCGTGCTTCCCGACGGTGACGGCGAAGGTGAACTGGCGGGTCGTCACTCCGCCGCCGGAGGAGTAGTCGAAGGCTCCGGCGTAGCCGGTGACCTCGGCCACGTCGAGGCCGGTCTCCTCCAGGACCTCCCGCTCCAGCGCCCGCCCCAGCTCCTCGCCCGGCTCCACACCGCCGCCGGGCAGCTCCCACAGGCCGCCGAGGAAGTCCTCGGGCCTGCGCCGCAGCAGCAGCACCCGGCCGTCCCCGTCGGTGATCACCGCACCGACGACGAACTTCCCGATGCCGGCGCTCGCGGCGTCGGCCAGCAGCCCGGGGACGAAGCCGGGTTCGGCGGTGAAGAGGGAGGTCACAGCAGCTCCTCGTGGTGGTCGATCACCTTGCGGACCGCGCGGACGTGCCGCTCGGCCGGGGGAGGATCCTCCTCACGATGCCAGACCGGCAGCTTGATCGTGTGCCGTTCGCGACCTCGCCCGCGGTGGTCCGGACAAACGCGGCGGGCCCGGTGGAGTGGTCCACCGGGCCCGCCGTCGTCGGGGTGCCGGGCTCAGATCTCCCGGGTGAAGACCCGGGAGTGGCGGGCCGGGTCGAGGCCGGCCGCCCACTCGGCGGGGGCCGCCGCTGCGGTGATCTCCCGGAAGCCGTGGCGCAGGAACAGCTCGCCGCCGCCGGTGGTGGCGGTCACCAGGGCGCGCAGGCCCCGGCGGCGGGCCTCGGCGAGGACGGCCGTCACCAGGAGCGAGCCGAGGCCCGCGCCCTGACGGCCGGTCCGCACACAGAGGTTGTGCAGCAGCCCGGTCGACGGCCGGCCGGCCTCGGGCGCCAGCGCGCGCAGCGCGACGCACGCGTCGAGCCGGCCGGGCGCCGCCCCGTCCTCGGCGCGGACCATCAGGAAGGTGTCGCCGGCCCGCCGGTAGGCGTCCGGCGTGCGCTCGCGCAGCGCCCCGGAGCGCATGAACGGGACGGAGAGCGCGTAGAGCGCCGGCGCGTCCGTGCCCGCGGCGCGGACCGCCCGCAGGACCGCGGACGGGCGCAGCGTCGCTGTCACCGGGCCGTACCGCGGCGTACGGGGGCCAGCGGGACGACCAGCGGGGTGCCGGTCTGCGGGTCCTCGATGATCTGGCAGGGCAGGTCGAAGACCTGCTCGACCAGCTCGGCGGTGACGATCTCGGCGGGCACGCCCTCGGCGACCACCGCGCCGTCGCGCATGGCGATCAGGTGCGTGGCGTACCGGGTGGCCTGGTTGAGGTCGTGGAGGACCGCGACCAGGGTGCGGCCCTGCTCCTGGTGCAGGCGCGCGCACAGGTCGAGCACCTCGACCTGGTGGGCGATGTCCAGGAACGTGGTCGGCTCGTCGAGCAGCAGCAGCGGGGTCTGCTGGGCGATGGCCATGGCGAGCCAGACGCGCTGGCGCTGGCCGCCGGAGAGCTCGTCGACGAAGCGGTCGGCGAGGGTGTCCACGTTGGTCGCCGCCATGGACTCGGCGACGATCCGCTCGTCCTCCTTCGACCACTGCCGGAACAGCCCCTGGTGGGGGTAGCGGCCGCGGGCCACCAGGTCGGCGACGGTGATGCCGTCGGGCGCGGTGGAGCTCTGCGGCAGCAGGCCGAGCCGGCGGGCCAGCTCCTTGGCCGGCAGGGCCCCGATCTGCTCGCCGTCCAGGAGCACCCGCCCGGAGGCGGGCTTGAGCAGCCGGGCGAACGCCCGCAGCAGGGTGGACTTGCCGCACGCGTTGGGGCCGACGATCACCGTGAACGAGTTGTCGGGCACCGCCACCGACAGGTCGGTGGCGATCGCCCGGTCGCCGTACCGCAGCGTCACCTTCTCGGTGTGCAGCCGCTCGCCGGTGGTGGTCACTTCTCCTCCAGAAGGTCGGCGGTGCTCAGCACGACGGCGCACTTCTCGGCGGCCCAGCGCAGGGCTTCGGTGTGCTTCTCGGCGGAGAAGTCGGCGACGGCGTCGCCCACCACGAAGGCCTGGACGTCACGGCTCCATGCGTCGGCGGCGGTCATCATGACGCCGATGTGGGCGTAGACGCCGACGATCACCAGCTGGTCGCGGCCGGACTTCTCCAGCAGGCCGGCCAGCTCGGTGCGGGCGAACGCGCTGTACTTCCACTTGAGCAGCATGACGTCCTGCCCGGCGGGCGCGACGACGGCCGGCACGCCCTGCGCCTGCTCGTCGGCCGGCAGCCCCGGGCCCCAGAAGTCCAGCTGGAGGCCGCGCTCCTCGGGGGTCTGGCCGCCGCGCTGGTGGGAGTAGATCACCGGCATGCCCAGCGTGCGGGCCCACTCCAGGATCCGGGCCGTGTTGGCCAGGGCGGGGGCCAGCGGGGGGCCCTCGGCGGGGAACGCGCCGAGGAAGTAGTTCTGCAGGTCGTGGACGAGGACGGCGGCCCGCGCCGGGTCGACCTGCCACGGCACCTTGCGGGGCGGGAGGTCCGCGGGGCCGGGCAGTTCGTAGGGGGCGATGGCAGGCAGTGCCATTCGAGGAGCGCCTTTCTGGGCTAGCGGGAGGTGGTGCGGAGGTCCTTCTTGCTGACCTTGCCGACGCCGGTGCTGGGGAAGGCGTCGACGAACTCGACGCGGTCCGGCACCTTGTAGCCGGCGAGCCCGGCCGCGCGGACGAAGCTCTTGAGGTCGAGCGCGCGGGGCCGCTCGGCCTCGGGCCGCAGGATCACGTACGCGCAGCTGCGCTCGCCCAGGTACTCGTCCGGGACGGCGACGACCGACACGTCGTGGACCGCGGGGTGGGCGAGCAGGACGTTCTCGACCTCCTCGGCGGCGACCTTCTCGCCGCCCCGGTTGATCTGGTCCTTGGCCCGGCCCTCGACGACCAGGTGGCCGGTGGGAGTGCGGCGGACGAGGTCCCCGGTGCGGTAGAAGCCGTCGGCGGTGAAGGACCGTGCGTTGTGCTCGGGCGCCCGCCAGTAGCCGCGGATGGTGTACGGGCCGCGGGTCAGCAGGTGGCCCGTCGTCCCCTCGGGCACGTCGACGTCCTCGTCGTCGACGATCCGGATCTCGTCGTCGGGCGAGATCGGGCGGCCCTGGGTGGTGAGGAGGGTCTCCTCGGTGTCCTCGGGGCGGGTGTAGTTGACCAGGCCCTCGGCCATCCCGAAGACCTGCTGGAGCCGGCAGCCGAGCGCCGGGCCCAGCCGGCGGGCGGCCTGCTCGCTGAGCTTGGCGCCGCCGACCTGGATGAGTTCGAGGCTGGACAGGTCGTGGCCGCTGCCCGGGGCGGCCTGCGCCCAGGCGAGGGCCAGCGGGGGCACCACACCGGTGATCGTGACGCCCTCGCGGGCGATCAGGGCGAGCGCGGTGCCCGGGCTCGGCTCGGGCGCCAGCACGACGCGGCCGCCGGCGTGGAACGTGCCGAGCGTGCCCGGCGAGCTGAGCGGGAAGTTGTGGGCGGCGGGCAGCGCGCAGAGGTACACCGTGGCGGGTGACAGCTCGCAGATGACGGCCGACTCGCGCACGCTGTACAGGTAGTCGTCGTGGCTGCGGGGGATCAGCTTGGGCAGCCCGGTGCTGCCGCCGGACAGCTGGAGGAAGGCGAGGTCGCCGGCGTGCGGCGGGTCGGCCGGCGCGGTCGGGGCGTCGGCGCGCAGCTCGGCGAGCGGGGTGAACCGTCCGGGATCGCCGACGACGAAGACCTCCCCGAGACCGGGCACCGCCGCGCACACCTCGGCGGCCAGTTCGCGGTGGTCGAAGCCCTCGTGGCGGTCGGCGACGAAGAGGGCCTTGGCCTCGGCGAACTCGCAGAAGTACGAGATCTCGGCCCGGCGGTGCGCCGGGAGGGCCATTACCGGGACCACGCCGGCCCGCATCGCGCCGAAGAACACCTCGAAGAACTCGGCCACGTTGGGGAGCTGGAGGACCACCCGGTCGCCCTTGCGAAGCCCGCGGGCGAGCATCCCGGCGGCGATCCGGCCGGCGCGCGCGTCCAGTTCGGCGTAGCTCCAGTGCCGGTCGCCGTCGGTGACGGCGATCCGGTCCGGGGTCGCGGCGGCGTGCCGGCCGATCACGGTGTCCAGCGTCTCACCGGTCCAGTACCCGGCCGCCCGGTAGCGGTCGGCGGCGTCCTGGGGGTAGAGGCTCATTCGGCGTTCTCCAGTCCGACGGCGTGCAGGAAGGTCCGGAACTTCGCGGCCGTCTCGGCCAGTTCGTGTTCCGGGACGGACGCGGCGACGACCCCGGCACCGGCGAACAGCCGCAGCAGGTCGCCGTCCGCCTCGGCGCAGCGCAGGGTGACGACCCATTCGCCGTCGCCCGAGGCGTCGCCCCAGCCGACCACGCCCGTGTAGAGGCCGCGGTCGAAGGGTTCCAGTGTGCCGATCAGGTCCCGGGCCCGGTCGGTCGGGGTGCCGCACACGGCCGGGGTGGGGTGCAGGGCCAGCGCGAGGTCCAGGGCGCTGGTGGAGGGGTCGCGCAGCGTCCCGGTGACGGTGGTGGACAGGTGCCACATGGCCGCGGTGCGGATCAGGGACGGCCGCTCGGGGACGACGAGGTCGTCGCAGTGGGGTGCGAGCGCGCGCCGGACGGCGTCGACCACGAAGGCGTGCTCGGCGAGGTCCTTGGGGGAGCGGGCGAGCTCCTCGGCGCGGCGCCGGTCCTCCACCGGGTCGGTGCTGCGGGCGGCGGACCCGGCGAGCGGGTTCGACACGACGTGCCGGCCCCGGCGGGAGAGCAGCAGTTCGGGGCTGGCCCCGACCAGGGTGGCGGTCCCGCCGGCCGGTACGGCGAAGGTGTAGCCGTTCGGGTCGCGGTCGAGCAGCCGGCCGACCATGGCGGGGATGTCGGTGCCGCCGGGGGTGGTGAGTTCCAGGGTGCGGGCGAGGACGACCTTGGCGAGGTCGGGGTCCGCGTTCATGAGCCGCACGGCGCGGGCGACCGCGTCCCGGTAGCCCTCGGGCGCGGGGACGGGGCGCCGGGTCCACGCGCTCTCCGCGGTCCGGGCCGGCCCGGGGGCGGCGGTGAGGCCGGCGCGTATCGGGGCGGCGCGGTGCACCTGCTCGGGGATGAACAGTTGGGCGGGCCGTCCGGGTGAGAAGGGGATCGCCCCGACGACCAGCGGGTCGCGGCCCTCGGCCCGGGCCGCCGCCAGCAGCCGGCCGGCCTCGGCGGGGTCGGGTACGGGCCGGTGCACGCCTTCGGCGAGCAGGGTCCGGGTGGGGCCGGCGAGGAAGGCCCGGTCGGCACCCGGCCGGTAGGAGGCCAGAAGCTCACTGCCGTCCACCGGGGTCGCGACAGGGGACCGGGCTTCGGAAGCCGTGGTCATGGTGCTCCGTTCTGCCGGTGCCGGGGGCACCGGGTGGTGGGACTCGAAGGGGGCGGGCGATTCCGGGATCGCCCGGTTCGGGGTCAGGCCCGCAGCGTGGCGCCGCCGTCGACGTAGAGGTCGTGCATCGTGACGTGCCGCGCGCGGTCCCCGGCGAGGAAGAGGACCGCCTCGGCGATGTCCTCGGGCGTCGCGATCCGGCGGAGCGGGATCCCGGCCCGGTAGCTGGCGAGGTCGCCTTCGATGACCCGGCGCTCGCTCTCGTCGTCGGTCCACAGCGCCCGCTGCATCGGGGTGTCGGTCGAGCCGGGCGAGACGAGGTTGCAGCGCACGCCGGAGCCGGCGAGCTCCAGGCCCAGGCAGCGCATGAACATCGTGGTGGCCGCCTTGGAGGCCGCGTACGCCGCCATGTTCATCCGGGGCACGCCGGCGGCGTTGGACCCGACGGTGACGATGCTGCCCCGGCCGCGGTCGGCCATCCGGCGGCCGACGGACCGGCAGGTGTGGAACACCCCGGTGGTGTTGACGGCGAAGGTGTGCTGCCAGTCCTCGTCGCTGATGCCCAGTGCGGGGCCGGCGTGCAGCACGCCCGCGACGTTGACCAGGATGTCGAGCGGTCCGTGCTCCTGCTCCGCAAGGTCCACCAGCTTCTCGACCGCGTCCGCGTCGGTGACGTCGAGCCGGTGCACCGAGGGGTCGGACGGGGAGCGGTCGCTCGCGACGACCCGGGCCCCGCGGTCGGCGAGCATGCGGGCGACGGCGGCTCCGATGCCCTGGGCGGCGCCGGTGACCAGGGCGGTCCGGCCGGCGAACTCGTCGGTGGATATCGAGGTCATCGGTCACCCCACCGTCGTGGCGGCCGACTTGCCGGTGTCCCGGCCGGTGCGGCGCGGTCTGGGGACACGGCTGGTGGTGGGTGGCATGGACCTTCTCCCTGGGGCGGAGCGCGGCGGCTGTCGGACGGGCTTGCGAAGCGGTGAGGTAAGGTTAGCCTAACCGCATCGGGGGTACGTCGGGGACCGTCCCACACGTCCTGAGGTACGGCTCCCCGGGCTCAGCTCCGCTCCACTGTTCTTCCGGCTCCCGCCAGGGCCGACGGCGACCCCGTCCACCCGGCCGGGGGCCCGCCCGCCGCCTGACGGAGCGTGACCTCCGGCGCGACGCCGGGTGCGACCGCGCGACGTCCGGCGCGGTGGGACGGCCGCCGGGCGCGGCCCGTGCGGCGCCGCCGACCGGCTGACATCCGTGCGGGTCGGGCGGCGGCTGCCCCGGGCCGCTGCGACCATGACCCGCATGGCATCCAGGGCAGCGGGCGCAGGGACGTCCCAGAAGTCGTCGAAGGCCGGGACCGTGCTGCTGACGCTCGCGGCCGGACAGTTCCTGATGGCGCTCGACAGTTCGGTCATGAACGTCTCGATCGCCACGGTCGCCGAGGACGTCGGCACGACGGTGAGCGGGATCCAGGGCGCCATCACGGCCTACACGCTGGTGATGGCGATGTTCATGATCCCCGGGGGCAAGGTCGGCGCGCTCATCGGCCGCAAGCGGGCGTTCCTGATCGGCAGCGTCATCTACGGCTGTGGCTCCCTGACGACCGCCGTCGCCCCGAACCTGCCGGTGCTCCTGCTCGGCTGGTCCTTCCTCGAAGGGGTCGGGGCGGCGCTCATCCTGCCCGCGATCGTGGCGCTGGTCGCCGGCAACTTCGGCGTCGAACGCCGCCCCGCCGCCTACGGGCTCGTCGCGGCGGCCGGGGCCGCGGCAATCGCCGTCGGGCCGCTCATCGGCGGCCTCGCCACGACGTACTTCTCCTGGCGCTGGGTTTTCGCCGGGGAGGTCGTCATCGTGGTCGGCATCCTCGTGCTCGCCCGCCGCATCGCGGACGCGCCCACCGCCGGGCGTGAGCGGATCGACCTGGTCGGCGCCGCGCTCTCCGCCCTCGGCCTGGGCGTCTTCGTCTACGGCGTGCTCCGGTCGAGCACGTGGGGCTGGTTCCTGCCGAAGCCCGACGCGCCCGCGTGGCTCGGGATCTCCCTCGTCGTCTGGCTGATGCTCGCCGGCCTGCTCCTGATCCGGCTCTTCCTGTCCTGGGAGGCCCGCCTGGTGGAGCGGGGCGCGGAGCCGCTGGTGGATCCGGCCCTGCTGCGCAACCGGCAGCTCACCGGCGGTCTGACGATGTTCTTCTTCCAGTACCTCGTCCAGATGGGCGTGTTCTTCGTCGTCCCGCTCTACCTGTCGGTCGCCCTCGGCCTGTCCGCGCTGAAGACCGGCGCCCGCATCCTGCCGCTGTCGCTGACCCTGCTGGCCGCCGCGATCCTGATCCCGCGGCTGCTCCCGGACGTCTCGCCGCGGCGGGTGGTGCGGCTCGGGGTCCTCGCGCTCTTCGCGGGAGCGGTGGCGCTGCTGGCCGCGCTCGATGCCGATGCGGGTGCGGAGATCGTGACCGTGCCGCTCCTGCTGATCGGGCTCGGCATGGGGGCGCTGGCGTCCCAGCTCGGGTCGGTCACCGTGTCCGCCGTGCCGGACGAGCAGAGCGCGGAGGTCGGCGGCGTCCAGAACGCCGTCACCAACCTGGGGGCCTCGATCGGCACGGCCCTGGCCGGGTCGATCCTGATCGGCGCGCTCACGTCGTCGTTCGTCGCCCACATCGAGCAGAATCCGGCCTTCCCGGCCGACGTCCGGAGCCAGGCGGTGGTGAATCTGGAGAGCGGCGTGCCCTTCCTGTCGGATGCCCAGCTCACGACCGTCCTCGCCGACACGGGCGCCACCTCCGAGGCCACCCGGGCGGCGTTGGACGCGAACGAGGCGGCGCGGCTGGACGGCCTCCGCGCCGCGCTGGCCGTCCTGGCGTTCGCCGCGCTTCTCGCGCTGTACTTCACCCGGCGGATCCCGGTGACCCAGCCGGGCGCGCCGAAGGCGTCCCACGGCGCGGCCTGATCTCCCGGCGTCCGGAGGTCCCGGCTGTCCGGGGTCCCGGCGGCTTGACATACCGGCCCGACGACCCGGCGGTTCGGGCGGGACGCCGGGAGGGGCCGCGCGTCAGCCGGCGTCGCTCCCGGCGGCCGGCTGCGAGGGCGCCGGCCGGTTCTGCGCGGTCGGCCACTTGAGCTCGATCTCGATTTCGATCTCGCCGTCACCGACCTCCACCTCGACCTCGCTCCGCAGCTCGTCGGGGATGCGCAGGGTGAGCGTCCCGGGGCCGAGTTCGAGCTCGGCGTTGCCGCCGTGCTTCAGCGCGGCCGCGAGTGCGGTGAGCAGACCGGCGGCTTCGAGACGGGTCAGCGAACGCTTCTGTTCGAACTTGAGGTCCTTCACGGATCTCTCCCGTCCGGCGGTGCGGTGCCGAGGGAGCGTCGCCGGTCGCGGCGTCCGGAGGGGCACCTCCTCCCTCCAGCCTGCGCGCCCCCGGCGGCCGGTGCCACCTCGGGCCGGCCGCGTCAGCCGCCCCGGACCTCGGGTCCCGGTCCCGGCCCCGGTCCGGGCTCCGGCTCGGGCGGTCGGGGCCGGGCGAAGGCGAGGGCGAGGATCTCGCGCCAGTTCGGCGCGGGCCGGGCGGGCGGCGGGCCGGGGCGGTGGCGCGGTACCAGGACCCGCAGCGCGCCCGGGCGGATGCCGCAGACGACGGGGGCGGGCAGGAGCAGCGCCTCCCCGTCGACGGCGACCGGGAGGAGGTCCGCGTCCGACTCGACGACGACCCGGTGGCAGGTCAGCACCCGCAGTCCCGCCGCCCTGCCGCTGCGGAGCGCGACCTCGGCCGCCTGGGCCGCGTTGGTCACCCGGATCCCGACGACACCGAGCACGCCGAGGTCCAGTCGTGGCCGCCGGCCGCCGGTGACCGGTTCGGTGCCCGCGTAGGGGTTGTTGCTGACCAGGAGCGCCTGCTGGGCGTCCAGCCGCCCGCTCTCGGTGCGGGCGTCGACGCGGTGACCGGCGAAGCCGAGCAGCAGGTCGGGCAGCGCGTCCAGGGCCGCGCCCGCCTTGGCGTCGCGGTACTCGGGGCGCTGCACGATCTCCGCGTAGACGCCGAACGAGGCCGTGTTGACGAAGGCGCGGCCGCCCACCGTCCCCAGGTCGACGCGCAGTTCCTCCCCGTCGGTCAGCGCGTCGAGGCAGCGGGCCGGGTCGGTGCGGTCCAGGCCGAGGTCCATCGCGAAGTGGTTCCGCGTCCCGGCCGAGACGACCAGGAACGGCAGGCCGTGTTCGGCGGCGACCTCGGCCACCCTGGCCTGGGTGCCGTCGCCGCCCGCCACTCCGAGCAGGTCCGCCCCCTCCGCCACCGCCCGGCGGGCCAGCGCGGCGACGTCGACCGGCACCGAGGTGTCCAGGAGGACCACCCGGGCGCCCAGCGCCTCGGCCTTCTCGACCAGCCCGAACCGGCCGACCTTGCCGCCGCCCGACTTCGGATTCATGATCAGGAACGGGTGGCGGGGGCGCGGTCCGGCGACCGCGCGCATACCGTCGGGCCGGCGCACCAGACGCACGGCGGACCGCGCGCTCGCCGCGGCGGCGGCCCACAGCACGATCGCGGCCAGCGCCTCCGGCCACAGGCCCGCCCGGGCGTAGAGCACGACGAGGGCCGCGGGTGCGCCCACCATCAGCAGGAGACCGCACACCCGGACGGCCCCGTGGTGGGACACGGCCCACCAGATGCCGGCCGCGGTGAGCGCCGAACCGACCACCGCGGTGACCAGCAGGAGCACGCCGTCGGGGCCGCCCCCGGCGACCAGCACCACCAGCGCGCCGAGGGCACAGACCACGGCCAGCCGGGCCGACAGCCGGGCGCGCCGGGGCACGGCCGAAGGGGGTGCCATCCTCCTCACCTCCTCCGGCCTGCTCCGGCCTTCCGACCCCGGCCGCCCGGACGGCCGCTCCGGGGTCATCCTGCGGTCGCCCTGTTCAGACGACCGGCCCGCCGTGGTCGCGGTGGACCGCGCAGAGGCCCCAGATGACGAAGGCACTGATGGCGATCACGGTGATGGACCAGACCGGGTAGTACGGGACGGAGAGGAAGTTGGCGATGATGAGCAGTGCTGCCAGGGCCACACCGAGGATCCGGGCCCAGAGCGAGGCCCGGAACAGGCCGAGGCCGATGCAGATCGCGATCACGCCGAGGATCAGGTGGATCCAGCCCCAACTGGTCAGGTCGAACTTGAAGACGTAGTTGGGGGTCTGCACGAAGACGTCGTCCTCGGCGATCGCCATGATCCCTCGGAAGATGCTCAGCGCGCCCGCGAGCAGGAGCATCACGGCCGCGAAGGCGGTCAGGCCGCCCGCGAAGCCGGAGGAGCCGCTGTGGCCGGCGTGCACGGTGCCGGTGGGTGCGGACATGGATGCCTCGATTCGTACCGTCGGATTGGGGTCAGCCCTGGGAACCGGCGTCGATCTCGGCCACGGCGATGGCGAAGCCGAGGGCCTCGGTGATGTGGCCGGCGGCCGACATCACGCGGGCGGTGCCCACCACGGGGGCGATGGCCACCAGGACGTCCTGGACCTGGTCGGCGGTCACGTCGGACTCCATGGCGGGACCGAGGTGGGCGAGGTAGGACATCGGTGGCGCGTCCATGGCCACGAGCGCGGCGATGCGGGTGAGGAGGAGCATGTCGGTGGGCAGCCCGCAGCGCTCGATCGAGTCGAGAGTCATCGCGGCGAGGGTGTCCAGGACAGGAGTTTCGGACGATGTGGTCATGCCGGGTCATCTCCTGGGGGATCGGGTGCCGACGCTGTCGACCCGCAGGGAAAGCGGGTTCCGGCGCGTCGCACCCCCGTGCTTCCGACCCTAGGAGCTTTCCGGTGCGGGTGCACCTTCGCGCGGTCCGGCGTGCGGGGGGTGGCCGGCCGGGTGCGCGCCGTGGCGGCGCCGCCAGAACGGCTGGTCGGCCCAGCGTTGTTCCTGGCGGTAGGACAGCGCGTGGTTCCCGGTGTAGGCGGCGGCGATGCCGTCCAGGAAGTCGGTGTACCCGGCGAGTGCGGCGGCGGTCCGGCCCGGGTCGGTCAGGCAGTCGGCGACGGCCCGGCCGGCGCGGGCACCGGTGTGCAGCGCGGTGAGGATGCCCTGGGAGGAGAGCGGGTCGAAGGCGAGAGCGGCGTCCCCCGCGGCGACCCAGCCCGGGCCGGCGGCGGGCTCCAGCCGCAGCCCGTGGGCGGGCGTCCAGCGGGGGAGGAGGGCCGCGGCGGGGTCGTACCCGGCGACCCGGCGCCGGACGTGGTCGGTCCGGGTGACGCCGTGCCAGAAGCCCTCGGGGGTGCGGAGTGCCGGGTCCGCGAGGTCGGGGTCGGTCAGGTGGGCGACCAGGCGGCCGGCCGGGACGAGGGTGGTGTACCACCAGCCGTGCGGCACCGCCTCGACGAGCGTGCGCGCCTCGCGGTCCCCCGTCCGGCGTGCGCCGACCTCCTCCCCGCCTTCGCCGTTCTGTCCGCTCCCTGCGCTCGCTGCGCTCTCGGGACGGCGGACGCCGAACACGGTGTAGACGGCGACGAGGCGGTCCTGCCGGTGGCGCAGGCCGTGCCGGCGGCCGATGACACAGCGGCGGCCCGTGGCGTCGACCGTCCACCGGCTGCGCAGCTCCCGCACGGCGCCGTCGTCCCGGTCGCGGACGACCAGACGGCCGCCGTCGCGCCGCCCCAGGACGCCGGCCCGCCGGACCTCGGCGCCGGCCGCGACCGCCGCGTCCCGGAGGAACGCGTCGAATCGGAGCCGGTCCAGGTGCCAGCCGTGGCCGTACGGGTCGAAGAGGTGACTGCGGCCGTGCAGGGCCGCCGAACCCCAGGCGGCGAAGGTCCCCGTGGAGCGGGGGTGCCCGGCGGCCAGGAAGGCGTCCAGCAAGCCGAGATCGCGCAGCAGCGGGCGGGCGGCGGGCGGCAGGAACTCGCCGATCCGGAACCCGGCTCCGCCGCTGCGGCGGTCGCCGCCGGGGCCCGGCAGGCCGGTCCCGGCGGGGCCGCCGTCGTCGAGGAGCACGACGCGGTGGCCGGCGCCCGCCAGGACCAGCGCCGCGACGGCGCCCGCCGGGCCCCCGCCGGCCACGGCGGCGTCGACGTCCCCGGGCGCGCGCCGGACAGCGGTCATCGGCGGCGCCGGAGGCGTACGACCTTGTCGATGTAGCCCGCCGACACCTCCTCGTCGGGCTGCTCGGCCAGGGTGACTGCGCTGGCCAGCGCGGACCCGCCGAGGTCGGGGTCGGCGCCGAGCGGCACGTGCAGGGTGACCAGGTTGCGGGTGGCCGGCGGGGCGGGCTCGCGGGGGAAGGAGACCTCCGACTCGACCAGCATCTCGGCCGGGAACCGGGGGTCGTCCTCGACACCGGGGCGGCGCTCGACGAGACCGAGCCTGCCGAAGTCCTTCACCATCGCGTTGATGGTGTTGAGGTAGCCGGAGGGCAGCCAGCGGAGCCAGGTCCGCCGCTTCTCGAAGGCCGCCAGCCGCTCCGCGACCGGACGGGAGGTGTCGACCACGACGTCGTAGTCCTCCTCGGCGAGGACGTGGTTGGGCACCCGGGCTGGCCAGAAGGTGGGGAGGTACGGGTCGTACTTGGGGCCGAAGCCGGGTGAGCCGTAGCCGTACCCGGAGAGGCAGCTGGCGGTGTCGGTCTGCCACGGCACGGCCATCCACCGGGTCAGGTCGCCCGGGCCCTGGGCGTAGAGCGGACCGCCGACGGAGAGCGCGATCTCCGGGGTGAGCTTCGGCCCGTAGGACGCCGGTCGCGGGGCCCCCGGGTCGCGGTGGCGCACCCGGAACGGCCGGCTGTACAGCGTGGTGTGCCGCATCGGCCAGGTGAGTTCGCACCCGGGGTGGAACGCGTCGGCGAGGCAGAAGGACAGAGCGGCCCGGTCGAGGGCCTCGGGCCGCCGGGCGAGCGGGAGTTCGTCGAGGGACCGGGGCGGGGATGCCTGCGGGTCGTGGTCGGCGGTGAAGTCGCCGTCGGCCCAGCGGTCCAGCAGGCGGTACTGCAGGGGGGAGAGCGTCACGTGCTGGCGCTCGGAGTCCGGGGGCAGGTTCATCGCGTCGCCGTAGATCGACGGCCACGGTACGGGCGACATACCGTCCCGGTCGTACGCGCGCATGGTGGCCCAGACCTGCCGGCGCAGTTCGCGGTGGGCGGGCGAGGGGTCGGCCAGCTCCGCGAGCCGGCCGGGGGCGAGGAAGTTCGCGAACCCGCCGTGCCCGAACTGGACGGCCAGACCGTGGTTGACCCACTGGAGGCCGCAGAGGCGGCGCAGCACGGGCAGCACGTCGCGGGTGAACGACACCTGCTGCGGGGCGGGAAGCAGGCCGGCGGTGACGAAGGCGTCGCGCACCAGGTCGTGCATGGTCCGTACCGAGGTGAGTTCGGGCGCGTAGTTGGGCGGTGTGGTGACCACCCAGGCGGGCTCGACCGGCACCGTCCGCCCGTCGATGCGGACCTCGGCGGTGACCGGGCCGTCGGAGACGTCGTCGTGCCAGCCGTCGTTGTTGGCGAAGGTGTCGGCTGGGGTGTCGGTGGCCGAGGCGGAGACGCCGCGCCCGCCGAGGAAGAGCAGCCGGCCGCTGTCGTCGGTGCGCAGCTCGCCGAGGTAGACCGGCCGGTCGAGGAAGGTGCCGGTGTCGAAGCGGTACTCGGCCAGGCCGGAGCGGTTCCGGCCGCGCACCGAGCGCGGGCCGGGGTCGATGACCAGGCGGCCGCGCTGCGCGGCCGGGACCTTGGGGTTGCGCAGCAGGCTGTCGTCGGCCCGCTCCGCCTCGGGGATGTCGAGGGCCAGCTGGAACTGGTACCAGGCGGCCTTCGAGTTGGCGACGTGGACGGTCCACCGCAGGTCCGCGTTGTCGGCGGTGAGTTCGGCGACCGGCTCGCCGGCGGCGTTGTAGCCGTACACGCGGAAGCGGACGGCCTGGCGCTTGAGGGCGCCGGCGGCGTCCTTGTAGCTGCCGGTGGGCAGCGCGGGCGCGTCCTCGGTCTCCGGGGCGAGGACGTACTCGTCCGTGCTGTCGCCGACCCGTGCCACGCCGATCGCGGGGTGCACGGCGGCCCGGACGATCCGGGTGTCGCGTCCGGGCGGCGGGGTGAGCTGGGGGCGGGCGGGGCCGGGTTCGGTCGCGGGGATGCCGTTCACGTCGCGGCGCCGCGCGGCCGAGGCCAGGTAGACCGTCCTGCGGGCGTCGGAGATGCTGCCCACCGGGCGGTGTTCGGCGAGGCTGTGCCACGGGTTGAAGGCGAGGTTCTCCCCGTAGGCGGCCTGGCCGCGGGCGCGGACGTCCTGCTTGTGGAGGGCCAGCCGGGCCACCCGTACCGGCCGGCCGTCGGACTCCTCCCAGCGGACGGTGGCCCGGTCCAGGGGCATCCGGGGCGGATCGTCGCGGAACTGGAGCATCAGGTCGAAGGCCGCCGGGCCGGCCGCGAGCCGGTGCCGCAGGTCGGCGCCCAGGTACCCGGGGTCCTCGTCGGCGGGTACCGCGTCCGGGTCGCCGGGCTCGCATCCGGCCGGCACCAGGCGGTACTTGACGAAGCGTTCGAGACCGAAGGAGTAGGGCAGCACGCTCCAGTACGTGGCCGTCAGGACGCTCTCCTCGATCTTGGCCATCGCGTCGAGGATCTCCCGGGTGACGGGGTGCTCCCGCAGGTACGGTTCGTAGTCGCCGTCGACGACGCCGGCCCGGGTGAACTCGCACATGTCGCGCGCGGTGTCGACGAAGAAGACGTCGTGGTTCTGCAGCAGCAGGTCCTGGGTGTCGGCCCCGGACTCGCCCTCCAGCAGTTTCGGGCCGGGGACCTCGTACAGCTTGATGCCGACGCCGAGGGTCGTGCGCAGGTCGGGCCGGCCGGGCACGGTGTCGCCGGAGAACCGGACCCAGGCGGTCAGTCCGTCGGTCCGCTCGTGGGCGGCCTGGAGGAAGCCGACGCGCAGCTCGGGCGGGAGGTCGGGGTCGACGGTCAGCACGCCGCGGGCCGCCCCGTGCGGCTTGAGGAACACCGGACGCTGCGCGGGGTCCTGGCCGCGGGCGATCCGTGCGCCCTGGGTCCGGTCCACGAACATGTCCCGCAGCGCGGCCGTGGGGTCGTCCGCGCAGCCGGGCGGTTCCGGCTCCCCGGGGCCGGGGGTCGCGCCGGGGGAACCGGGTGTTCCGATCATGCTGTGCTCCCGTCAGTGCGGCGGCCTGCCGGCGGTCCGGCGGGCCGGCCGTCCACGTCCTGGATCCAGCGTGCACGAACATGTCCGGGGCGGGCACCGGGGTACCGCCAAACCGGCTAGGCCCGGCGGGGGTCCGGCCGGGGGCTTCTCCGGTGCGCCCCGGGTCGCGGTCCGGGGGACATGACAGGCCGTTCCGGCCATCCGGTGGTCGTCCTCCGGTCATTCGGCGGCCGGGGCGGGTGGATGGCGTGCTTCCTTTTCCGAATCGGGCGCTCCGTTCGTGGATGGCTGCCATGCTTCCTCCCAGAACGATGTGACATGTCACATGGGTGCCCTCGACGTCCGTCGAGGGCACCGTTACGAGGGAGGGAATCCGATGAAGCGTCTTTCCGCCGTCCTGGCCGGCGTGGCAGCCCTGGCCGCACTGACCGGCACCCAGTCCGCGTCCGCCGTCACCGCACCCACCGGTCCGGTCGGTGCCGTCGTCACCTGCGGGAGCCCGGGTGCGCCCGGCTTCCTCCAGACCCGGGCGTGTATCGAGGTGACCGGTAACCAGGTCCGCTTCTACGGCAACGCCTACCCGACCAACCCGAGCTGGGTGGCGCAGAACGTCGGCTTCCGGCTGTCCGGCAACGCCGTCAGCCTGCCCCCGCAGCCGCCGATCACGCCGAACGTCCTGGTGCCGGTCGGAGGCCGCTCTGTCGGCGACATCGTGATCACGGTGCCCTGCGGCACCGCGGTGAACGCCGAGTTCAGCGTCGACCAGTTCGGCTGGCCGCCGTCGGTGGCGACGGCCGCGACCGTCGTCACCTGCTGACCCGCCCGCCCGGCCGCTGCGGTTGACCGCTCGGCCGGCCTGTGACCCCCGTCGCCCCGGGCCGCCTTCACGTCCCGGGGCGACGGGCCTGTTCGGGGTCCGTCGCCCCAGGACGTGAAGGCGCCCCGGGCCGCGGTGAAGCCCGGTGGCCGCGGTGGTCCGCGCCCCGGGCGGGGCCGCTTCCGGCCCGATCGGCCCTTCCGTCCCGTTCGGTGCGCGGGTGCTCGGGCTAGAACTCGTCGGCGCCGTTGCGCAGCTCCGGGGTCCAGTAGCCGGTGGCCCAGACTGCCGGGTCGACGGCGATGCCGGCCGGACCGGGGGCCTTGACGATGGCCTCCCCGCCCCCGCCGCCGAGGGTGACGGTGAAGGACGTCACGGCCTCGTTGGTCTCGTGGACCCCGCCGCCGGACAGCTTGACGACCGCGTAGGCGGGGGTGCCGGCGTCGACGACGACGGGCACGGCGGGCTTGCTCCCGGCGACGGCGGGGACGCTCTCGCGGTGGCTCTCCAGGAACCGGATCCGGGGGAAGTCGACGAGCCGGCAGCCGCGGCCGGAGAAGTTCCTCGCCGTCAGGACGAGGTGGGTGTACGGCGGTCCGCCCTGGAGGGCGGCGGTGATGCTGACGTCCTTCGTGGTGCAGGCCGGGACGGAGGTGCCCGCCGGTGCGGCCGAAGTCGGGGAGCCGGTGGCGGGCGTCGCACCCGCGGGGGAGCCTCCGGCCCCGGTCTTTCCCGCACCGGCGTTCGGGGCCGGGGCCGTGGCCGACGCGCTTCCGCCGGTGCCGCCTCCGCCGCCGGGTCCGGCCGCCGACTGCGCGGGGGAGGGTGCCGCTGCGGCGGGCGCGGTGCCGGAGCCGTTCCTGCCGCAGGCGGTCAGGGTCAGGGCGAGCGCGGCGGTGCCTGCGGCGGCCAGGGCGGTGGTGCGGTGGAGGGTGCGCATGGTGGATCCCCGCTGTCGGTGGTGTGGTGACGCACGGTCCGGTGGGACCGTGGACGACCATGCACCGTGATCCGCCCCCGCCGCCAGGGCCGGCCGCCGATCCGGGGCGCCGCGACGTCCCGACTCCCCTGACGTGAGGAAACGCTTCCGCCCGGAACGGCGGGTCGGGGCGCTGCTGGGCGGCGGCACGGCAGTGGCGCCGGTCGCGACGACGGTCCGGGACCGCCGGGGACACGACGAGGGCCCCCGACGCGGTCGGGGGCCTCGTGGTGCGGTGCGGCGTCAAGTGCTCGGCGGGGGCGGGTGTCCGGCCCCCGCCGGGGAGATCAGCAGCGGACGTTGCGCTCGCAGTCGACGAGCCGCTGGATGTAGGCGTCCAGCGCCTGGGCGCGGGCCTCGGTGACGTTGGCCTCGCGGTAGTGGCCCTGGTGGCGGAGCCTGTCGGCCTGGGCGTGGAGGTTGCGGGCCTGGGCCCGGAGCTCCTCGATGTTCACCGAGACCGACGAGCCCCGGGTGGCGGCCGAGGCGGACTCGGCGGGCGCCACGGAGAGGAGCAGGCCTCCCGCGAGTACGGCGGTGACGGCGAGCGCGGACATGCGGCGACGCATGGTTCCCCCTGATTTTCCTGATGTTTTCCGACATGACGGTCATCCGTCGAACTGATGACCGGTCAGTAGTGTAGAAGATCGTGTCCGATGCTCGGACACCACCCACCGCTCAGCCGGACGACCGGCCCGCCGAACCCGTCCGCACCGCCCCCGCACCGGCCACCACCACCAGGGCGACCGCCAGACACTGCCCGGCCGACAGGGCCTGCCCGAGGACCAGGAACCCGGCCAGTGCCGCGATCGCCGGGGACAGGCTCATCAGCACCGCGAAGGTCGCCGCGGGCAGGCGGCGCAGGGCCAGCAGTTCCAGCGTGTACGGCAACCCCGAGGACAGCAGTGCCACGGCGAGCCCCGGTCCCAGGACCCGCGGATCGAGCAGCGCTCCGCCCGCGGAGGCGACCCCGAGCGGCAGGCTGACCAGCGCGGCCACGGCCATCGCCAGGGCCAGCCCGTCCAGCCGGGGGAACCGGGCCCCGGTCCGGGCGTTGCACACGATGTACAGCGCGCACAGCGCACCGGCGCCGAGCGCGAACCCGGCGCCCGCCGGGTCGAGCCCGTCGAAGCCGTCCCGCCCGAGGAGGAAGACGCCGACGAGCGCCAGCCCCGCCCACAGCAGGCTGACCGGTCGGCGCGCGGTGACGACGGACAGCAGGAGGGGGCCGAGGACCTCCAGGGTCACCGCCGGGCCCAGCGGGATCCGGTCGATCGCCTGGTAGAACAGGATGTTCATGCCGCCGAGCGCGACCCCGAAGGCGCCGACCAGCGCCCAGTCCCCACGGCTGTGGCCGCGCAGCCGGGGCCGGCAGACGGCCAGCAGCAGGACGGCGGCGATCGTCACCCGCAGGGTCACCACGCCGAGAGCCCCGACGCGCGGGAAGAGCAGGGCGGCGACGGCGGAACCGAAGTGCACCGACAGACCGGCCGCCACCACCAGACCGATGCCGCCGAGGCTGCCGAGACCGGCGCCGGCCGGCGCCGGGGCCGCGCCGGGCGCTCCCGCGGCTGCCGGTGCCGCCGCCCCCGCGGCTGCCCGTGCCGCCGCTCCTGCCGTGACCGGGTGGGACCTCGTGTTCGTCATGTCTCCACGCTAGGAAGCCGTCCGCCTCGCGGGAAATGCCGATCGGACCGCGGTTATGCTTGCCGCGCATGACCATGGAGCTGCGCCACCTGCGAGCCTTCCTCGCCATCGCCGAGGAGGGCACGATCACGCGCGCCGCGGCCCGCCTGCACATCGGCCAGCCCGCGCTCTCGCGGACGCTGCGCCGACTGGAGGACCACCTCGGCGTACGCCTGATCGACCGCTCCACCCACCACCTGGAGCTCACCCCGGCGGGCCGGGCGTTCCGCGACCGGGCCGCCGCCGCGGTGGCGGCCGTGGAGGCGGCCCTCGATCCCCGCGCCCTGACGGTCCTTCCGCTGCGCCTCGGCCACCCCTGGGCCGCGCTCGGCGACCACACCATCCCGTTGCTGCGCCGCTGGGACGAGGAGCACCCCGACGTGCCGTTGGAGCTGCGGCGCATCGACGACCGGACGGCCGGGCTCACCCGGGGCAGGGTCGACGTCGCCCTGCTGCGCGGCGAGGTGGCGACGCCGGGCCTGGTGACGGAGCTGCTGCTGGAGGAGGAACGGGTCGCGGTGGTCCCGGCGGACAGCGACCTCGCCGAGCGCGACGCCCTCACGCTGGCGGACCTCGCGGCGTGGCCTCTCGTGCTGAACACGGTGGCGGGCACGACCACCCTGGACCTCTGGCCCGCCGCCGTACGCCCGACGGTGACGATCGAGGTCACCAACACGGACGAGTGGCTCACGGCCGTCGCGGTGGGCCGGGCCGTGGGCGTCTCGACGTCGGCCACACCCCGACTGCACCGGCACCCCGCCCTCGCCTACCGGCCGCTGACCGACGCACCGCCGGTGCCCCTGCTGCTGGCCTGGCGGCGCGGAGTCCCGGCGCACCCGGCGATCCCGGACCTGGTCCGGTTGACCCGCGAGCTGCTGGCCGACCGCTGAGGGCGGGCGTCGGGAGGTGCCGTCCGGGGCCCATATCTGCTCCGCACACGCATGATTGACACATCGTGAGACGGCTGATCCTGCACCCCGTCAGGGGGATGACGTGGCGACTTTACCTCCCTATGGTCTAGTCCATGTTGAACGCATCACTGAGATCCGTGTGCGGGGCGGTGGCCCTGGCACTGGCCGCCGCCCTCGCCGCCGCAGGACCGGCCGAGGCCGCGCCCAACCCGCCCGCCCAGCGGCTGAGCTGGGCGGACTGCCCGCCCGACCCCTCGTCCGCGCCGGTGGACCCCCGCCTGCGCTGTGCCACGCTCCGCGTCCCCCTGGACTACCGGGCGCCGTCCGGGAAGACCATCGAGATCGTGGTGTCCCGGCTGAACACCGCCAAGCCGGGACTGCGCCGGGGCGTCCTGGTCCACAACGGCGGCGGCCCGGGCGTGGCCAGCCTGCACATCCCGAGCAGCCGCGTGAACGACTACCCCCAGGACGTGCTGGACCGCTACGACCTGGTCAGCTTCGACCCGCGCGGCGTCGGCTACAGCACCCCCGTCACCTGCGGGCGCACGGCCGCACAGAACCCCAACGAGCTCGTCTTCCCGTTCCCCGGCCCCGACGGCTCCATCGCCCCCAACGTGCGGTTCGCCCGTGAGGTCGCCCGGGACTGCCTGGCCAACGGCGGCGAGCTGATCCGGCACCTGAACACGGCCAACACGGCGCGCGACCTCGACCGGATCCGTGCCGCCCTCGGCGAGCCGCGGATCTCCTACCTGAGCGCGTCCTACGGCACCTACCTGGGCGCCGTGTACGCGGAGCTGTTCCCCGGGCGCACCGACCGGGTCGTGCTCGACGCCAACGTCAGCCCCAACGTCACCTGGCAGGAACGTTTCGCCCTCCTGGATCAGGCCAGCGAGGCCCGCTTCGGCGACTTCGCCGCCTGGGCGGCCGCGCGCGACGCCGACCTCCACCTCGGCGCGACGCCCGCCGCCGTGCGCCGGAACTACCTCGCCCTCGCCGAGAAGCTCGACCGCACCCCGGTGACGCACCCGGTGGCCGGGCCGGTCAACGGCGGCCTGTGGCGCGCGATCTACCGCTTCGACGCCTACCACGCCGCGTTCTTCCAGGAGATCGCCGACTGGTGGATCTACCTCGCCGCCGACGGCAACGCCCCGGTCCCGTACTGGTGGCTGAACCGGACGACGCCCGGGATCCCCGCGGACAACGACGTGGCCGCGCTCTTCGCCGTGGTCTGCAACGACAGCCCGGCGCCGCGCAGCACCGCCCGCTACCAGCGGAACGTGACCGCGAGCCGGGCCGCGTACCCGATCCTGGACGGCCTGGGCGCCAACATCTGGCCCTGCGCGTTCTGGACCGAACCGCTCGAACCGCAGGTCCGGATCACCGACCGGGGGCCCGCCAACGTCCTCCTCCTGCAGACCGCCCGCGACGCGGTGACCCCGTACGAGGGAGCCCTCGCCATGCGGTCCACGCTGGGCCGGCGCGCCAGGATGGTCACGGTCGACGGCGGCAACCACGGCGCCTACGACCCCGGCACCCCGTCCTGCGCGGTCACCGCGGCCAACCGCTTCCTGGCCGACGGCGTCCTGCCCGCGCGCGACCGGTTCTGTGCCGTGGACCCGGTGGCCGCTCCCGCCGGAGCGGCCGCGCCGAGGTTCGCGCGCCCCGGAGTGCAGGCCCTCGCCTGACGCCCCGGCGCCGAGCTCCGGCCTGACGTCGCCGCCGGACCGTCCGCCCCCCGTGCGGTCGGCTCCCCGGCGTCCGGCCGGGGTGGCCGCGCCGGGCGGGACCCCGAACGGGGCCCCGCCCGGCGCGGACCGCCGTCAGCTCGCGATGCCGCAGTACTGCTGCTGCTTGCCGATCGCGCGGTACACGCAGTCCGCCGTCTCCACCAGCCGCAGCACGGCCTCGCGGTTGCGGCTGGTCTCCCGCCCGATCACCTCGTCCGGCGGGTAGAAGCCGCTGCTGCCGTTCGGCCCGGGGTACATCTCGAAGGTGTAGGCGAAGACCCGCTGCACGCCCCACAGCCAGTCGTCGATCGAGCCGTCGGTGATGTAGAGGTCGCTCGACTGCTCCGGCGTGTAGCCGTTGGTGCCGGCCAGGGTCCGGCCCAGGGTGGCGAAGGTGTTGTACTCGTCGGCCGTCATTCCGGTGGTGGTGTTGGCCGTGGTCCAGCCGAAGGGCCAGAGCACCAGCTCGCTGTACGTGTGGAAGTCGATGGCGGCGGTGATCTGCTGCTTGCCGCCGACGACCCGGGTGCGGACGAAGTCCGCGACCACCTTGGCCTCCTTGGCGGACTCCGGGGCGCTGCCCCGGTAGGTCTCGCTGGAGGTGGATCCGGAGGAGCCGCCGCAGCAGCCCCACTTGTAGTTCCAGTTGCGGTTGAGGTCGGTGCCGACGTTGCTGCTGCCGGAGTTCGGCTGGCGGTCCTTGCGCCAGCTGCGGTAGCGGCCGGTGGCGATGTCGTACTCGCCGCCGTCGGGGTTGAGATCGGGGACCACCCAGATCTCGCGGCTGTTGACGGCGTTGGCGATCCGGCCGTCGGAGGCGTACTTGTCGCCGAACTCGTGGAGCAGGTACAGGGCCATCTCGACGGTGAGGTGTTCGCGGGCGTGCTGGTGGGCGGTGAACAGCACCTCGGGTTCGTTCTCGTCGGTGCCGACGTTGTCACTGATCTTGACGGCCACGATCGGCCGGCCCTCGTACGAGGTGCCGATGACGCGCTTGCTCATGATGGCGGGGTGGGCGGCCACGACGGCGTCGATGTCGGCGGCGGCCTCCGCGTAGTTGTGGTAGCCGGAGTCGGCGGACGGGAAGTCGTACACCGACGCCCCCACGCCCTGCTCGCCGGGTTCGGCGCCGTACAGGGGGCCGGGCAGCAGGACGGGGGCCCAGCCGAGCGCCCGGAGGCGGGCGGCCTCGGCGGGGGTGGCGGTGACGGTGACCGAGTCGGGCCGGACGGCGTCGACGGAGGCGCCGGTGGCGGCGACGGCGGTGCGCTCGGCGACGGTGCGGGGCCCGTCGAGGCGGTACTGCCGGGCGGAGTCGGCCGCACCGGCTCGGTCCGCGACCGCGGACGGAGCGGCCACCGGGTTCGCGGCGGCCTGGACGGTGAGCGGGGAGGCGAGTGCGAGGGCCAGCAGGACGGCGGTGGCCGCGGCGGGCTTCCCTCGGCGGGGCAGTCGCATGACTGTCCTCCTGTGGGGGATCCGTAGGGACGGAACAGGGGAGGAACTGCGGCGCGCGCCAGCATGATGGTGCGTCAATGTCATGCTTTCGTCAAGGAGTTGGGGTAGGGAGACCTCGCTGAGTCCCGCGGAGAGCCGCCGGGACGGACCCGGGCGCGCGCGGCGCTCCGCAGGACTCAGCGGGTCGCGGGGGCGACGCCGCCGATCTCCACCACCCGGGCCCACCCGGGCGGGACGTCCGGCCGGTAGCCGGGATCGTCCTCGCGCCACGAGGTGCCCGCGCGCCCCCGGGAGAACAGCCCGATCACCGTCCGGCACGCCGGCCGGGCGTCCGGCCACGGTGTCTGCCCGTCGGTCAGGACGACGAGCACGTCCGGACGGGGCCGCGCCCGGAGAGCCGCGGCGAAGCCCGTCCGCAGGTCCGTCCCCCCGCCGCCCACCAGGGGGATCCCCTCGGCCCGGCACAGCTGGTGCACCGCGCGGGCCGCCGCGTCGCACGGCAGCACGGCGACCAGGTCGCGCCGTCCGCCCACGGCCCGCGCGATCGCCGCCACCTCCAGGAGCGCGCTCCCCAACTCGGCGTCGCTGACCGACCCGGACGTGTCGATCACCACGGACACCTGCGGCGGCCTGCGCCGCAGGCTCGGCAGCACGGCGCCGGGCACCGACGCCGAGCGCCGCGACGGCCGGCCGTAGCTGTAGTCCTGGCCCGCGCCGGTGCCCGAGGCCGCGGAGCGGACCGCCGACCCCAGTAGCTCCCGCCACGGCTGCGGCGCGTGGAACGCCTCCGTCGCCCACCGCCGCCACCCCTTCGGCGCCGACCCCGGACGGCCGTTGATGCCCTGGGCCACCCGGAACCGCACCGCGTCCCGTTCGTGCGGACCGAGGCCGTGTGCCCCGTCCGGCCCGAGGTCCCACGTCCGGTCCAGCCCGTCCGCGCCGCTGCCGCAGTCCAGCCACGCCACGTCCTGCATCTGCGGTCCGAGGCGGAATCGGCGCAGGTAGTCCTCCATCAACTCGCCCTCGGGCAGCCCCAGGGCCGCCGGCTCGACCGCCCCCTCCGGCCGGACCAGCCCGTCCCCGAACACGTCGTCGTTGATCTCGCAGTCCGCGGCGATGTTCATGCGCAGCCGCTCGCCCGGACCGGTCAGCCCGCGCTCCCGCGCGACCCGGTCGCTGCGCCCGTGGTGGTCGCGCAGCAGGTGCGACACCTCGTGCACCCAGACACCGGCCAGCTCCTCGACCGGTGTCAGCGCGACGAACGCCGGCGAGACGTAGCACCGCCAGTGCCGGTCGACGGCCATCGTCGGGACCTGCCGTGACTCCACGACGTGGAGGGCGAACAGGGCCGTCGCCAGGTAGGGGCGGACCCGGGCGGCGTGCAGGCGGGCGGCGAACAGCTTGTCGAGGTCCAGCGCCGTGGGTGCCCGCGGCGCGGTCGTCGGCCGTTCGGTCACCGGGGCGGGCCCGGCCGCCGACCCGGCTCCGGGCCCGCCCGCCGGGCCGGTGTCGGGCGCGATGTCCCAGGCGGTGTCGGGATCGTCGTTCCGGAGGGTTCCGGGCGTGGCCTCGGGCACGCTGTCCCAGGCGGTGTCCGGATCGTCGTCCCACGCGGCGTCACGGGCGGTGGCGGGCGCGATGTCCCAGGCGGTGTCGGGTGCGGTGTCCCGCACGGGCGTGCTCATCGGCCCGCCTTCGCGGCGGACGCGGCGGCCACCCGCCCGGCCGCGCGGTCGGCCCGTCGGGACAGTGCCACCGCCCCGGCGAGTCCCTCGATGGACGCGGGCACGTCCCAGTCCTCCCGGCGCAGGGCGGCGAGCGTGGTCGCGGGCACCACCACCAGGTCCGGAGCCCCGGTCTCCACCGCCCGGACCAGCAGCGCCCAGGCGGCGTCCCAGCGGGACCGCTCCGGGCGCCGGCGGACCGCCGCGACCACGCCGTCGAGGACGGCCTGCCGGAGGTCCCCCCGTTCGGGCAGCTCGGCGCCCACGGGGTCGGCGAGCAGCGCCTCGGGATCGGGCAGGTCCATCCGGTCCACGCTCGCCAGGAGCTCCAGGCCCGGTCCGTCCCCCACCGTGCCACGGACCAGCAGGGACAGCACCTCCCGGTCGGATCCGGCGGCGGTCGCGAAGGCGATCAGCCGGAGGGTCATCTCCCAGCTCCGCGGTGACGGCCAGGCGCCGCCGCGCCGGGTCTCGTTCTCGGGCAGCCGGTGGACCAGTGCGGGGCGGGCGGTCAGCAGCCCGCACACCGCGCGTCGGGCGAAGTCCACGGCCCCGGTGAGGCGTTGGGGGTCGAGCCGAGGCAGGGTGGCCCGCGGCCAGGTCCCGCCGAGGCCGCGGATCACCACCTCGGGATCGTGGGTCCACTGGAGATGGACGAACCGGTTGGCCAGCGGCGGGCTGAGCTCCCAGCCGTCCGCCGCCGAGGAGCGCGGGTTGGCGGCGGCCACGATCCTGACGCCGGGCGGGAGCCGGAGCGCGCCGATCCGCCGTTCCAGGACCAGCCGCAGCAGGGCCGCCTGGACGGCCGGTGGCGCGGTGGACAGCTCGTCCAGGAAGAGCAGTCCTCGTCCGGCCCGGACCAGACGGACCGCCCAGTCCGGTGGGGCCATGGGGACGCCCTGCTCGGCGGGGTCGTCCCCGACGACGGGCAGCCCGGAGAAGTCGGACGGCTCGTGCACGCTGGCGATCACGGTGGTGAGCGGGAGGTCCAGGGCTTCGGCGAGCCGGGTCAGCGCTGCCGTCTTGCCGATCCCGGGCTCGCCCCAGAGCAGTACCGGCAGGTCGGCGGCGACGGCCAGGGTCAGGGCTTCCAGCCGGGTGTCCGGGCGCGGTTCGGTGGCGGTGTCGCCGAGCAGGGTCAACAGGTCTGCGGCGACGTCGAGTCGAGAGGCGGCAGGGGCTGTGGCGGGCATGGTGGACAGGGGTGTGGAAACAGGCATGGGTGACGACCTTCCGGTTCACGGCGGGTGGGTGGGCGAGGTGCTGGGGCGGGTCAGCGGGAGTCGGCGTGGCGCGGGCGCGAGCGGCGGCCGCGCGAGCGTCGGAGGCCCGGCCGGCCGACGTGCTCCGGCCGGGAACCGACCAGGCCGGCGCGGAACAGCCCGTAGACGATGCGCCGTCGGGCCGCCTCCTCCAGGTCGTCCCGCAAGGCACCGTCGCGCAGCAGCGCTTCGGGCCCGAGCAGACCCTCGACGACGGCCAGGGCACCGGCGGTGTCGCCGTGGGCGAGGCGTGCGCGGACGTCGTCGAGGTTCTCCGGGTGACGGTGCGCCCGGTCGATGACCTGGAGACAGGGGAGCGGCGTGCCGGTCAGGGAGGCCAGCAACTCCTCCCTGCGGATCTCGGCGGGGTCGTGGTCCAGCGGGACCAGCACCCCGCCGACCAGCCCGATCCGGTGGAGGGCTCCCCGGCACTCCACCGGGTGGGGTGCCCCGGCGGGGTCGGGCGCCCCCGCCGGGGCAGGGGCGGGCCGGTGGCCCGGAGCCAACGCCGCGGCGACCAGGGGGTGCAGGCGATCGGGCCGGATCAGCCCGGCCCGGAGCAGCTCCGGGTCCGGCAGCACCCAGGTCGCCGCATCGGGCAGTACCGGCAGCCCGGCGGCCCGGTCGGCGGTGGACGGAGTCACGGTGAGCCCGACCCCGTCGGCGAGCAGGTCGAGGACCAGCCGCTGCCGTGAACCGAGACGAACGGCCACGGCCCCGGGGGGCCGGCCCTCGGCGCGGAGCAGGATTCCCGCCTCCGCCGCCCACCGGTCCACGGCGCAGGCGAACCTCGGGGGCACCGGGATCCGGTCCGCGGGCGGCCGATCGGCGCCGGCCCGTTTCCCTAGCTCGTGGGCCCGGCGGGCGTCCCAGAGGTGTCGGTGCAGGTCGAACCGGAACCTCCGATGCGGGTGGGGGTGTGGATGCGGATGTCGGCGGTCGCGGGACCCGGCGCGGGACGCGTCCCACAGCGCGAGGCCGATCCGCTGGCCGGCATCCGCCCAGGCCGGGGGAGTCCGGACCACGAGCTGCACCGCGCCCGCGCCGTACCGTGCCAGCGGCACGGTCAGCCCGGGGCGCAGCAGCCCGTCCGGGGCGACCCTCGGCAGGTGCCAGCGCAACAGGTCCGGCGCCAGGTGCCGCAGATCGCCGCGGACCAGCGCCGCGAGATCGCTGCCGTGGGCGCGTGCGACGGATCGCAGGTCCAGGTCGACATCGACACCTGCGGCCGCACACGCCCCGGCCCAGTCACCGACCAGGCGGCGGGCGGTCGAAGTCTCGATCATGGTGGGCGGCACGGCGAACTCGCGCACGCGCTGCCAGAAGGAAAGCCGGGTGTCCCCGTTCGCGGTTCGAGTGAGCATCAGCACTCACTTCGCGCGGACGGGACCCCCGATCTGGAAGGAGGAGTCATCATCGCGCCGACCCTACTGCGCGCCCGCTCGGCCCCGCACCTCGTTTTCCGCCGGCCCGTCAGCGGGGAGGCCGACGGGCCGGTGGCCGCGGTGTGACCGTGTCACGAGGCGCGTGGGTCCGCGCCCGGCGGTGCGGGCGGGGGCGGCGACAGGGGTTGCGGTGCGGGGGGCGCCGTCGGCATCGGGGGGATCCGGGGGACCGGCGGATCCGCCGCCTCCGGTTCGTCGGACAGCAGCGGGATCCCGTGGCGCAGGTGCACCGCGCCGGGCAGGTCGTAGGTGAGCCGACGCTGTGCGACGGTCTGCCGTTCGACGGTCAGCGCGCCGGTGACGGTGCAGTTCCCGGCCCGGATCTCCGCCAGACGGGTGCGGCGCACCACGGCCACCACGCCGTCCAGCTCGATGACGAGGGCCAGCGCCATCCGGACCGAACCGACCGGGGTGCCGTCCACCAGCAGGTCGACGTGCGGGCTGTTGGTCGAGGTGATGCGGTGCCTGGCCAGCGCCACGACCTCCTCGGTGTCGGGGGCGGCCCGGGTGCGCCGGGCAGCCGATGTCAGGGCCGCGTACCGGCTCCAGCCGGAGGCGGCGCACTCGAACAGGTTCCGGCCGAGCAGGCCGTCCAGCGCCGCGGCCACTTCGTGTTCGACGGCCCGCCCGGCCGCGCCGGTGAACCGGGGGACACCGCGCATCAGGGCATCGACGGTGCCTTGTTCGCGCAGGGCCCCGGTGAGCGCGTCCACGGCGCTGCCGGCCTCCGCCGAGAACAGCAGGTCCCGCGCGGTGGCCGGGTCGGTCAGGGTGGCGCCGGTCATTCCTCCTCCTCGTGCTCCTCGACGCGGTGGGTGCCGGGATCGGATCGCGGCTCCAGCCGGACGGTGCGGGTCGGGCCCGCCGGGTCGTCGGTCTCGTCCACCCGCGGCCGGGGTGGTTCACCGGGGGCGGGCTCGACGGCGACGTGCCCGGAGGCCCAGCGCGGGCCCCGATGTCGGCCGAGGACGTAGGCCCCGGCGGCGGCGGCCAGCACGGCCGCACCACCGGCTGCCGGGCCGACCACCCAGGTGGTGGGCGTCGCGTCGTCCGCGCCAGGGTCGCCACCCGCGCCAGGGTCGCCACCCGCTCCCGGGTCGCTGCCCGTGGCCGGGTCGCTGCCCTGGCCGGGCGCCAGGATCTCGAACGCGGCGTCGTCCGCCATGGCCGGGTAGGCCGGGCACACCGCGTGCAGGGTGTAACGGCCCGGCCGGGCGTCGTCGGCGATCCGGGTGGTCGTGGTGAACCGTCCGCCGTCGTCGGTGGCGACCCGCCGCCAGGTGGTGCCGTTCCAGGACAGCTCGACCTCGGTGCCGTGGCAGGCGAAGCCGGCGCCGGTGACCGCGACCGGCTCGCCCACCCGTCCGCTCGCGGGGGCGGCGCGCAGCTCGGGCCGGCCGTCCCGGGATCCGGTCGAACCGCTCCCGCCGGGAGGGGTCACTGTGAACGTCGCCTCGGCGTGGTACGGGGAGTCGGGGCCGCAGGACGCCGTCACCGGGTGCTCGCCCGGCGGCGTGTCGGCCGGCACGGTGAGCGGACGGCTGAAGGAACCGTCGGCGGCGGGTGCGCCTCGCGCGACCACCTGTCCGTCCCACCGCACCACGACGAGTGCGCTCTTCGTGCAGTGGAAACCGGTGCCCCCGGCGGTGAACTGCCGCCCGGCGGGTCCGCTCGCCGGCTCCAGGGCCAGGGTGGAGGTCACCTCGTCCCCCGTCGCCTCGACCGTGAACGTCGCCGTCGCGGACACGGTCACCGCCGCGGCGGCGGGCGGGGGCGCGGCGGCGGGGCCGGGCGCGGAGACGACCGGGCCGTCGTCGGGCGGTTCCGGTGTGCCGGGTGACGACGGTGTGCCGGGTGACGGCGGAGCGGTACAGCGGGCCGTCACCTCGTGGGCACCCGGAGAGGCGTTCGCGGGGACGTCGACGGTTCCGGTGAAGCGGCCCTTCGACCCGACCTGGGCCGTTCCGGCCGGTGAGGAGTCCCAGGCCAACTGCACGGTGGCGGTCCCGGGGAGGCACGCCCGGAAGCCGTCGCCCCCGACCGTCACCCGGGTCTTCGCCGGGCCGTGGTCCGGGTCGAGGCGCACCGTTGCCCGGGCCTGCGCGGCCGGGGCGAAGAGCACGGAGACGACGGCGACCACCGCGCCCAGCAGCGCCGCGGCCAGGGCGAGGAGCACCGGCCGGCCGGTCCCTAACGGCAATCGCCGGCCGCCTCCGGGGCGGTTCCGGGCACGGTGGGGCCGGTGGGGCCGGTGCGCGGGGGGCCGGGCAGGGCCGGAGCCGCTCGCGCCGGCCGAGCGGGGCAGGTGTCGGGTCATCGCCGACCGTCCTTCTACGAACCTTCTCCCATCATCCTCCGCCCACGGTCACCGCACCATGCCCACGGACGGCGCCCACCGACGATGCCCACGGACGGTCACCGGACCGGGCCCGCCGATCACGGGCGCCGTCACGGCGCGTGCCCGCACCCGACCCCCGACGGCCCGTGGAGTCCGCCCTACCGCCCGCCCTACCGCCCGTCCGTGCGGGCGTGACGGCGGTAGTGGTCGAGGACGTCCTGGCGCAGGAGCGCGCCGAAGCCGGCCGACTCCAGACGGAGCCCGAGCTGGGCCTCGGTGAGGCCCAGGGCCCCGGCGGTGGCCGGGAGGTGCCAGTCGTGGGCGGCGAGCCGGTCGAGGAGGTGACCCCGGCGGACCTGGCTCTCGGAGAGGCGGAAGGACTTGAGGTAGGCGATCCGGCCGTCCTCGTCGGTGATCGCCTCACCGATGTGGTTCTCCCGCTTGGGCCGGAAGTCCGGCAGGAAACGGGAGAGGGTGAAACGGTCGAGCCGGTACACCGTCCGGCGCCGGTAGTCGGCGTCCAGCAGTCCGCCCGCCATGGCCGTGTCGTGGAACTCCGCCCAGGCGCGCTCCTGCTGCTCGACGGCGGCCCGGAGCGCGGCCGGGGAGTCGACCGGACCGGCCGCCCGCAGGTCGGCCCGGAAGTCGGGGACCGGCGTGCTCAGGACGCCGTAGTGGTGGATCAGTTCGCCGTAGAGGTCGAGGAGCAGGCTCCGGTGCAGCGCCCGGTAGTCGTCGGGGTGCGGGACGGCGAACGCGGCGGCGAGCGCGTCGGCGACGTAGAGCACGACGCCGCACTGGCCGGGGTGGATCTCGAACTGCCGCAGGGCGTCGGCGAGTCCGCGGACCTGGGCGCCGCCGTACGCCTCCTCGGCGCGCGGGGACAGCCCGCGCCGCAGGGCGTGCTCGGACCACTGCTCCCAGGAGATTGACGGGCCGCCGAAGTGCAGGGAGAGGTAGCCTTCGAGGGCGAGGTGGAGGGGCAGGAAGCGCAGGCGGGTCCGGTCCGCCCGCTTGGTCATCCGGCGCGGTGCGTGCACCTCGACCAGCTCCGGCGGGGTCCCGGGCGACGACGTGTCGAGCCGGGTCCCGTACGCCGCCGCCGGGGTGCCGTCCCCGCTCCAGTCCGCGACGAAGCCGTGCGGGACGTACGAGCTGTACGTGTCGCGGCGGCCCACCGCGACGGTGGCGAACTCGTCCTCGTAGAGCTCCTGGCGGAGCCGGAGACCATCGACCGGCTCGTCCCGGACCAGCGGCACCAGCCGCACGCCGCCCCACACCTGGGCGGGCCGGGTGTCGAGGCCGGCCAGGTCGAGCCGGAACGCCGGCGGAACGGTGGTCATCGGCCTGCTCCCGCCGCGAGGAACCGCTCGGTGCGGACGGCCAGGTGGTCCGTCAGCTCGGTGAGGTCGGTACGGCCCTCCGCGAACCGGGCGAACTCGACCAGCGCCGGCAGGTCCTCGGCGTCGCGCAGCCCGGCGGTGGGCACGGTCGGGGCGAGGCGCCGGACGTCGAAGTCCTCGGCGTCGTAGACCGGGTTGAGGTGCACGATGCTGGTCCGCCGCTGCGGGTCCAGCCGGGTACGCCAGACCCGCAGTACCTCGGCGGCCAGGCCGGGCGGCGCGTTGTCCCAGCCGTCCGAGACGATCAGCAGCCGCTGCGGTGCGGTGTCGAGGGCATCGAGGATCCGCCGGCCGAGCGGGGTCGGGCCCGAGGGACGGGCGAGCAGCGCGTCCGTGAGGCCGGAGGTCCACAGCGCGGTGTACTCGTCGGCGAGCACCTCCAGCAGGAAGTGGCTCGCCAGGGCGGCGGCGAGCGGCCGCCGACGCTTGGTGCCCGAGCCGTACGAGGAGAAGCTGTCGTCGAGGACGGCCGTGACCCGCCCCCAACTGCCCTCCCGCGCACCGGCGGTGCGTGCGGCCCGGAGGGCCGCGCCGCGCAGGGCACCGGTCAGCTCAGCCCGTCGGGCCGTCCGGTCGGCGGGCGGCAGCCCGAGCACGTACGAGGCGAGCCGGGTGAGCGGCATCCGGGACAGGTCCGTGCGGACGGCGTCGGCGCCGTGGTCGCGGGCGGACTCCTGGAGGCGCAGCCGCTCCAGGGCGGTCATCCGCGGGGCGATGCGTTCCAGGAAGGCGGCACGGGGGATGCCGTGCCGGTGGGCGAAGCCCTCGGCCACCGTGTAGGGAAGCTCGTAGAGGGCCGACTGCTGGTGGTGGGCACGCCGCCAGGCGTCGAGCAGCGGGGCCTCGAACCGGGCGCGGCGGCGCGGGGCGTACAGGAAGTCGCCGGTCTCCTCCGCCACGGTCCGCAGGTGGGTGTGGCGCAGCGCCAGCTTGAGGCCGGCGCGGTACTTCACGGCGTCGAACGCCTGGTCCGGGCGGGCGGCGAGCCAGTCGCGCACGATGGCGCGGGTGCGGCGGTTGTTGACCTTGGCCCGGCGCAGGCCGGCGATCAGCCGGTAGACCCGCTGCGGGGGCAGCAGCGCCAGCCGGCGTGCGATCAGCCGGCCCTCGGTGTGCCGCTGTTCGACGGTCGCGTCGCGGGCGCTCTCCAGCAGGTGCCGGACGATCAGTGCCGCGTTGTGGTCGTTGATGTCCAGGGCGAGCGCGGCGGCGTACGGTCCGCGGTAGTTGACGAGCATGTACGTGTGCAGGAAGTCGAGCGAGAGGCGCTGCTCGTCCGCGCCGCTGTGGAACTCGCGCTGGCCGGTGCCGGTGATGGCGGCGTTGACGAAGAGCAGCACGTCCTCGGCGGCGATCAGGTCGCCGTACGTCTCCACCGTTCCGCTCCCCGCCCCTGTGTGCTGCCGTCCGTGACCCCGGACCCGGAGTGCCGGCCGGGGAATGGGGGCGCGAACTGCGAATCAGTGCTGTAGAGGCGCGTTTCGGAAGTCGCACCGGAGTCCCGCGGCCGGCCCGTCGACCGTAGCAGAGGCGGCCGGGCGGGTTGCCACGGCCCGGAGCTGCGGGCCCCGCCTCCCGCCGCTCCCGGTGTCACGCTCTCTCGTCGCCGAGTCGCCGAGTCGCCGAGTCGCCGAGTCGCCGAGTCGCCGCGTCGCCTTCGGCGGGCCCGTGGGGGGCTCACGCCCAGGGCAGCGCGGCGCGGGTACGCCAGTACGCCTCGGCCGGTTCGGCCATCGGGGCCAGCTCGGCGAGCTGCGCCGATGTGAGGCCGAGCCCGGCGGCGGTGAGGTTGGAGGCCAGCTGCCCGGTGGTGGCCGCCCCCGAGAGCACGACGTCCGCCCAGGGCCGGGCGGCCGCGGCGGCCAGTGCGACGGCGTCGCAGGACGCGCCGGCGGCGGAGGCGAGGGCGCGCAGCGCGGCGGTGTCGGGGCCGGTGGCGTTGCGGTCGGCGAGGCGGCCGTTGGCCATACCCTCCTTGACCACCACCAGGAGGCCCGCCGCGTGGGCCTCGGCGAGCGCCGGCCCGGCGGACGGCTCCAGCACGTTCCAGGTCGACTGGACAGCGGCGAACAGCGGCCGGCCGTCGGCCTCGACCTCCAGCGCGGACCGGACGGTCGCGGCCTGCGCCGGGCCGCTGGTGGACAGACCCACCCGGACGCCCTCGGCGGCCAGCCCGGCCAGCCGCGTGTGCAGGGCGGGGTCGGTGAGGGCGGGGCTGTCGGGCGTGACGGAGTGCACCAGGTACACGTCCGGGCGCCTGCCCAGCAGAGTCCGGGTCTCCTCGACCTGACGGTCGAACACGGCTGTCGAGTGCTCCTTGACCTCGTGGGCGGGGACCCCGGAGGTCCGCCAGTCGGCGGTGTAGGTGTAGCCCCACTTGCTGCCGATCGTCACGTCGGCCACGTTCCCCGGCCGGGAGGCCAGCCACTCGCCGAGGAACTCCTCGGCGCGGCCGTACGAGCGGGCGGTGTCGAAGTACCGCACGCCCGCCGCGTAGGCGGCGTCGAGCAGGGTGTGGGTCCGGGTCCGGAGCGCCTCGACGGTGCGCTCGGCGGGCAGGTCGAGGTCGCGTCCGAGCGTGAGGTAGCCGGGCCGTCCGACCGCGGCCGTGCCCAGACCGAACCGTCCGACCGACGGCCCGGCGGTGGCTGCGGAGGCGGCGGGTGCGGTCGGCATGGTGGGGGCTCCTTCGGGGGTCGCGGCGGGCGGCGGAAGGTCACCGCGCCCGCACCGCACCCTATCCGCCGGCTCCGCCCGGACCGCCTCTGACCTGCGCCGCCCCGGCCGGCCCGGCGCTGCCCCTGCGCGGCAGGGGGCCGGCGCCGAGCAGGGGCAGCGCCGGGGCGAACGGGCGGTCCGTCACAGGCGGGCGACGGCCGGCCGACCCGTCCGCCCGCAGGCCCGGCCGCACCCGCCGCGCCGGCCCCGGGAGGGCGCTGCGCGGGATTCCCGGCGACAGGTCACGATCACCGGTGAATCCACGGCGGAACGGCCCCTGGACCGGCGGGAATCCCTTCTGGGGGCACGTCCTGCCTGACTAGGCTTCGAGCTGTGAAGATCGGAGTCAACATCCACAACTTCGGCCCCGGCACCGACCCGGGAGCCCTGCGGAGCTGGGCCCGCACCGTCGAGGACCTGGGGTTCGACCTGCTGATGGTCTCGGACCACCTCGTCATCACGCCCGACGTCGCCGCGCGGTATCCGGCCCCGTTCTACGAGCCCTTCACCACCCTGTCCTGGCTCGCCGGCGTCACCACCCGGATCCGGCTCGGCACGACCGTCCTGGTCGCCCCGTACCGGCACCCGCTGCTCACCGCGCGGATGGCGGCCAACCTGGACCGGCTGAGCGGTGGCCGGCTGGTCCTCGGTGTGGGGGTGGGCTGGGCACGGCAGGAGTTCGCCGCCCTCGGGATCCCGTTCGAACAGCGCGGCCGGCTGACCGACGACCACCTCCGGGCCGTTCGGGCGGCCTGGGCCGACACCGCCGACTACGGTGCCGGGCGGATCCCGGTCTGGGTCGGCGGGAACAGCGACGCCGGGTTGCGGCGTGCCGTGCGCTTCGGTGACGCCTGGCACCCGCTGCGGCCCACCATGCCGTGGCTGTGCGAGGCGGCGGTGAGGCTGAAGGCCGTCGCCGACGAACTGGGGCTCCCCGTACCGGCCTTCGCGCCACGGATCGCCCTCCGGCTCACCGGGGCACCGATCGTCGGCCCGGACCGGAAGGCCGGTGAGGGCACGATCGAGCAGATCACGGACGACCTCGACCGGCTGCGGCTGCTGGGCGCGGAGACCGTCGTCCTCGACCCCTATGACGGGGACCCGCGCACGACCTGCCACCCGGAGACGGGCCGGGAGGCGCTCGCAGCGGTGGCCGCACACCTCCACCGTCCTCACAGCCGAGACAGCCGAAACAGTTGAAGCAGCAGCCGACGCAACCCGACGGAGCAGTCATGACCGCACCCCACGACCTCGCCTTCCTCCGACGGGCCGTCGCACTCGCGGCCGAGGCCCGCGACGGCGGCAACCCGCCGTTCGGCTCGCTGCTCGCGGGCCCGGACGGGACGGTCCTGGCGGAGGACCGCAACACGACCCTCACCGATCAGGACATCACCGCACACCCGGAGTTGAAGCTGGCGCGGTGGGCCGCGCGGGAGCTGGACCCGGCCACGGCGGCAGGAACCACCCTGTACACCAGCTGCGAGCCCTGCCCGATGTGCGCGGCCGTCATCCGGCGGGCGGGCCTGCGGCGGGTGGTGTTCGCCCTGTCCGGCGAACAGCTCCTGGACATCAGGCCGGGCAGCGATCAGCCGCCCGTCCCGCAGGAGGGCCCCGCCCTGCTCGACGAGGCCCGGTCCGTCGTCGAGCCGTACTACCGCTGACCCCCGGCGTCCGGCCTCCGGCGCCCCGTTCACCTGCGACGGGGCGTGGGGGGTTGTCGGTCGGGTGCGGTAGTTTGTGCTCGCTCCGGGGAGGCAGCCGGGAAATGCAGGTGCCCGCGCGAGGGGTGCTGTGCTTGCCTGTGTCCTGTCGTACACAGGCAGCGGACCAGTTGCTTCCACGATCTCTACGCCGCTCTCAGGAGGCTTCCCATCAACGCCGTGATACGCAGGACCGTCCGCACCACCCTGGTCGCCGCCGCCTGCAGCACCGTTCTCGCCGCCGGGCTCGCCGCGTGCGGTACCGTCCAGCAGCTCACCGCCGCGGAGAAGGTGTCCGACGCCTTCGGGAAGCTCAACGACAGCAAGTCGTTCAGTGCGAAGTTCTCCATCGACGCGACTCCCGCGCAGATCGAGGCCTTCGGCACCGCCACCGGCGAGAAGGTCGACGCGGAGACCGCGGCCGCGCTCTCCGCCGTGAGCCTGGCGGTCTCCTTCAGCGCGGACAAGCCGCTCAAGGACGTCAAGCCGAGCAAGGGCGCCGACGGCAAGACCGTCGACGCGCTGTCGGACAAGTCGGTCTCCTTCTCCTACGCGCTCACCGGCAAGGGCGGCGCGTCGCTGGTCGAGCTGCGCCAGGTCGGCGGCAAGACCTACGCGCAGGCCGACCTCGCGGGCATCGCCACGCTGGTCGGCGAGGACCCGGCCCAGGTCAAGGAGATGACGGAGGGCCTGCCGGCGGCCCTGAAGGACGGCCTGACCGGGAAGTGGGTCACCTTCGACGCGGCGGCGCTCCAGGGCTCCGCGAAGTCGGCCGACGGCAAGGCGGGGGCCTCGCCCTCCGCCGCGCCCACGCTGGACCCGAAGGTCTCGGAGGGCCTCGCGACGTCGCTGAAGAACATCTTCACCAGTGACGTCTCCTTCGAGGACAAGGGCAAGAAGGACGGCAAGGACCTGATCACCCTCAGCGCTCCCGCCCGCAAGCTGGCGGACGACCTGCTGAAGGCCGTCGAGCCGCTGGCCAAGGAGCTTCCGAGCGGGGCCAAGCTGCCGAAGGCCGTCCCGAGTGACGTGCCTGACCGCAAGCTGGCCCTGGACCTCTACCTGGACGGCGGCGCGCTGTCCGCCGTGACCTTCGACCTCGCCCAGCTGGAGGAGAAGCCCACCCCGGGCGCCACGCTTCCGGTGCGGATCGCGTTCGGCAAGGACGCCCCGGCGGTCCAGGCGCCCTCCGGTGCCGCCGAGATCACCTCGGCGGACATCGAGGACATCTTCGGCGGCCTCCTCGGCGGCGGCCTCGGCGGTGCCTCCGTGGGCGGCGCGGACGACTCGGCCGGTGCGGCGGCGGCCACGCCGCTCACCGACTCCCAGGTGAAGGAGCTGACCAAGGGCGGTGGGCTGACCGAGGACGAGGTGCGCCTCTACAACAAGCTGGGCCTCGGCTACGAGGACATCAAGGACCTGGCCACCGCGGGCGCCTGACCTGACCTGACCTGACCAAGGCATGTCCGCGGTCCGTCCGTCCCGTTCGCCTCGTCCGCCGCACCCGGTGGGCGGGGCGGACGCGTGTCCGGCCGGTCCGCCGGAACGCGCCCGCCCCCGGGCCGGAGCAGGAATCGGCCCGGAACCGGTCGTCCCGGAAGCAATCCTGTGATGGTGTGGTACCCCGTGTCCGAGTCCAGGGGAGGCCACCGTGTCCCGAACGCCGCAGCAGATCTTCCAGAGCTACGTCTACGCGGGTTCCCTGACCCGGAACGCCGACGCCCTGGCCGAGAACTTCACCGAGGACGGTGTCCTCGAAGCGCCGCTGATGCCGGGCGGCGCCGCTTTCCCCAGGAAGCTGGTGGGGCGCGAGGAGATCCGTCGGACGATGGCGGCCTACTACGAGCGGGAGTCGGAGGGCGGCCGGTTGCCGAACCTGGAGAAGTCCGGGTACGTGCTGCACGTGACCGCCGATCCCGACGTGTTCATCGCCGAGATCGACACGGTCTTCGACGGGCCCGGTGACGGGGGAGGGGGCGACGAGACCGTCTCGCTGGTGCAGATCTTCCGCGTCCGGGACGGGAGGATCGCTCGCCTGCGGGACTACTTCGCGCCCGAGTTGATGAGCTGAGGACGTTCGAGCACGCGTCACGCCGGCACGCTCACCGCCGGGGCCCGCGCAGCCGGGGCGGTCACCGCCGGTCGTCGCGGGGAAACCCGCTGGCGAACCGTCCGCTCTCCAACGATCATGGAACGCATGAGCGACCTCCTCCCGACCGACCCGACCGAGACCGACCGGCCCGCACGATGGAGCCGGGCGACCGTCTACCCCGACATGTGGGCCGATCCGGACGACGACCCCCGTGCCCGGGACCAGACCGGTCCGGACGGCGAGCTCGCGACGCTGCTGAACTTCCTGGCGGACTACCGCACCACCCTGCGGATGAAGTGCGAGGGCCTCGACGCCGAACAGCTCGCGCGCCGGTCGGTCCCGCCGTCGACGATGTCGTTGCTCGGTCTCGTCCGGCACCTCGCCGAGGTGGAACGGGACTGGCAGAACTGGATCACCGACGGTGAGCCGCTGCCGAAGCTGTACGGCAGGCGCGACGCGGACTTCGACGAAGCCGTCGCCGAACAGGCCGTGGTCGACGGCGCGCACGCCGATCTGGCGCGCGAGCAGGCCGCGACCGATGCCGCCCTGGCCGGGCACCCGGACCTCGGCGAGCGCCTGGGGAAGGACGGGATCGCGGTGCGGGAGCTGATGGTCCACCGGATCGAGGAGTACGCCCGACACTGCGGGCACGCCGACCTGCTGCGCGAGTGCGTCGACGGGAGGGTGGGCCAGTAGCTCGTGCGACGGGCGGACCGGGGGCGGCGTCCTCTCCTTTGGCCCGCCGGCGCGCCTCCGCGTCGTCGTGTCCCCACGTCGCCGTGCCCGGTGTCCCCGTGCCGGCTGTCTCAGTCCCACCGGACGCGGAACGTGGTGGACAACGACCTCAGCGCGTCCAGCTCGGCGGCCAGTTCCGGCGCGGACACCTCGATCCGCTGCCCGTCCACCAGCGGCTCGGAGCTGTAGATCTTGCGCAGCGAGAAGTCCCAGCCGGAGGCGTCCCCGGGAACGCCCGGAGCGCTGCCGGCCGTGACCTTCAGCCGGTGCGGCTCGTACCGGATCATGGCACTCTCCACCCGCGTGGCCTCGCAGGCGTCGAGCGCGGACCACAGCTGCGGATCGGTCAGCCGAGCGAGCCCGGCCGGGGCGAGGTCCGTGCTGTCGAGCAGCCGGCGGGCCAGGCGGCGGACCACCGAGACCGGACCCACGTTGTCCCACGAGGTGTGCAGCCGTGCTTCCGCGCAGACCAGGCCGACCAGCGAGGCGGCGGTCTCGCGGTCGGCCGACACCGCGGCGTCCTTGAGACGGAGTCGGCCCAGCAGGGCGGCCGGATCGGCGTCCAGGCGCCCGGCGGCACGCCCACTGCGCACGTAGGAGTCGAGATGGTCGAGATTCAGCAGGTTGGAGCGGTTGGTGAGCGGTGAGGGCGGCTGCGCGCCGAGTGCGGCGACGACGGCTCGGGCGCTGATCCCGTGCTCCTCCAGCACCGGACGGATCGGGTCGGCCCGCAGCAACTGCAGGCCGATCGCGTGGTGGTCGAGGCCGGAGAGGCCCTCGAAGGTGTGGCTCAACGGCAGGTGGCCGATGTCGTGCACCAGCGCCGCGACCCGCAGGAGTTCGTCCTCCGGTCGGAAGTGCGCGACCAGGGCGAGCACGCCGAGGGTGTGTTCGAGCCGGGAGTACGACTGCAGGGTGCTGATCGTCGAAGCCCCGCCGTGTGCCACGAAGTGCAGGCGCCGCAGCGGTTCGGTGCGCAGCAGGGCGACTTCGACGGGGTTCAGCCGGACGGGGATCCGCCACAACGGGTCGGTGAACACGGGTGACAGGCCCACCACATGGGTCGGGGCGGGTGATGCTGCGTCAGTTCTGGTTTCCTGCAACGATTTCTGATCCATTAGGCCGACCATCCGGTCACTCTACGGGAGGACGCCGGGCTTGGGCAGTCAATTGATCGCCCGGTCACCGGCCGTGCGGCGTGGCGCCGACCTGCAGGTTCGGCGCCACGCCGCCTCGTGCGTCACCCTGTGCGTGATCCCGGTGCGGCACAGGCGACTCGGACCCTACGGGCGCCAGACGGTGGCCAGGTGGGAGGGGTAGAGACTTCCCGCCGACCGGAACAGCGAGAGCCCGACGACCAGGCCCGTGTTGTTGATGAACAGGGTGGTGTTGGTGGTACCGGTGGGGTCGAGGTCCGTGAGGGTGCCGTCGGCGGCCCAGATCTTGCCCGCCTGGTACTGCCGGGCCGGGATGCCGTCCCACGAGTAGCCGATCGCGGTGCCGGAGTCGTTGATCCCGACGGCGGTCGACTTGGCGCCCGACGAAGCGGCGAGGGGGAGAGGGGTGAGGGTGCCGGTGGGGCTCCACTTCGCGGCGGACGTCTGGCTGGAGGTCGGGTTCGGCTGGTGCTGGCCCACGACGGTGCCGGAGCCGTTGACGGCGACCGGCAGG
Organism: Streptomyces sp. BE20; assembly: GCF_036322525.1. Taxonomy (NCBI): domain Bacteria; kingdom Bacillati; phylum Actinomycetota; class Actinomycetes; order Kitasatosporales; family Streptomycetaceae; genus Streptomyces; species Streptomyces sp. BE20. The sequence continues at coordinate 58,721 of NZ_JAQYWW010001036.1, read as the reverse complement.
GTGTTCGCCCCGAGGTCGAGGATCGCCCCGTTGGGCGACCGGACCAGACCGTGCCGGACGGTTCCGGTCGACTGCGGCCGGTCGGCCCATCCGATCACCGTGCCGGCGTCGTTGATCTGGACCGGCACGTCGCCGACCCCGCCGGTCGGACCGGTCTGGAACGGGGTCGGCGTGCCGGTGGAGCTCCAGATCACGCCGCGGTACGTGCCGCTCCCCGTGGAGGAGCGGCCGATCGCGACTCCGGCGCCGTTGATGTCGACGGCCTCGCTCCTGGTGCCCCCGGGCAGCGGGGCGAGGGCGACGACGGTGCCGTCCGGGCGCCAGGCCACGGCGTGCTCCTCGGCGCCGTTGCTGGAGACCCCGACCACGGCGCCGCCGGAGCCGATCGCCGTGGGCTTGCTGTACTGGTCGCCGGGCAGCGGCGGCAGGACGGTGGGTGTGCCGTCGGCGGCCCAGCGGACGGCCGTCGCCCGGTAGCGGTCCCGGGAGGCGGGCCAGGAGATGCCGATGGCGAGGTTCGCGTCGTTCACCCCCAGGGCCTGCGCGAAGTCCTCGCCGGACAGCGGGGGGAGGGTGGTGGGGGCGAGGTCGGGGTTCCAGCGGATGGCGCTGGTGTCGTTGCCCTGGCCGGACCCGTAGGCGTAGCCGACGACGACGCCGTTGTCGTTGACCCCGGTGGGGTCGCTGAAGGACCGGGCGGGCAGGCCGGTCTGCAGGATGGTCGGGGTGGGGGCGGTGGCCGCGGCGGGTGCGGCCGGCGTCGCGGGGGCGGCCCCCAGCAGCGCTCCGGCGGTGAGGGCGGCGGTGACGGCGATCGCCGTACGGCGGCCGGTCCGGAAGTCCATGGCACGGGTTCCCTGTCTACTCGGCGACATGTCGGCCCGGTCCGGCGGCGGTTGCGGCGGACGGGCCGGTGGTGCGGTGGTACGGGGCGGGCCGTGCTTGCTCGCCGCCGGTACGGACACCGGGCACACCGGGGCGGTGGTACCGCCCGCTCGCGGGTGGCCGGTGGTCGGGCCGCGCGCCCGGCGACGAACTGTCTTGGCCGCGACTCTAGTTGGCGCACCTCGCCTTCGCAGGTGATTCCGCCTGTCCGGACGGGGCTTCCCAGGTGTGCACGCGTCAGGAGGGGGCGATGGCGCATCCGCACGTTGCGGACCCGCCCCGGGGCGCCCCTGGCGGCAGTGGCACCCGGGTGCGCGAGGCGGCGGTCGCGGCGGTCGCCCCTCAGCCGGAGCGGCGGGTGCCGGCCACCGGCGTGCCGCCGAGTGGGGCGAACCGCCGGCAGGCTGTACCGCCGTGGCCCTGCTCTGAACGTGAAAACAAGCAGGCGTGATTGCTTTTTCTCGCGCACGGTGCCACTCTGCTCACCGACGGCGAACATCGGGCCACCGGTCGGGGAGGCGCTCGCGTGACATCGGGGTCGAAGTCGGGTGCGGGGGAGGCGGATCGGCCGGGGCCGGTGCTGCGGATCGGCAATGCGTCGGGGTTCTACGGGGACCGGTTCTCGGCGGTGCGGGAGATGCTCACGGGCGGGCCCTTGGACGTGCTCACCGGGGACTACCTGGCCGAGCTGACCATGCTGATCCTCGCCCGCGACCGGCTGAGGGATCCCTCCCTCGGGTACGCGAAGACCTTCCTCCGGCAGATGGAGGAGTGCCTCGGCCTGGCCCTGGATCGCGGGGTCCGGATCGTGACCAACGCCGGCGGGCTCAACCCGGCCCGACTGGCGGACGCCGTCGTGGAGTTGGCGAAGCGACAGGGGCTGGAGCCGGCTGTCGCGTACGTCGAGGGGGACGACCTGCTGCCCCGCCGGGCCGAACTCGGACTCCCGGAGGGGCTGTTGGCGGCCAACGCCTACCTCGGAGCGTTCGGCGTCGCGGAGTGCCTGACGGCCGGCGCCGACGTGGTGGTCACCGGCCGGGTGACCGACGCCTCGCTGGTCGTCGGGCCGGCCGTCGCCCGCTTCGGCTGGACCGGGGACGACCTGGACGCCCTCGCGGGCGCCGTCGTCGCCGGGCACGTCCTGGAGTGCGGCGCGCAGGCCACCGGCGGCAACTACGCGTTCTTCCGGGAGCACGACGTCACCCGGCCCGGCTTCCCGGTCGCGGAGCTGTACGCCGACGGGTCCAGCGTGGTGACCAAGCACCCCGGGACGGGCGGCGCGGTCACCGTCGGCACCGTCACCGCCCAGCTCCTCTACGAGACGGGTGGACCGCGCTACCTGGGCCCGGACGTGACGGCGCGCCTGGACACCGTCCGGCTCACCCGGGAGGGCCCGGACCGGGTCCGGATCGACGGGGTGCGCGGCGAGGCCCCGCCCACCACGCTCAAGGCCGGGCTCAACCGGCTGGGCGGGCACCGCAACGAGGTGGTCTTCGTCCTCACCGGGCTGGACATCGAGGCCAAGGCGGACCTGGTGCGGCGGCAGTTCGAGGAGGCGCTGGCGCCCGGATCCCGGCCTGCCGAGCTGCGCTGGACGCTGGCCCGCACCGACCACCCGGACGCCGAGACCGAGGAGACCTCCTCCGCGCTGCTCCGGCTCACCGCGCGGGATCCGGACCCCGCCAGGGTCGGCCGCGACCTCGGCCGGGCGGCGGTGGAACTCGGGCTCGCCGGCTACCCGGGCTTCCACCTGGTCGCACCGCCCGGGCCCGGGGCGCCGTACGGGGTGTTCACGGCCGTGCCCGTGGACGCGGCGGCGGTCGAGCACACGGCGGTCCTGCCGGACGGCCGCCGGGTGGCCGTCCCGCCCGCCGCTCCGCCGCGTCCCGCTGGCCCGCTGCGTCCCGAACCGCCGCCGCCCGCGCCGCAACTCCCGGGCGGGGAAGCCGGGTACGGGCTCCCCGTGCCGCTCCCCGGCGGCGGTCCCACCCGCCGGGCACCGCTCGGTCTGGTGGCGGGCGCCAGGAGCGGCGACAAGGGCGGTGACGCCAACCTCGGCGTCTGGGCCCGCGACGAGCCCTGCTGGCGCTGGCTCGCGCACGCCCTCACCGTCGACCGGCTGCGGGAGCTCCTCCCCGAGACGTCGGAGTCGGAGATCGTCCGGCACGTCCTGCCGAACCTCCGCGCGCTCAACTTCACCATCACCGGTCTGCTCGGCGAGGGGGTGGCGGCCCAGCACCGCTTCGACCCGCAGGCGAAGGCGCTGGGGGAGTGGCTGCGCTCGCGCCACCTCGACATCCCGGAGGCACTGCTGTGACCGTCCTGCCCACCCGCCTCGACCCGGGCGGCGCCGACTTCACCGGGCACCGCGCCGCGATGCTCGCCAAGCTGGCCGAACTCGACGCCGAGCATGTCGCGGCGCTGGCCGGCGGCGGTCCCAGGTACGTCGAACGCCACCGCGAGCGCGGCAAGTTGCTGCCGCGAGAGCGGATCGAGCTGCTGATCGACCAGGACTCGCCGTTCCTGGAGCTCTCCCCGCTCGCCGCCTGGGGCAGCGACTACCCGGTGGGCGCCGCACTGGTCACGGGGATCGGCGTGGTCGAGGGCGTCGAGTGCGTGATCACCGCCAACGACCCGACCGTGCGCGGCGGAGCCTCCAACCTGTGGACGCTGCGCAAGGCCCAGCGCGCCAACGAGATCGCCCTCACCAACCGCCTCCCCTTGGTCAATCTGGTCGAGTCCGGCGGCGCCGACCTGCCCAGCCAGAAGGAGATCTTCATCCCCGGCGGCGCCCTCTTCCGCGACCTCACCCGGCTCTCCGCCGCCGGGATCCCCACCGTGGCGGTGGTGTTCGGCAACTCGACGGCCGGCGGCGCCTACGTGCCCGGGATGTCCGACCACACCGTGATGGTCGCGGAGCGGGCCAAGGTGTTCCTGGGCGGCCCGCCGCTGGTGAAGATGGCCACCGGGGAGGAGACGGACGACGAGTCGCTCGGCGGCGCCGAGATGCACGCCCGCACCTCCGGGCTGGCCGATCACTTCGCGGCGGACGAGCAGGACGCGCTGCGCCTCGCCCGCCGGATCGTGGCCCGCTTCGACCACCGCAAGCCGGGCCCCGACCCCGACCCGTCGGCCGAGCCGCCGAAGTACGCCGAGGAGGAACTGCTCGGCATCGTCCCGGGTGACCTCAAGGTGCCGTTCGACCCGCGCGAGGTGATCGCCCGGATCGTCGACGGCTCCGACTTCGACGAGTTCAAGCCGCTCTACGGCACCAGCCTGGCCACCGGCTGGGCCCGCCTGCACGGATTCCCGGTCGGCATCCTGGCCAACGCGCAGGGCGTCCTGTTCAGCCAGGAGTCCCAGAAGGCGGCGCAGTTCATCCAGCTGGCCAACCAGCGGGCGGTCCCGCTGCTCTTCCTGCACAACACCACCGGGTACATGGTGGGCCGCGCGTACGAGCAGGGCGGCATCATCAAGCACGGCGCGATGATGATCAACGCGGTCGCCAACTCCCGTGTCCCGCACCTGTCCGTGCTGCTGGGCGCCTCCTACGGGGCCGGTCACTACGGCATGTGCGGGCGGGCGTACGACCCGCGGTTCCTGTTCGCGTGGCCGAGCGCCAAGTCGGCGGTGATGGGGCCGCAGCAACTGGCCGGGGTGCTGTCGATCGTCGCGCGGCAGTCCGCCGCCGCGAAGGGCCGGCCCTACGACGAGGACGCGGACGCGGCGATCCGGGCCATGGTGGAGCAGCAGATCGAGGCGGAGTCGCTGCCGGTGTTCCTCTCCGGGCGGCTCTACGACGACGGGGTGATCGACCCGCGCGACACCCGGACGGTGCTCGGGCTCTGCCTCTCCGCGGTCCACAACGCGCCGGTCGAGGGCGCGTCCGGCTATGGCGTCTTCCGGATGTGAGAGGGAACAACGTGCTGATCACCCACCTGCTGGTGGCCAACCGCGGCGAGATCGCCCGCCGGATCCTGCACACGTGCCGGGAGTTGGGCATCGCCACCACGGCCGTGTACGCCGACCCGGACGCCGGCGCCCCGCACGTCCGCGAGGCCGACACCGCCGTCCGGCTGCCCGGTGCGGCGCCCGCCGACACCTACCTGCGCGGCGACCTCCTGATCGCCGCCGCGCTCGCGGCCGGCGCGGATGCCGTCCACCCCGGGTACGGGTTCCTCTCGGAGGACGCCGGTTTCGCGCGGGCCGTGCTGGACGCGGGCCTCGTCTGGGTCGGTCCCGGGCCGGAGGCGATCGCCGCGATGGGCTCCAAGACGGCCGCCAAGCGGCTGATGACGAAGGCCGGTGTGCCCGTCCTGGACGCCTTGGCCGAGCCGGTCGAGGCCGACCTGCCGCTGCTGGTCAAGGCGGCCGCCGGCGGCGGCGGGCGCGGTATGCGGGTGGTACGCCGACTGGCCGACCTGGAAATCGAGTTGGCGTCGGCCAAGGTGGAGGCGGCGAGGACCTTCGGCTCCGACGAGGTGTTCTGCGAGCGCTACCTGCCCGCCGGCCGGCACGTCGAGGTGCAGGTGCTCGCCGACGCGCACGGGACGGTGTGGGCGGTGGGCGACCGTGACTGCTCGTTGCAGCGGCGGCACCAGAAGGTCGTCGAGGAGGCGCCCGCGCCCGGCCTCGACCCGGCGGTGCGCGCCGCCCTGCACGAAGCCGCCGTCGCCGCCGCCCGGGCCACCGGGTACGTCGGCGCGGGGACGGCGGAGTTCCTGCTCGCGCCGGACGGGCGGTTCTACTTCCTGGAGATGAACACCCGTCTCCAGGTGGAGCATCCGGTCACCGAAGCCGTCACCGGCCTCGACCTGGTCGCCCTCCAGCTCACCGTCGCCGAGGGCGGGAGGCTCACCGGGCCCGCGCCGGAGACGGTCGGCTGCGCGATCGAGGCCCGCCTCTACGCGGAGGACCCGGACCACGCCTGGAGGCCCTCCACCGGTGTCCTGCACCGTTTCGGGATCCCGCTCCCGCACACCGAGTTCACCGGGCGCGGGCTACGGCTGGACTCCGGCGTCGCCGACGGCGGCGAGATCACGGCGCACTACGACGCGATGCTGGCGAAGGTGATCGCCTGGGGGCCGACCCGGTCGGCCGCCGCCCGGCGGCTGGCGGACGCGCTCGCCCGGGCCCGCATCCACGGGCCCGTCACCAACCGGGAGTTGCTGGTGCGCGCGCTCCGGCACCCGGAGTTCCTGGCGGGGCGCCTGCACACCGCCTTCCTGACCGAGCACGCGGCCGAGCTCGTCGCGCTGGGCGCCCCGGCCCCCGGCGGCGCCCGCGGCGCCGCCCCCGACGGTGCCGACCGGGCCCTCGCCGCCCTCGCCGCCGCGCTCGCCGACGCGGCGGGCCGCCGGACCGCACTGCCGTCGGGCTGGCGCAACCTCCCCTCCCAGCCACAGGTGAAGCGCTACCGGACCGCCGACGGCGTCGAGACGGAGGTCCGCTACCGGCTCACCCGCGACGGCCTGCGGGCCGAGGGCCACCCGGACACGGTCCTGGTCGACTCCTCGCCGGAGCGCGTCACGCTGCGGACCGGCCCGCTCCGCCGGATCTTCGACGTCACCCGCCACGGCGACCGCGTGTACGTCGACACACCGTCCGGTACCACGGTGCTCACCGTGTCGGACCGCTTCCCCGACCCCGCCGCGCGGACCGACCCGGGCGCGCTGCTCGCCCCGATGCCCGGCACCGTCGTCCGCACCGTCGCCGCCGTCGGCGACACCGTCACCGCCGGGCAGCCGCTGCTCTGGCTGGAGGCGATGAAGATGGAGCACCGCGTCACCGCTCCCACCGACGGCGTCCTCGCCGAGCTCCGGGCCGCCCCGGGCCAGCGGGTGGAACTCGGCACCCTGCTCGCCGTCGTGCAGCCCGCCACCTGAGCACCGGCCGCCCGGAACGGCCGAGCCGGGCCCCGGCCGCAGCCGCGGCCCCGGCCCTGGCTCGCAGGCCGCCCCCGCCCCCGGCTCCCGCCCCCGCTCCCGTACCGAGAGCCCTCGCCCCCGCCCGGAAGGACCAGCCATGTCCGCACCGCGCACCACCGCCCCCGGCAGCCCGCTCGTCGAGACCCCCGAACGCCAGGCGCTGCGCCGCGCCGTCGCCGACCTCGGCGCCCGTTACGGCTCCGCCTACTACCTGGCCAAGGCCCGCGCCGGCGAGCCCGTCGACGAGCTCTGGGCCGATGCCGGGAAGGCCGGCTACCTCGGGGTGAACCTCCCCGCCGAGTACGGCGGTGGTGGCGGCGGGATCACCGACCTCGCCATCGTCCTGGAGGAACTCGGCACCGCCGGGTGCCCGCTGCTGCTCCTGATCGTCTCCCCGGCGATCTGCGGCACGGTCGTGGCCCGTTTCGGCACCGAGGAGCAGAAGCGGCACTGGCTGCCCGGACTGGCCGACGGCAGCCGGCGGATGGCCTTCGGCATCACCGAGCCGGACGCCGGCTCCAACACGCACCGGATCTCCACCGTCGCGCGCCGCGGCGGCGGGGACTGGCTGCTGACCGGCCGCAAGGTGTTCGTCTCCGGCATCGACCACTCCGACGCCGTCCTGTTCGTCGCCCGCACCGAGGACGCCCGCACCGGGCGGCTCAAGCCCGCCCTGTTCGTCGTGCCGCGCGAGACCCCGGGCTTCGAGTTCCGGCCGATCCCGATGGAACTGGTCTCCCCCGAACGTCAGTTCCAGGTCTTCCTGGACGAGGTCCGGCTGCCCGCCGACGCCCTGGTCGGGGACGAGGACGCGGGGCTGCTCCAGCTCTTCGCGGGCCTCAACCCCGAGCGGATCATGACCGCCGCGTTCTCCCTCGGTCTGGCCCGCCAGGCGCTCGGCAAGGCCGTCGAGTACGCGAAGACCCGCACCGTCTGGTCGACCCCGATCGGCGCGCACCAGGGCCTGGCGCACCCGCTCGCCCAGTGCGCGGTGGAGATCGAGCTGGCGCGGCTGATGACCCAGAAGGCGGGTCTGCTCTACGACGCGGGCGACGACCGGGCCGCAGGCGAGGCCGCCAACATGGCGAAGTACGCGGCGGGGGAGGCGGCCGCCCGGACGGTCGACCAGGCCGTTCAGACCCTCGGCGGCAACGGTCTCACCCAGGAGTACGGCCTCGGGGCCCTGCTCGCCGCGACCAGGGTCGGCCGGGTCGCCCCGGTCAGCCGCGAGATGGTGCTCAACTACGTGGCCCAGCACACGCTCGGGCTGCCCAAGTCCTACTAGGCAGGCCGGACCGGTCCCGTCCGGGACCGGTCCGGCCCCGCCCCGAGGACTCCCTCCCGCCCCACCGCGCCGAGCCCTCGAACGGATCGTCGCATCATCGTTCTGGCATCTGACCGCCTCCGGAGGCGTCCGGCCCTCCGACCTCGGTGTTCGCGGACCGCGCCCCTTCTTGCGCCCCGCGCGCTCCGCCAAACGTTCGTCACTACGACGCACCGCCCGGCCACTGTCCGTATGCTCCTGTGCGCACCGTGCGGCCGGTCGTCCAGGACCTCCCGCCGGCCACCCCGCCCGCGCCAATTTCCGCACAGGAGGCACTCCTTGGTGTTCCACAGCGAGTTCCCGGACGTCGGCATCGTCGACCTGCCCCTGCACGAGGCCGTCCTGGGCGGCGCCGAACGCCACGGTGACCGGCCCGCCCTGGTCGACGGTGTCACCGGCGAGACGGTCACCCACGCCCAGCTCGGCCGTGCCGTCCGCCGGGTCGCGGCCGGACTGGCCGAGGCGGGCGTCCGCCAGGGCGACGTGGTGGCCCTGTTCAGTCCCAACTCCATCGGCTACCCGATGGCCTGCTACGGCGCCGGTCGGGCCGGCGCCACCGTCACCACCGTCTCCTCCTTCGCCACCGCCGGCGACCTCGCCGGCCAGCTGGCCGACAGCGGCGCCCGCTGGCTGATCACGGTCTCGGCGTTCCTGCCCACCGCCCGGGCCGCCGCCGAGAAGCTCGCCGCCGAAGGCCGGCCGCTCGCCGAGATCATCGTCCTGGACGGCGTTCCGGGCCACCGCTCGCTCGCCGACCTGCTCGCCGCCACCGGCCCCGCACCCGAGATCGACCTCGACCCGGCGACCGACATCGCCGTCCTGCCGTACTCCAGCGGCACCACCGGGATGCCCAAGGGGGTGATGCTCACCCACCGATCGATCGCCACCAACCTCGCCCAGACCGACGCCCTCTACCGCCCCGCAGAGGGCGAACGGGTGCTCGCCGTCCTCCCCTTCTTCCACATCTACGGCCTCGCCGCCCTGCTCAACCAGCCGCTGCGCTGCGGTGCCACCGTCGTCGTGCTGCCCCGCTTCGACCTGGAACAGTTCTGCCGCACCATCGAGGAGCAGCGCGTCCAGGCCCTGATCGTGGCCCCGCCGATCGCCCTCGCCCTGGCCCGGCACCCGGTGGTCGACCGCTACGACCTGTCCTCGGTCGAGTACCTGCTCTGCGCGGCGGCCCCGCTGGACGGCGATCTCGCCGAGTCCTGCGCCCGCCGCCTCGGCCTGCCGCACATCCTCCAGGGCTACGGCATGACCGAGCTCTCCCCGGTCAGCCACCTGGTCTCCCCCTCCGAGACCGACCCGCCCCCGGGCTCGGTCGGCCGGATGGTCCCCTCCACCGAGCTGCGCGTCGCCGCCCTCGACGGCAGCGACCCGGACCTCGGCCCCGGTGAACGCGGCGAGCTGCTGATCCGCGGCCCCCAGGTGATGAAGGGCTACCTCGGCCGCGCGTCCGAGACCGCCGCCACCGTCGACGCCGAGGGCTGGCTGCACACCGGTGACGTCGGCTTCGTCGACGACCGCGGCTACCTGCACATCGTCGACCGGGTGAAGGAGCTGATCAAGTACAAGGGGTACCAGGTCGCCCCCGCCGAACTGGAGGCGCTGCTGCTCAGCCACCCGCAGATCGCCGACGCGGCGGTGATCGGCGTGCGCAACGCCGAGGGCACCGAGTGCCCCAAGGCCTTCGTGGTGCGGGCCCCGGGCAGCGCGCTCACCGAGGAGGAGGTGGCGGCCTTCGTGGCCGGGCAGGTCGCCCCGTACAAGAAGGTCCGCGTGGTCGAGTTCCTGGAGGTCGTCCCCAAGTCCCCGGCGGGCAAGATCCTGCGCCGGGAGCTGCGGGCCCGGGAGGCCGCCCGCTGACGGGCACCCGCCGCGTCGCCGTACGACCCGGGGCGTCACCGGCCGCACCGCGCGGGCCGTGGTCTGGCAGGATCTGGCGCACCCCCCGGGCCCCCGGGCCGGTCGCCGTCCCCGGCCCCGCCCGCCGGCCCTCGCACGAACGGAACCGCCACCGCAGATGACCACGCACCCCACCGCCCGCGCCCCCCGGCAGGACCGCAGCCGCGCCACCCGGGCGCGGCTGCTGGCGGCGGCCGTCGACTGCCTCGCCGAGCTCGGCTGGAACGGCTCCACCGTCGCCGTCGTCGCCGAACGGGCCGGTGTCTCCCGGGGCGCGGCCCAGCACCACTTCCCGACCCGCGAGGACCTCTTCACCGCGGCGGTCGAGCACGTCACCGCCGAGCGGCTGGCCGCCGTCCGGGCCCACGCGGACGAGCTGCCGGCCGCGGGCCCGGCGCGCACCGAGGCCGTCGTCGGCATGATCGTCCGCCTCTACACCGGCCCGCTGTTCCGCGCGGCCCTCCACCTGTGGGTCGCCGCCGCCACCGAGGAGTCGCTGCGCGACCGGATCATCGGCCTGGAGGGACGCGTCGGACGCGAGGCCCACCGGGCCGCCGTCGAGTTCCTCGGGGCCGACGAAAGCGTCCCCGGTGTTCGCGAGACGGTGCAGGCCACCCTCGACATGGCACGCGGTCTCGGCCTGGCGAACCTGCTCACCGACGACAGTGCACGACGATCCGGAGTGATCCGGCAGTGGGCGGGCGTTCTTGAGGGTACGCTGCGGCCGGTACGCCCATGACGCCCGTACACCTGAACGACCGGCCGACCCTTCACCAAGGGGTCGCCGGGCGGCCGATGTCCGTGCAGTCTGGAGAAGAACCCCGGCCGGCACGGACCGCGAGGCCCCGCCCGGCCGGGCACGAGCCGAACCGGGGTGCTGCCTGATCATGCGGAGACACGAGTGGGACGCGACCGACGCCGCCGGCCCCGATCCGGGCGGCACCTCCGCACGTCTGGACGGCCATCGGCTCGTTCCGCTCGCCACCGCCCTGCTCCAGGACGACGGTCTGATCCTCCACTGGAGCGAGGACGCCGAGGCACTGCTCGGCTACCCCGCCGACGAGGCCGTCGGCAGCTACGCGGCCCAGCTGCTCACCGCCTCGGACGACCGCCCCGAAGTGCTGGAACTCTTCGAACGGATCATGGGCGGCAAGGGCTGGTCGGGCGTCTTCCCCGTCCGCCACCGCGACGGTCACACCGTCGAGCTGGAGTTCCGCACCTACCCGATCTCCGGCCCCGGCGGCACCCTGCTGCTGCTCGCCACCGCCTCCGACACCGTCGCCCTGCACCGCGTCGAGGCGGACCTCGCCGTCCTCGACGGCATCTTCGGACAGTCCCCGATCGGGATGGCCGTCTACGACACCGACCTGCGCTACGTGCGGCTGAACGAGTCGCTGGCCCGGATGAACGGCGTCCCCGTCGCCGCCCACCTCGGCCGCCGGATCAGCAGCGTGCTGCCCGGCATCAACAGCGCCGAGATAGAACAGATCATGCGCCAGGTGCTCGCCACCGGCCGCCCCGTCGTCGACGCCCGCTCGCACGGCCGCGTCCCCGGGGACCCGCGCCGCGACCGCGCCTGGTCCGCCTCCTACTTCCGGCTGGAGGACTCCACCGGCCGGGTCTTCGGCGTCTGTTCGTCGATCATCGACGTCACCGAGCGCTTCCAGGCCGAGGCCCGCGCCGCCCGCGCGCAGGAACGTCTCTCCACCATCGCCGAGGCCACCGCCCGGATCGGCACCACCCTCGACCTCCAGCGCACCGCCGAGGAACTGATCGAGGCGGTCGTCCCGCGGTTCGCCGACTTCGCCACCGTGGACCTGCTCGAAACGGTGCTGCGCGGCTCCGAGCCCACCGCCATCCCGGAGGACCGCTCCGTCCAGCTGCGCGCCGTCGCCGTCGGCGAGTCCTACGAGTCCGGACTGGTCCACGCCGTCGACACCATCGGCGAGGTCTCCGAGTACGCCCCCGGCCGCAGCTACACCCAGTGCCTGCGCAGCGGCCGCCCGCTGCTGCGCGCCCACGTCGACGAGGAGGTGCTGCGCGGGCTGGTCGCCTCCGAGGACCGCGTCGCCCCCGGCATCGAGGCGGGCATCCACTCGTACCTGATGCTCCCGCTCACCGCGCGGGGCATGGTGCTGGGCGGTGCCGAGTTCATCCGCATGCGCAACCCCGAACCGTTCACCGCCGCGGACGTCGCGCTCGCCGAGGAGCTGATCGCCCGCACCGCCCTCGCCATCGACAACGCCCGGCTCTACCGGCGCGAGCGCGAGACCGCGCTCACCCTCCAGCGCAGCCTGCTGCCCCAGGAGATCCACCGGACCCTGGGTCTGGAGATCGCCTACCGCTACCTGCCCTCCAGCGTCACCAGCGAGGTCGGCGGCGACTGGTTCGACGTCGTGCCGCTCTCCTGCGGGCGGGTCGCCCTGGTCGTCGGCGACGTCATGGGCCACGGCATCCGGGCCGCCGCCACCATGGGCCAGCTGCGCACCGTCGCCCGCACCCTCGCCACCCTGGACATGCCGCCCGAGCAGGTGCTCACCCGGCTGGACGAGACCGCCTCCGGCATCGGCGAGGGCCAGTTCGCCACCTGTATCTGCGCCGTCTACGACCCCCTGGAGCGCACCGTCCAGGTCGCCTCGGCGGGCCACCTGCCGCCCGTCTGGGTGGCCCCCGACGGCACCGCCCGCCGGGTGGAGGTGCCGCCGGGCGTCCCGCTCGGGGTCGGCGGCGTGGCCTTCGAATCCGTCGGGTTCAGCCTCCCCGAGGGCGCCATGGTCGCCCTCTACACCGACGGCCTGGTCGAACGCCGAGGCCACGACCTCGACGAGGGCATCGACCTGTTCGCCCGCACCCTCTCCGGCCCCGGACGCACCCTGGAGGAGAGCTGCGACGCCGTCCTCGGCGCGCTGGTCACCGACGGCACCGACGACGACATCGCGATGATCATGGCCCGGGTGCTGCCACTGCCCGCGGACCGGGTCGCCACCCTGCCGCTCACCGGCGGCGGGAGGCTCCCCGGCATGGCCCGCCGCTTCACCCGCAGCACGCTCGACGGCTGGGGCCTGTCCGGCCTCTCCGACTACGCCGAGCTGCTGGTCAGCGAGCTGGTCACGAACGCCCTGCTGCACGCCGACGCCCCGCGCCGGCTCCGGCTCTTCCGCGACCGGGTGCTCACCCTGGAGGTCGCGGACGCCGGCGGCCAGACGCCCCAGCTGCGCCCCTTCGCCGAGCAGGACGAGGGCGGGCGCGGCATGTTCCTGGTCAGCGAACTCGCCCAGCGCTGGGGGAGCCGGCTGACCCGCGACGGCAAGGTGGTCTGGGCGGAGCTGGAGCTCCCCTTCGGCGCGGTGTGACGCCGCCGGGCCTGCCCGAAAGCGTCCGTTCCGGCGCGAACCGTCGGGACCGGCACACGACGGGGCCCGGTCCGATCGACGATCGGACCGGGCCCCGCGTGCCCGTGACTACACCCCGGCCTTCTCCGGCGTCCGCTCCTCCGTCGGCTCCTGCTGCGGGGCCGCGTCGGGCAGCTTCCGCAGCAGCCGCCAGGCCAGCAGGGCCGCGCCCAGCAGCAGCACGCCCGCCAGGATCGCCGCGACGTTCAGCCCGTGGACGAAGGCGTCCCGGGCACTGGCCAGCAGCGGAGCGGCCAGCGCCTCCGGCAGTCCGTGCGCGGCCTCGACCGCGCCGCCCAGCGACTCACCGGCCTGCGCCGCCGCCGACCCGGCCTCGGCGGGGACGACCAGCCGGCCCACGTACAGTGCGCCGACCACCGAGCCGACCAGCGCGATGCCGAGCGCGGTGCCCAGCTCGTACGCCGTCTCGGAGACCGCGGACGCGGCGCCGGCCTTGTCGGCGGGCGCGGCACCCAGCACCAGGTCGGCGCCGAGCGTGTAGACCACGCCCTCGGCCGTGCCGACCAGGAGGAAGGCGGCGGCCAGCACCAGGTAGGTGGTGTCCTGCTGGATCCAGCCGAGCATGCCGATCCCGACGCCCATCGTCAGCAGTCCGGCGGTCAGCGCCGTGCGGGCACCCGTGCGGCGGACCAGCCGCGCGGTCAGCAGGCCGCCGACCACCGCGCCGGCGAAGGCCGGCAGCTCGGCCAGGCCGGCCTTCAGCGGCGGGTAGCCGCGTACCAGCTGCAGGTACTGCGAGGTCACGAAGACCACGCCGGACAGCCCGATCAGCGCGGTCAGCGACGCGAGGACGGCGGCGGTGAAGCGACGGTCGGTGAAGAGCCGGACGTCCAGCAGCGGGGTCTCCAGCCGCAGCTGGCGGCGGACGAAGACGGTCAGCGCCGCCGCGCCCATGACGGCCGCGACCGGCACCTCCCAGCGGACGAGGCCGTGGGCGGCGGCCTCCTTGATCGCGTAGACCACGCCGATCACACCGGTGAGGGAGAGCAGCACGCTCAGCACGTCCCAGCGGCCGGGCTTCGGGTCCTTCGACTCGGGCAGCAGCCAGGCACCGAGCACCAGCAGCAGGAGCAGCACCGGGATGTTGAGCAGGAAGACCGAGCCCCACCAGAAGTGCTCCAGCAGCACCCCGCCGACCACCGGGCCGAGCGCGGCGCCGGCGGTGGCCGCCGCGCCCCAGATGCCGATCGCGGTGGCCCGCTCCCGGTCGTCCGGGAAGAGCGAGCGGATCAGCGAGAGCGTGGACGGCATGACGGTCGCCCCGGCGACGCCGAGCAGCGCGCGGGCGACGATCAGCCAGCCGGCGGTGGGGGCGTAGGCGGCGAGCAGCGAGGCGGCGCCGAACGCGGCGGAGCCGGCCAGCAGCAGCTTCTTGCGGCCGATCCGGTCACTGAGCGCGCCCATCGAGACCAGCAGGCCGGCCAGGACGAAGGAGTAGGCGTCGCCGATCCAGAGCAGCTGGGTGCCGCTGGGCCGCAGGGTCTCGCTGATCGAGGGGATGGCCAGGGAGAGGACGGTCGCGTCGACGGCGACCAGGGTGACGGCCAGGACGAGGACGGCGAGGCCGGTCCAGCGCTGGCGGGGGCGGAGGTGGACGGTGCTGCTCATGGGTATCGGTGTCCGGTTTCCGGTCCGAGGTGCGTGGATGGTGGAGATCAGTGCGGCTGGGGCTGCGGGTGGGGCTGCGGCCGGGAGCTGCGCAGCGCGCCGCCGAGGAACAGTTCGGCCAGCGAGAACGCGGCGTCGCGCGGGGCGAGCCGGCCGTCCTGGATGGCCCAGCCGACGCCGGCCACCAGGTCGAAGAAGGCCTCGCTCAGCCAGGCCGCCGAGAGTTCGATCCGGAAGGCGCCCTGCTGCTGCCCGCGCAGGAAGAGTGCGTGCATCCGGTCGATCTGGGAGTCCCAGAGGTCGTTGATGTCGGCGTCGTCGTAGAGCTGGTTCTCGCCGGCCAGGAACGCGCAGAGCGCGGCGTCCGGGACGACCGCGTCGACCAGGCGGCGCAGCGCGGCGTGGGCGTCGCCCTCCTCGACGGCCGCGGTGTCGAGCGCGGCGCCGAACCGGCGGAGCCCGAGCAGGCCGACCTCGCGGATCAGCGCGTCACGGCCCGGGAAGAGCCGGTGCAGGGTGGCGCGGCTGATGCCCGCGGCGCGGGCGATCTCGTCGAGGTGGGCGGTCGGGCGGCGGGAGAGCACGCCGACAGCGGCTTCGAGGACGGAGTCACGATCGGTGGCCATGGAGCGAGTGTACGCTGAATGAGACATGGATGTCTCAAAGTTAATTCCGGTGACGCAGATGAGGCGAGAGTCGATGGGCGGCGGGCAGCAAAAAACCGGGGACGGCACCTGCCGTCCCCGGTCGCGGGCTTCCGCGGTCAGCTCTGGTTGTAGAACCCGGTCTCGTCCAGGGGCCGGTCGATGACCATCACCTCGACGTCCGCCGGGGTCAGCAGGAACACCCGGCGGGCGATCCGCTCGATGCCGCCACGGGTGCCGAAGATCAGACCGGAGGCGAAGTCGACCATGCGCTTGGCCTCGGCCTCGTCCATCTCGGTGAGGTCCATGACCACCGGGATGCTGGCCCGGATGTGCTCGCCGACCGTGCGGGCTGCCTCGAATCCGGTCGGCCGCAGGGAGACGATCTTGGTGGGGGCTGGGGAGGACTGCACCGTCTCCTGCTCGACCCACTCGTCGTCGTACACCGCGGCCGGGTAGTTCCCGGAGGGCATCAGCCACCCGTTGTGGTGCTCGTCGCGAAGTGCTCCCATGCCGCGCCTCCCTGCCTCGTTCCGTACAGGTCCCCCGGGTGCGCGTGTCCTTTTGACACGTCATCCACTCGTCGGAACTGTCCGAGTATCGCACTGATCACCGGTACCGTGCCCGCTCGCGACCCCCGTACGAGTCGTGCCGCGCCGGAAGCCCGGGCGGACCCGGACACCTCTTGCGACGCCGGTGCGCGACGTACGGTTGCGCGCGTAGACCATATCGGTCGCGGTCACCGCGCAATTGACCTTCTGTCAACAATGCGGGAACGATTTCACACACGTCCGACAGTGACCCCCGGCCGGCCGAGCGGATCGGCGGGTCCGACGCGCCCGGCGCACCGGGTCGGGCGCCGGGCGCTCAGGCCGCGGGCGAGCGCCGCCGGGCGGCGGCCCGCCACAGCGAGACCAGACTCACCAGGCAGAGCACCCCGATGGCCCCGGCCGACAGCAGGAACGCCGTCGACCCGGGCTCGCGCGCGGTGGCCGCGGCCGTGACGTAGACCGCCGTCAACGGCGTCACCCCCAGCGCCGTCGCGGTGACGAAGGGGAGGAACGGCACTCCGGAGAAGGCGGCGCCGTAGTTGCCCGCCTGGAACGGCAGCCCGGGCAGCAACCGCAGCAGGAAGACGCTACGGAAGCCCTGCTCGGTGAAGCGGCGGTCCAGGGAGAGCAGCAGCCGCCCGCGCAGGTAGGGGCGGAGCGCGTCCCGCCCGAGCCGGCGGGCCAGGACGAACGCCATTGCCGCGCCGAGCGTGGTGCCGAGGACGGCCAGCACCACGCCCTGCTGCACGCCCAGCAACAGCCCCGCGGCCGCGTTGAGCGCCGGCCGGGGGAAGAACGCCACCGTGCCCAGTGCGTAGACCGCGACGAACACGGGAGCCAGCGGCACGCCGGGCGGGAGCCCGCCGTCGAGCAGCGCCGTCGGGCTCCACAGCAGGAGCGAGCCGGCCGCGGCACCGAGGATCGCCAGGAGCGCCGCGAACCGGACCCGGACCGCGCGCGGCAGACGCCCCGCGGGCGCGGGAACCGTCGGTGAGGACACCGTCGGCGAGGCGTCCGTCGGCGAGGCGTCCGCCGGTACGGGGCCGGTCTCTGCCGGTACGGGCGGCGGCGGGGGTGTCACGGCTGCGGGCACGCCCCCGAGCCTAACCGCGGACGTCACCGGTTCGGGAGGCGGGACCGTCCGTGCCCGCGCCCGTGCTCAGAGTCGGACGGGCGGCCGGAGGCCGGTCCACAGCTGGTTGAGTCCCCCGTTGGCGCCCCACTGGATCACTGGGGCGCCGTCGCTCGCGTCGTACCCGGCCACGTCGAGCACCAGGCCGTTGCCGTTGCCGACGGTGCCGACCGGGTCACTGTTGACCCCGGGGACGTACCAGCGCTGGCTGCCCGACGCCGGTCGCGGTGCGCAGTGCGACTGAACGGGCCGTTCGCCCCAGACGGTGCTGCCGCCGGGGACGTCGAGGCACAGCCCGCTGTTCCGGTTGACCAGGAACCCGTTGCTGTTGGCCGCCCACTGCTGGTTGGCCCCGCCCGTGCAGGTCCACTGGCGGACGGGCGCACCCGCGTCCCTGCGCCAGTCGGAGACCTCCAGGCACTTGCCGGTCGAGTGGTTGAAGAGCTCGAAGTAGGGGGTGTAGCGCGGGATCTGCTCCGAGGCGGCCGCCGAGGCCGACCCGGTCACGGCGAGGCCGGACGCGAGGGCGAGGACGGCGGCGCCGGAGGCGAGCCGGCTGCCGAGGGATACGCGCATGGGGTGGTCCCTTCGCTGTCGAGACGGGGTGCTGGAGTTGACTAGCGGACGCTGCCGGTCGGCCACGGCGAGTAGAACCAGACCTGGTTGAGGCCGTTGTTCTTCCCCCACTGGGCCACGGGGGTGCCGTCGTCGGTGCTGGAGCCGGTGAGGTCGAGCAGGAGACCGCTGTGACCGTTGGTCAGGGTGCGGATCCCGCTGTGGTGGACGACGGTCTCGGCCCAGGTCTGGTTGAGCCCGCCGTTGCAGGTCCACTGGCCCGCCCGGGTGCCCCAGGTGGTGCTGTATCCGGGGATCTCCAGGCACTTGCCGCTGCGGACGTTGACGAACTCGCCGCGGTCGGTCCGGACCCACTTCTGGTTGGCGCCGCCGGTGCAGGTCCACTGGCGGACGGGTGCGCCGTCGTCGGTGCGCCAGTCCGCGACCTCCAGGCACTTTCCGGTGGCGGCGCTGTTGATCTCGAACGGGGTGCTGTCGGCGGCCCCGGCCGGCGCCGGTACCGCCAGTGCGAGCGCACAGGCGAGGACGGCGGCGGGGCCGAGACGGACGGCGAGCGTACGGCGGGCGGTGCCCATGGTTCCTCCTGCGGTGGGGTGGGTTCGCGAACGGGCGAGGACGGCCCGGACGGCTCCGGGGTCAGTGGTGCGGGCCGGGCGGGAACGGCGAGGGCGCCCAGACCTGGTTGTAACCGCCGGTCGGACCCCACTGGATGACGGGCGTGCCGTCGGCCGGGTCGGAGCCCGAGACGTCGAGGTTGAGGCCGCTGTTCAGGTTGACGATAGTGCGGCTGCCGCTGTGGAGCCGGTTGGCGTCGCTCCAGGCCTGGTTGCGCCCCCGGTTGCAACTCCACTGGCCGCCCGGGGTGCCCCAGGTGGTGCTGTACCCGGGGATCTCCAGGCACTTGCCGCTGTGGACGTTCACCAGCTCGTCGCGGTCGGTCCAGTACCACTTCTGGTTGTCGCCGCCGGTGCAGGTCCATGTCCGGACCGGGGCGCCGTCGTCGGTGCGCCAGTCGGCGACCTCCAGGCACTTGCCGACGGCGAGGTTCCCGAGCTGGAAGTGCGCGGAGTCCGCGGCGTGCGCGGGCGAGGACGGGGCGGTGACGGCCAGTCCGACGGCGAGGGCGAGGCAGGCGGCGGTGGAGCCGGCCCGCCGGGCGAGTGCGGTGGGAGTGCTCACGGTCTTCTCCTGACGGTGGGTCGGGTCGGGTGGTCGCGGTACCGGAGGGGACCGGTGCGGGGAGGGGTGGCGGACCCGCCCCGCACCGGCGCGGTTCACCGGCTTCAGAGCGGGGTGCTGCCGTCCTTCCAGACGAAGAAGAACTGGTTGACGACGGTGCTGCGCGGCCACTGGATGGCCGGGGCGCCGGGGTCGAAGGAGACCTCGGCCACGTCGAGGGCGAGCCCGCTGTGGACGTTGACGAACTCCCGGTAGGTGCGCAACCCGTAGTACGGCGGTCGTGACGAGGGCGAGGACGGCGGCTGCGGAGGCCGAGCCGGGACGACGCTTCACGATGGTGCGACGGGTCATGGGGTCCTCACGGTGTGTTCGAATATGGACATACCTGGGACACGGCGGTCCGTGCTCGCCACGGAGCGCCGGGAGTGAAGGGCGGATGGTCGGATGTACCCGGTCCCCCCGACCGGTTCGCAGGGTTCGACTGAGGATCATTCGAAAGGGTTGTGCGGCACCTGAGGAAAGTTCATGAACCCTGAGAAGTGGCCGGGTTCGGTGGCCGAGGGCGTGCGGGCGGGGCGTGCGGGGGAGCGGCGGAGGGCGCGAACGCGTGCGCCCCGGCCGCGGGGTGGCTGCGGCCGGGGCGTTGCGGGGGTCGGGTGGTGCGCGCCGGGGGACGGTGCCGGCAGGGTGTTCAGCCGTCCTGCCGCTGCCCGGTTCCGGTGCGGTCGGTCCGGCCCGGGACGGCGGCCGGTGCGGGGTGCGGGGTGCGCTCCGGAGCGGGCTTCGGGGTGGTGGCCGGCGCCCGGTCGGGCTCGGCCCGGCGCAGGGCGCCCGCGCTGAGGAACAGGGCGACGGAGAGCGCGGTGACGACCCCGAACGAGACGGTGAGCGAGGTGGCCTGCGCCAGCCCGCCGACGATCGCGGGCGCGATCAGCCCGGAGGTGTAGGTGACGGTGGCGACGCCGGCGATGGCCTGGCTCGGGTTGGTGCCGATCCGGCCGGCCGCGGCGAAGGCCAGCGGCACCACCACCGCGACGCCGACCCCGATCAGCGCGAAGCCGGGGATGGCCAGGGCCGGGCTGTCGGCGACGACGACCAGCAGACCGCCGGCGGTGGCGATCGCCCCGCTGAGCCTGGTGGCCCGGACGGCGCCGAGCCGGCGGATCGCCGCGTCGCCCGCGAGCCGGCTGACGGCCATCGTGAGGGAGAAGGCGGTGTACGCGGCGGCGGCCACGGTCGACGAGGCGCCGGTGACGTCCCGGAGGTAGACACCGCTCCAGTCCATCGACGCGCCCTCGGCGAACACCGCGCAGAAGCCGACCAGTCCGATCACCAGCGAGCTGCGCGGCGGCAGCGCGAACCGCGGCGGCTCCTCGGCCCCGTCCGGCGCCCGCAGGTCGGGCAGGGCGCGGCAGACCGGCTGGCTGACGGCCAGCAGGACGAGCGCGGTGACGGCGAGCTGGAGGCGCGCGTCGAGGTCCTGGTGGGCGGCGACGATGCCGAACCCGGCGGCCAGCAGCCCGCCGGCGCTCCACATCCCGTGCAGTCCGGACATGATCGAGCGGCCGAGCCGCTGTTCGATCTCCACGCCCTGGGCGTTCATCGCGACGTCGGCCATGCCGGCGCTGGCCCCGTAGAGCAGGAGGGCCGGGCAGAGGAGCGGCAGCGAAGGGGCGAGGGGCGGCAGGATCAGGGCCAGGCACCAGAGCGAGAGCAGCCCGCGGACCGCCGCCCGGCCGCCGTAGCGGTGGACGAACCGCCCGGCCAGCGGCATCGCGAGGGACGAGCCGATCGCGGGCATCACCAGGGCCAGGCCCAGCTGGCCGGGGGAGAGGTCGAGACGGTCCTGGATCCACGGGATCCGGCTGACGAACGTGCCGCTCACGGCCCCGTGCACGGCGAAGACGAGGGAGATGGAGGCCCTGGCCCGGCGTGGTGAGTCCAGTGTGTCGAGGGGTGGTCCTGCGGTCGAGGTGCTGGTCATCCGGCTTCTTCCCTCCCGGCCGCGCCGGAGGCGCGGCGGTGCCCTGAGGTGGTGGTTCCTGGTGGGTGGCTGCTGCTGGGGGTGGTACCCGTCGAGCGGCACCTGTGACCGGTGCCCGCGCGGGGTCGTCGGTGCGCGGCGGCGACGTGGGATAAATTATCAGGAAGGGACCCTGATAGAAACACTCTGGAAGGATGTCCGCCCATGACCACCGCGCGTACGGCCACGCCGAGCACCGCCCGGGCGATCAACGACCGGTTGGCGCTCAACCTGCTGCTCGACCAGGGACCCCTCACCGCCACCGAGCTGCGCGACCTCACCGGCCTCTCCCGGCCCACCGTCGCCGACCTGCTCGAACGGTTGCAGCGCACCGGGCTCGTCGCCGTGGTCGGCGAGCGCGGCGAGCAGCGGCGCGGCCCGAACGCCCGGCTCTACGCGCTGGTCGCCTCCCGTGCGCACCTCGCGGCCGTCGACGTCCGCGAGGGCGGCGTCTCGCTGGTCGTCGCCGACCTCGCCGGACAGGTCCTCGCCTCCGCGGACATCCCGGTCGACGTGCCCGGCGGCGACTCCGCGGTCGACGGCCCCGCCGCCGACCGTGCGAGTGCCGACCGCGACACCGCGGCCCGGATCGTCCGCACCCTGCTCGACACCGCCGCCCGGGCCGGCGCCGGCCACCTGCACACCGTCGCCGTCGGCGCCCCCGGCCTGGTCGACCCCGCCACCGGCCGCCTCCAGTCCACCGGCGAGCTGCCCGCCTGGCACGCCGAACTCCTCGCCGCCCTGCGGGCGCTCCCCGGCACCGACGTGATCCTGGAGAACGAGGTCAACCTGGCCGGCCGCGCCGAGTACCGGACCGGTGCCGCCCGCGACCGGGAGGACTTCGTGCTCATCTGGCTCGGCCACAGCGTCGGCGCCGCCGTCGTCCTCGACGGCAGGCTGCGCCGCGGGGCGAGCGGCGGCACCGGTGAGATCTGCTTCCTGCCCGTTCCCGGCTCCACCGGCCTTCCCAGTGCGACCAGCTGCGAGGGCGGCTTCCACGGGCTGGCCGGCAGTGCGGCCGTCTGCGCGCTGGCCCGCGCCCACGGGCTGCCCGCCGACCCCGCCGACGACGCCTCCGCCGCCGAGGCCGCCGTCCGGGCCGCCCTGCGCGCGCTCGGTGACGATCAGCCGGGCGGGCTCTTCCTGGAGGAGCTGGCCGAGCGGATCGCCGTCGGGGCCTCGGCCGTCTGCGTCGTCCTGGACCCGGGCTGCGTCGTCCTCGGCGGCGAGATCGGCCGGGCCGGCGGCGCCGAGCTCGCCGCCCGGGTGGAACGCCGGCTCGCGATGCTCTCCCCGCTGCGCACCGAGGTCCGGGCCGGCGAGGCGGGCGGCGGCGCGGTGCTCGGCGGCGCCGTCCTCACCGCCGGTGACGCCGTCCGCCGTGACCTCTTCGGCGAGCCGTAGGCACGGAGGGCGGCGGACGCCCTCCGGCGGGCCGGCCGTCGGGCGGGCGGGCCGGTCGTCGGACCCGGCCGGACCGGCCGTGCCGTCGCCGGCGGTGGCCCGGCCGGGCGCCGCTTGGCCGTGCGGGCACCCGGTACGGCAGGATGGCCGCGGGGGCTCCGGCCAGGGCCCGCCGTGTCCGCACCGCGTCCGCCGTCACGCGTACCGGCACCCGAACGATCGTCAGGAGTCGCACCATGGGCCAGCCCGGGGCACCGGTCAACCCGTACCGCATCAGCGAGGCCGCGGCGCTGCTCGGCGTGAGCGCCGACACCATGCGGCGCTGGGTGGATGCCGGCCGGGTCGTCGCCGAGCGTGACGAGCACGGTCACCGGATCATCCCCGGCGCCCAGCTGGCCGCCTTCGCCCGCGAGCTGGCCCGCCCGGAGAATGCCACCGAAGGCCGTGCCTCGTCCGCGCGCAACCGCTTTCCCGGCATCGTCACCGACGTCGTGCTCGGCGACGTCGCCGCCCAGGTGGAGATCCAGGCCGGGCCGTTCCGGGTGGTCTCGCTGATCAGCCGGGAGTCCGCGGAGGAGCTGGAGCTGGTGCCCGGAGCGCCTGCCACTGCCGTCATCAAGTCCACCAACGTGATGATCGAACGGCGCTGAGCGCGACCCGAGAACCCGTCAGGAGAGGATCGCCCGATGCCCCACCCCCCGCTGCCGTCCACCCAGAGCGCCGTCTTCGCGATCGAGGCGACGGCCGCCCGGCACGGCCGTGCGGTGAGCACCGATCACGACATCGGACACGACCGGACCTTCGCCGGTCTGGTCGGCACCGGCGGCGGTGGTGACGAGCTGGCCGCGATACCCCACGAGGCCCTGGTGGAGATCCCGGGCCGGCCCGGGATCACCGTCCGGCTCTTCGTCCACGACGAGGCCGTGGTGACGGTCGACCAGATCGCCTTCGACGTCCCGCGCGACAGCGTGCCGGCCTTCCTGAACTCGGTCTGGTCCGGTCTGGTCCACCTCAAGCGGCGGGCCTTCCCGCCCGCCTGCACCATGATCGTCACCGTGCCGGGTGAGCCCGCCTACCGCGAGGCCGTCACCCTGCCGGTCCTCACCCCGTGGCTCGCGGGGAAGATCCGCTGACCACCCGGCCGACCCGGCCGGTGCCCGCAGTGTCCGCGGTGCCCGCCGGCCCGGCGAACCCCTCGACCGCGCACCTCCCACCGGCCGACGACCGACCCGACCCGACCCGACCACCGACCCGATGATCGACCCGACGAGCGACCCGATGAGCGAATTGATGCGCGCACCGATGAGTGAACCGATGAACGGACCGATGACCGACTCAGCCCGCCCGCAGGGCTCCGCCCCCCGCCCGGTGCTCGCCGTCGCCCACCGGGGCGACCCGTACCGGTACCGCGAGAACACCCTCCCGTCGATCGAGTCGGCGCTCGCCGCCGGGGCCGACGCCGTCGAGGTCGACGTCCGGCTCACCAGGGACCGCGTCCCGGTCCTGCTGCACGACGCGACGCTGGAACGGCTCTGGGGTGACCCGCGCGCACTCGACCGGGTCACCGCCGAGCAGCTCGACGACCTGGCTGACGGGCAGTACGCCGTCCCCACCCTGGCCGAGGCGCTCAAGGCCGCGGAGGCGTCCCCGACGGCCAGGCTGCTCATCGACCTCGACGACCCGACGCCCGCCGCGGCGGCCTGGGAGGCCGTCACCGGACTCGGCGCCGAGCGGCGGGTCGCGTTCTGCGGCCCGGCCACCGCGATGCTCGCCGTCCGCGCGCTCGCCCCCGGGGCGGAGATCGCGCTCACCTGGAAGCAGCCCCGGCTGCCCGTCCGCGCCCTGCTGGACGACCTGCGCCCGCACTACCTCAACCCGCCGTTCGGCCTGGCCACCCCGGAGTTCACCGCAGCCGCGCACCACGCCGGGCTCGCCGTCTCCACCTGGACCGCCGACCTGCGCCGCACCATGCGCAGGCTGCGCGCCGCAGGTGTCGACTCGATCACCAGCAACCGGATCGCCGTCCTGCGCTCCGTCCTGGACGGCCGCCGGTGAACGACGGCGAGGTCCTCGGGCCGAGAGCGCTCGGCCGCGCGCTGCTGGCCCGGCAGCACCTGCTGACCCGCACCGCCGCCACCCCGGCCGCGATGATCGGGCACCTCGGGGGCCTCCAGGCCCAGGCCGTCCCGCAGCCGCCCTACCTCGGGCTGCTCGCCCGGCTGGACGGCTTCACCCCGGACGCGCTCGACGAGCTGATCGAGGGGCGGCAGGCCGTCCGGATCGCCCTCCAGCGCGGCACCATCCACCTGGTCACGGCGGAGGACTGCCTCACACTGCGCCCGCTGCTCCAGCCGGTGCTGGACCAGGGGCTGCGCGCCACCTTCGGCAAGCGCCTGGACGGTCTCGACCTCGACGCGCTGGCCGCCGAGGCCCGCGCCCTGGTGGAGGAGGAGCCCCGGACGTTCCAGCGGCTCGGCGTCGAGCTGGCGGCCACCCGCGCCGACCGCGACCCGGCCGCGCTGGCGCAGGCGGCGCGCTGCCTGCTGCCGCTGGTACAGGTTCCGCCGCGCGGCCTCTGGGGCCGTGGCGGCCCCGCCGCGCACACCACCGCCGAGGACTGGCTGGGCCGTCCGCTCGATCCTGCGCCCTCGCTCGACGACCTCGCCCTGCGCTACCTGGCGGCCTTCGGTCCGGCCACCGTCGCCGACCTGCAGAAGTGGTGCGGCCTCAGCCGGCTCGCCCCGGTGCTGAAGCGCCTCGCTCCCGGTCTGGTCACCTTCCGCGACGACCACGGCCGGTTGCTCCACGACCTGCCCGACGCGCCCCGGCCCGACCCGGACACCCCGGCGCCGGTCCGGCTGGTCGCGCCGTTCGACAACCTGCTCCTCTCGCACGCCGACCGCACCCGCGTGCTGCCCGAGGAGTACCGGGGCCGGGTGATGACGCAGAACGGCATCGTGCTCGGCACCCTGCTGGTGGACGGACTCGTCGCCGGGAGCTGGCGGCTGGCCGAGGACCGGCCCGGTGAGCGGGTGGTGACGGTCCGCCCGTTCGTGCCGCAGGCCCGGGCCGACCGGCGTGCGGCCGAGGCGGAGGCCGAGCGGGTGTTGGCGTTCGCGGGCGGGGGCGGGGCGGTCCGCTTCGAGGAACCGGAGTAGGGGGCGGGCGTTCGACGGTCGGTCCGGTGTTCGGGGAGGCCGACTCGTTCGAGTGGCCTGCGGCGGGTGGTCCGTGCACGGAGCGGCCGGCCTGGCTTGAATCGACCCACCCGTCGGACGGCGGCGCCGCACGCGGCGCCGCCCCGTGAAGTGGAGTCGACAATGGCAGCACCTGTACCGGACGGCGTCTACGCCATCGGCAAGCCGGAGGAGCAACTGCTCACCCTCCAGGAAGCGAAGGAGTTCGTGGTCGTCCTCCCGCCGACCGGTGGGCCCGGCGAGCAGGAGTGGGAGGTGGCCGCGCAGAGCAACGGGAACGTCGTCGTCAAGAACCTCCGGCACGGCAGCTTCCTCGGCCTGGAGGGCCGGCCGGAGGTGAACCAGCAGGTCGTCGGTGCCGCCGAACCCTTCGAGTGGGTGCTCTACCAGGCCGCCGAGCCGTACTCCTTCCACGTCGTCCTCCCCGGCGGCCCGGTCGACGGTGAGGAACTGGCGCTCGACCTGAGCGTGCTGCGGATCTTCCCGCCGCGCACCGCGCTGCGGCCGTTGGACGTCGAGGACCAGGCGCAGACCTGGTCGTTCAGGTTCCACGAGTGACGGAGGGGCGTCCGGGCCGGTACCGCCACGGCCGGCCCGGGCGCGCCCGAGAGGGAACAAAACGCGCAATTGATCGGATCATCTGCTGAGATGGGGCAGACCTGGACCGATCGACCGGACGGAGACGCGGATGCCGGGGGAGCCGGGGAAACCAGGGGCGCAGCCGGGGGAGCCGGGGGAGCGGAAGGAAGGCCCGTCCGGCGACGGCTCGCAGGCGGAACGGCGCGCGACCGAACGGCGCGGGCCGGTCGACGTCCTCGAAGCGAGGCCCACGGACCACCGCCGTCCCTACCTGATGCTGCCGCCCCCGATCCGGGCCGCGGCCGCGTGGTCGGTGGCGGTCATCCTGCTCATCACCGTCGCCTCGCTGGTGGTCTACGCCCTCGTCGAACTGCGCGCCGCCACCGTCCCGGTCATCCTGGCGCTGCTCGGCACCTCGCTGCTGTACCCCGTGATGCCCTGGATGGTCCGACGCGGAGTCAGCCGCTCGGTCGCCTCCGGGCTCACGTGCGCGGTGCTGGTGGCCGCCGTGGGCGGGGTGATCGCCCTCCTGGTCAACTCCCTGGTGCACAGCGCACCGCAGATCGCCGCCTCGCTCCAGGAGGCCGGCGACCGGATCGCCGCATGGCTCGGCCCGTTCGGCGAGAAGATCCGGCACGCCCTCGACAACGCCCAGGGCGAGACCAGCTCGCTGCTCTCGACCGTCACCGACGGCGTGCTGTCCGGGCTCGGCCTGGCCACCCAGATCGTCACCGGAGCCGTGCTGGCACTCGCGCTGGTCTTCTTCTTCCTCCGCGACGGCCACCGCACCGGCGACGCCATCCGCTCCTACCTGCCCGGCCGCACCGCCGACACGGTCGTCGCCTGTGCCGAGCGGGCCTTCGAGGCGATGGCCGGGTTCATGCGCGGCACGACCCTGATCGCCCTGATCGACGCCTTCTTCATCACCGTCGGCCTTCTCGTGCTGAGCGTCCCCGGTGCGCCCGGCCTCGGTGCGCTGGTCTTCATGGGCGCGTACATCCCCTTCGTCGGGGCCTTCCTCTCCGGTGCGGTCGCCGTCCTGGTGGCGCTCGCCGAAGGCGGCTTCGGGACGGCGCTCTGGGCGCTCGGCATCGTGCTCGCCGTCCAGGTCATCGAGGGCAACGTCCTCCAGCCGCTGATCCAGAGCCGCACCGTGGAACTCCACCCGGCCACCATCATGGTCGCGGTGGTGGCCGGCGCCGGGATCGCCGGCATCCTCGGCGCCCTGCTCGCGGTGCCGATCTGTGCCGCCGTCCTGGGCGTCGTCTCCGTCCTGCGGGGCGATCCGAACCGCCGGGCGCGCGGAGGGCGGCGGAACGGCACGGCCCCCGCCGAGGTGGCCGTACCGGAGTAGGCGGCCGGGCGCCGTCCTCCCGGCCGCCCCGGTTGCCCGGGCGGCTGCCCTGCCCGTCCGTCCTGCCCGATTGCCCGGAACCCGGTTGCCGTGCGTGTGCCGAGTAGTGGAGAGTGCCGGGTGCGGGGGAGCCGCCGAGGTGTCACGAGAGAGGGGTGGGGCTGCTGATGACGGTCGAACGTATCAAGGTGTCGGACGGTGAGGCCGGTCCGTACGGCGTGACGGTCGGTCCGGACGGAGCGATCTGGTACACGCTGGTGCACGCCGGGGAGATCGGACGGCTGGCGCCCGACGGCACGGTGACCGGGTACGGGCTGGGCGCGCCGGAGTGCGGACCGTCGGTGATCACGGCCGGCCCGGACGGGGCGCTCTGGTTCACGCGGATGCGCGACCACCGGATCGGACGGATCGGCACCGACGGGACCGAGCGCTCCTTCGCGCTGCCGGGCGAGGGCGCCGGTCCGTACGGGATCACGGCCGGCCCGGACGGCGCGCTCTGGTTCACCGAGCTGAGCGCCGACCGGATCGGCAGGATCACCGTGGACGGCGAGGTGACGGAGTACCCGCTGCCCGTCACCGGAGGCTTCCCGTCGATGATCGCCGCCGGGCCGGACGGGGCGCTCTGGTTCACCCTCAACCAGGCCGACGCGGTCGGCCGGATCACGGTCGAGGGCGAGGTGACGATCCATCCGCTGCCCACCACCGGCACCGCGCCGGTCGGCATCGCAAGCGGTGCGGACGGCGCGCTCTGGTTCGTCGGGATCGGCGCCGGGCTGGTCGGCCGGATCGAGGTCGACGGCAAGGTCACGGAGTACCCGCTGCCCGACCGGGCCGCCCGACCGCACGCCATCACGGCCGACCCGGACGGCCGGCTCTGGTTCACCGAGTGGGGCGCCGGCCGGATCGGTTCGCTCGGTCCCGGGGGCGACTACCGGAGCCACGAGCTGCCGGTGCCCGGCGCGGAGCCGCACGGCATCGTCGTGGGCCCGGACGGCGCGGTGTACGCGGCACTGGAGATCGGCGAGATCGCCCGCCTCGCCCGGTAGCGGAGCCACCGGGCCGGCAGCGGCTACGGCGGGGCGGTCAGCGCGGTGAGTCCGTCCGGCGGTGGTGGGCGGCGGGGGTGTGGCCGAAGACCCGGCGGAAGGCGTCGATGAAGGCGCCGGCCGACGCCCAGCCGCAACGGTGCGCCACCGCCGTGACCGGCAGGTCGTCGGCCAGCAGCTTCAGCGCGTGGTGCAGTCGCAGCTGGGTGCGCCACTGGGGGAAGGTCATGCCCAGTTCGTCGTGGCAGAGCCGGCTGAGGGTGCGGGCCCCGGCCCCGGCGGCCCGGCCGAGCTCGGCGAGGGTGCGCCGGTCGGCCGGATCCCGGTCGAGGAGGACCCCGACCGCGGCGAGCCGCGGGTCGCGCGGCACGGGCAGGTGCAGCGGCTGCTCGGGGGCGTGCCGCAGTTGGTCCAGCAGGACGGCCAGCACGCGCCGTCCCTCCTCGGTCCGTTCGGTGCCGGGGCTGCTGTACGCGATCAGGAGCTCGCGCAGCAGCGGGCCCACCGCCAGCACGGCCGGGCGGGTCAGCCCGAGCGGGTTCCGGTCCAGCGGCAGGCCGACCGTGTGCAGCACCGTCCGTCCGTACGCGCGGTGCCGGTGGAGCGTCCCGGCCGGGATCCAGAGGGCCCGCGTCGCCGGTGCCACCCAGGTGCCCGCGTCCGTGGTCACCGCGAGCACGCCGCGGCCCGCGTACACGATCTGGTGCACCTCGTGCCGGTGCGCGGCCACCTCCGAGCCGGCCGACAGCGGGCGCGTGGTGGTCGGGTGGTCCGTCGGGCCGTGCTGCGCACGGTCGTGACCGGGCGGTCGGTCGGGTGAGGGGGCGGTTGACGGGCAGGGCGTCTGGTCGGGCGACTGGTCGGGCGGCGGGGGTTGGCAAGAATCCGGCATCGATCGGCACTTTATCGGAAGTGCGCCACCGGTCCGGTCCCCGATGATCGGCTCGTGACCTCCCAGACCTCGTCCCGAACCGCCCGAACCGGCGGTGCCGGCCGGCCCCGCGGTGCCGCTCCGATCGCCGCGCTGGCCGCCGGCCATGCGGCCGTCGACTTCTACCAGGGCGTCGTCCCCGCCCTGATCCCCTTCCTCGTCGCCGGCCGCGGACTGGGCTACCTCGCCGCGTCGGGGATCATGCTGGCCGCGACGCTGCTCTCGTCCGTCGTGCAGCCGCTGTTCGGCGTGCTGACGGACCGTTGGGCGATGCCCTGGTTGATCCCGGCCGCGACGGTGACGGCAGGTGCCGGAGTCGGCGTGGCCGGGCTGTTCGGGACCTACCCGCTGGTCTGCGCGGCGGTCGCGGTCTCCGGGATCGGGGTGGCCGCCTACCACCCCGAGTCCGCTCGGCTGGCGCGGGCCGCGAGCGGTACGGGCCACACCCGGATGGGCTGGTACTCGCTCGGCGGCAACATCGGCTTCGCTCTCGCCCCGCTGCTGACCGGCCCGGTACTGGAGGCCGGCGGGCTCGGTGCGACGCCCTGGCTGGTGCTGCCCGCGCTGGCCGCCGCCGTGCTGACCGGCCCGGTGGTCCGCAACCTGGCCACCCGGACGGCCGTCGCGCAGTCCGCCGCCCCGCGCGGTGGCGGGCACGACGACTGGCCCGCGTTCCTGCGGCTCTCGGCGGTGGTCGGCTGCCGGTCGGTGGTCTTCGTCGGGCTGAGCGCCTTCGTCGCCCTCTACGCCCGGCAGCGGCTCGGGGGCGGGACCGGCGGCAGTTCCGGCGCCGGGACGGTGGCGCTGTTCGCCCTGTTCGCGGGCGGCGCGGTCGGCACCGTCCTGGGCGGGTGGCTCGCCTCGCGCTGGGGCCGGGTGCGGACCGTCCGGTGCGCGTACGCGGCCGCCGTCCCGGCCGTGGCCGGACTGCTGCTGGTGCCCGGGCCGGCGCTGTACGGCTTCGCGGCGGTCGTCTCGCTGGCCCTGTACGTGCCCTTCTCGATCCAGGTGACGCTCGGCCAGGACTACCTCCCGAGCCGGATCGGGACCGCCAGTGGCGTCACCCTCGGCCTCGCCGTCAGCGTCGGCGGGGTCGCTGGCCCGGTGATCGGGCTGCTCGCCGATCACGTGGGTCTGCGGGTCGCGCTCGCGCCGCTGGCGGCCCTGTGCGCGGCGGCGTGGTGGATCGCGCGCCGACTGGTGGAGCCCGCCGGGGCGGCGGCGGTGGCGGCGGCCGGCACGGAGCCGCCGGCCGAAGCGGCGGGGCTGCCCGGGACGGCCGGCGGTCCGGTCCGGGAGTCCTGAGGGCGGAGCCCGCCGGGTGCGGCCCCGCGCGGACACCGGTGGAGGCTCCGCCGGGCGCCCGGGTCAGCCCTCGCCGCAGAGCTCGGAGGCCAGGTCGCAGAGCCCGGCGCGGTCGGTGCGGCCGGTCTTGGCCAGCAGGTTGGCCATGTGTTTCTCCACCGTGCGGGGGGAGATGGACAGCTTCCGCGCCAGCTCCTGGTTGCCCGGGCGGGCGGCGAGCAGGACGAAGACCTCGTACTCGCGGACCGTCACCCCGCAGGTGCGCAGCCGGGCCGGCACGGCGTCGCGGCCTCCCCGGTGCTGGGCGACACTGGCGCCGGCCCGCCGCAGCAGTGTCCGGCAGGCGGCGGCGACCGGTTGCACCTCCGCCTGGTGGAAGTACTCCTCGGCGGTGCGCAGCCAGGTCACCGGATCGCCCCATCCGTCGGCCAGCGCGGCCTCCGCGGTCAGCCGCAGGGCGAGGTGGTGGGCCAGCGGGAACGGTGCGGCGGTCAGCCGGGCCTCCGTGACCGCACGGGTGGCCTCGGCCGGCCGGCCCTCACGGCCCAGCAGGACCGCCTCGGCGAAGCCCAGGAACTGACGGTTCCAGGCGAGTTCGGCGGCCGGCGAGGCCACGGCCCGGTCGAGCTCGGCCCGCCCCCAGCGGCCGTCGGCCACCTCCAGCAGCGGATGCAGGCCGTGCCGGCCGGCCAGGTAGAAGACGCTGGGGTGCTCCTGCTCCCAGACCAGGCCGGCCGCCAGCTCGGCGGTGGCCCCGGCCCGGTCCTCGGCGAGCAGCGCGCCGACGGCCCGGCAGAGCCCGTACCGCAGTGGCATCAGGAACGACTCCTCGCCGCCGGCCTGCCGGAACCGGGCCAGTTCGCGTTCCGTCTCCCGGCCGCGGCCGCGGTGCGCGGCCAGGGTGGCGGAACAGAGCAGCAGGTAGCGGTGGGCGGCGAGGTTGCGCAGCCGGGCGGTGGCGTCCAGACACCGGTCGACGATCTCCCGGGCGGTGTCCCACTCGCCGCGCAGCACCGCGTTCATCGCGAGCAGTCCGTCCAGCGTCTGGGTGAGCATGATCGCGCCGAGCCCGGCGGCGGCCTCGCGGGCCCGCTCCAGCCGGGTGCCGTCGCCCGTGCGCATGAAGGCGTTGGCCCCCAGCCGGAGCAGCGCCTCGACCCGCCAGACCGGCAGGGCGTGGGCCTCGGCGACGGCCAGCATGCGTTCCAGGCAGGCGTCGGCGGCGTCGAAGCCGCGTTCGCGGGCGAGCAGGGCGAGCAGTTGCCAGGCCTGGCAGGCGACCACCGGCAGCCCGGCCCGTTCGGCCACCTCGGCGGCCTGGCGGGCGCGTCGTTCGGCCTCGGCGAGGCGGGTGGCGGTGTCGGTCCGGTCCTGCGGGTCGTGGACCGGCAGCAGGGCGAGGTGTCCCTCGACGACCGCGAGTGCGGCGTCCTGCTCGGGTCGTGGGCGGTCGGCCGAGAGCGTGCGCACGGCGGCGACCTGGGCCACCGCGTCCGGGCCGCGCTCGGCCATGACCGCCGCCCAGGCGAGGCGGGTGTGGAGGTCGATCCGGCGCTCGACGGCGGGGGTCCGGGCCGGTCCCCGGTCGGCGTGGACCGGGGGCAGCGTCCGGGCGAGCTCGAACGCCCGGTCCAGCTGGCCCGCCTCGGCGAGTGCGGGCAGCAGCCGTTCGGTGACGGTGGTCCGTTCGGCGTCCCCGGCGAGCTCGCGGGCGCGTTCCAGCAGGATCACCGCCGAGCTGGCCGCGCCCGCCTCCAGCATCCGCCGTCCGGCCTCCGCGAAGTGCACCGCCGCGCCCGCCCGGTCGCCACCCGCGAGCAGTAGGGAGGCAACCAACTGGCGTCTTTCGTCGGCGAGTTCCGGATCCGTTCGGACGATCGCCCGGGCCGCCCGGCGGGCCAGCGCGGCCCGTTCGGCGGGGGCCAGGGCGGCGGTCACCGCGTCGGCGGTCAGAGCGTGCCGGAACGCGTAGCGGTCGGGGGCGGCGCCGTCCGGCACGATCATGTTGGCCTCGGACGCCGAGCGCAGGTGGCTGAAGAGGGTCCGGTCGTCGTACCCGGTGATCAGCTGGACGGTGGTCACCGAGAACCGGCTGCCCAGGGTGGCGGCGGTCAGCAGTAACTCCCGTACCTGAGGGTCGAGTTGGTCGATCCGGCGACTCCAGCTGCGGACGATGGTGCTGGGCACGCCGGTCCGTGGTCCGCCCGGTAGGGTCCAGCGGCCGTCCTCGCCGCGGTGCAGCGCGCGGGAGTCCAGCATGTCGGCGAGCAACTCCTCGACCAGGTAGGGGCAGCCGTCGCCACGAGCGGCCAACTGGTCGATGACGGCCGCCGGTACGTCGGCGACCTCGCTCTCCAGGATCGCCGCGGCCAGCGCGGCGACCTCGGCGGGTGGCAGCGGGCGCAGTTCGGCGACGGTGGCGGCGCGCCGGCGCTCGGCGGTCCGGACCAGGTCCAGGGCGGGGCCCGGTTCGGCGCGCAGCGTGCCGAGCAGCAGCACCGGCAGGCCGTCCAGGTTGTCGACGAGGTACTCCAGTACGGCGACGGTCTCCGCGTCGGTGTCGTGCAGGTCCTCCAGCAGCAGCACACAGCCCTGGTCGCGGCCGAGTACGGCGAGCAGTCGCAGCAGCGCCTCGGCCAGCTCGACGACCGTCTCCGGGTAGGCGCCCGTGCCGGCCGCCGACGCCCCGTCACGCCACTCCGGCACCAGCCGGGCGAGCGCCGGGCGGTAGGGGGCGAGTTCGAGGTCGGCCGGCGGGCCGGCGGCCCGGAACCGGGAGGAGAGCGCCTCGATCAGCGGGCGGAAGGGCGTCACCGTGCCGGTCGAACTGCCCCGTCCGCGCAGGACCGGAAGGCCCAGCCCGTACGCCTGGTAGGCGCATTCGCCGGCCAGCCTGGACTTGCCGATACCGGCCTCGCCGAGCAGGAAGACCGCCCCGCCGGCCCGCTGCCGGGCGGCGGACAGCACATCGCCGAGCAGCCCGATCTCGGCTGCCCGGCCGACGGTGATCGACGACGTGGTGCGCATGGCCGCAGGCTACTTGACGTGGCATCTGTTCTGAAGGGCGGCGAATCGGCCACGAAGCAGACACGGTACGAACACGGGACGATTACGGCTCGACCACATGGATGGGGCGATGGTCCGGCGGGGTGACGGGTGTGACGGATGTGATCACTGGGTCGGGTGGGGTGTCCGGGAGTGGGGAGGCCGGGGTGCGGAGCGGTGTTCCGGAACGGTGCGGCCGGTTCCGGCGGGGCGGAGGGGGCGGGTGGCACGGCCGTCCCGCCGGGTGGTGCAGGTGGGGCGCACAGGAGCACGGGGTGCGGGCGGACGGCGGCGGGAGCGGGCCGGTCGGCTTGCAAATTCCGGGGCACGGGGCGCGCCGGGAGGGGCGCACGGGCGCACGGCGCGGTGCGGGCGGCGCGCGCAGTGGCGCGGTCCACCGCCGGGGGGCTGCCCGTACCCCGGCGGTGGACCGTCCGGCCGTGTCAGGGCCGGGGAGGGACTGCTAGAACGGGGTGGTCATGGTCGGGAACTCGAAGATCGGCGGGACGACCCCGCCGGTGCCGGCGAGCAGCTGCGAACGCAGCCCCAGGCCGCCGCCGGTGCGCAGCCGGATCTCGCCGGCCGGGTGGTCGGCAGCGTCACCGGGGCGGGCAACGGGCTGGGTCCGGTTCGGCTGCTGGTCGTTGGTGTGCATCGGGTGGTGCTCCTTCGCGGTCGGTGCGGACAGTGCGGGGGTGGCGCCGGTTCGACAGGGGCGGAAGGGGTCGGCGGACAGGGCGGGCGGTGCGGTCCGTCCGGCCGCACACGGAGTGCGGCGAACGGGCGTGTGCGGGGCGGGCGGAGGCCCGCGCGGGTCGGATCGGATCGGGTCAGTCCGGGTCGGGTCGGGTGCCGGGAACGGTCGGAGGGCGTGGTCGGCGGAGTGCGGGAGGCCCGCCGGAGCGGAGCAGCAGGGCGGGCGGCACGAGGTCGGGGAAGCCGAGGCGGAGCAGGCCGTGGCCGATCCCGGCCAGGCCGGTGAGCAGGCCGGGATGCGGGACGTGGTCGGGGGTGCCGCAGCGGGCCCCGTCGTGGTCGATTCCGGCCAGTAGCGCCCCGGCCCGGCGGACCCACGGCGTCCGGCCGGACGCGGGGCCGTGCCGGCCGAGCAGTTCCAGGACGCCGAGTTCGCCGTGGCAGAGGCTGTGGTCGGCGATCGGTATGGCGCGGGCGGTGTTCCGGACGGCGCGCTGGGCCCACTCGGCGAGCCGGCGGTCGGCGAGCGCGAGCGGGCTGTCGACCACGGCGAGCGCGACACCGGCCCGGCCCCGGCACCAGGAACCCTCCCGGGAGCGGGCGGAGGTGGCGACGTGCAGGGCGGCGAGCCCGGCCCGGTGGTGCGGCCCGTCGACCGCCTCGCCGATGGCCTCGGCGTACCGGAGCAGGGCCCAGCCCGTGCCGGCCGTGCCGTGCGCGAATCCGGTGGCGGGCGGCACGGGTCCGTCCACGAGCCGCTCGGCGCCGAGGGCGGCGGCGCGCAGCGCGGCGGTGGCCTGTGCGGCGGTGGCCTGTGCGGCGAGGGCGTCGGTGCCGGGCGTACCGGCGGTGCGGGCGCCGGCGGCGTGCGGCGGCCGTCCCGTGGCGTGACCGGGGTGGCCCGCGCGGCCGGTGTGTCCGGGGGCGGCGAGCGCGGAACGCACGGTCGAGGCGTGCACCGCGAGCAGGGCGGCGACGCCGCCGGCGGTGCCGCTGTGCACGCCCGGGTCGCTCTCGCGCTCGATCGCGGACGCGACGAGTGCCACCGCCGGGCCGGTCCACTGCCTGACCAGGGGGTCGTCGAGGATACGGGCGATCTCGGTGAGCGCGTAGGCGATGCCGCCGAGGCCGGCGAAGCCGCCGGAGCCGACGGCGGCCGGGAGGTCGGGGTGGGCGGCGAGGGATTCGAGCAGGCCGGGCACGGGTGTGAGGGCCTGACGGGCGACCTCGGCGTAGCGGTCGGAGCCGGTGAGCGCGGCGAGTTGGGCGAGGAAGAGCGCGGCACCGGTGTAGCCGCCGGCCAGGTCGGCGCCGAGCGGTCGGACCCGCCAGTACCGGTCGGCGAGCAGCTCCAGGCCGAGCCAGTTGGTGCGGGACCGGGCCCGGTAGGCGTCGGCGACCAGCTGGTCGCCGACGCCCCGGGCGGCGGTGAGCAGCTGCTCGGGCTCCGGCGCGGTGGCCCAGACGTTCTCGGGGACGGGCCGGCCCGGGCGGTGTGCGGGCGTCCCGGCGGCGCCGACCATGGCCGCGCGGATGATCCACTCCTGGTCCTTGCGGTCGACCCCGCCGAGCCCCGCGAGCTTGGACTCCGCCCGGGCCAGCCCCGCCTCGGCGAGTTCCCCGGGCAGCCGCCGGCCGCCGGAGGTCCACAGATCGCGGGCGCCGGGGCGGGCGGTGAAGAGCGGGACGTCACCGCTCCAGAGGTCGGCGATCTCGTGGTCGGCGAGTTCGGGCCGGCCGGGATCGTCGACCGCGTCGGTGCGCAGCAGCTCCAGGACGGCCTGGCGCGCGGCGGCGTCGCGCAGCACGTCCGGGTGGGTGGACTCGTCGAGCAGGCGTGCGTAGACCCGGGTGGCCCGGGGCACCACGCGGACCTCGTCCTCGGCGAACGAGCGCAGCAGGCCGCGCGGGCCGACGAGCCGGTCGCGCCCGGCGGCGAGTGCGGCGTACCCGGCGCGGAAGCCTTCGACCAGGGCCTCGGTGTGGCCGGCCGGGTCCACCGGCGCGCCGCCCAGGCGGGGGCGGTTGTGGGCCTCCCCGAACGGTCGCGGGCGCCGGACCAGCCGCATCTCGTCGGTGCCGGCGCCGGCCCAGTCGACGCCCTCGACGGGGGAGGTGAGCCGGCCCGCACCGCCACCGCCGATGCCGGAGACGTCCACCGCGCCGTCGTCGCCGACCAGCAACTGCGGCAGCAGGCCGACCCGGTGCACGGACTCCTGGAGGGCCAGGACGGCCGGGTCCTCTGCCGGGTCACGCCGGGCCGGCGGGTGGAACAGCGTCTCGACGTCCACCAGCACCGGGTGCTCCCCGCACGCGACGAGGTTCTCGAAGTGCAGGTCGGTGCCGTCCAGGACGTGCAGCAGCGCGAGCAGCGCGCCCTGCCGGCGGTAGAAGCGCTCGACCTCGAAGCCGGTCAGGCAGGGGCGTGCCTCGGCGTACTCGGTCCAGCCGTGGCCGCCGCGGTCGAGCAGGCCGAGCGCGCGCAGCCGGGGCACCCCGGGCTGCGCGGTGTACCAGGTGAGCAGGGCGTTGAAGTGCCGGTGCGCGGCGGGCGGCCGGGGCCGGTGGACGACGGCGCCGCCGTCGGCGAAGTGCAGCACGGCCACCGCACGCCCGCGCCGGTGCCGGTCGCCCGCGTCGGCGGCGACCGCGACCAGCGCGCCCGGGTCGCGTCCGCGCAGCAGGCCGGCGACCAGGGACGGACGGTCGCCGGCGAAGCGGTCCAGCAGCTCGGCGAACGCGTCGGCGGCGTCGAGGCAGGCGCGGGCGAGCAGCCGGGCCAGCACCGGGTACTCGCGCAGCAGCGCGGCCAGGCCCTCGCGGCGCGCCGTGAGCGCGAGGAACGAGCGGAACCGCTCGTGCGGGCTGCCGCCGGCCAGCCGCCCGCCCGCCCGTGCCACGTTGAGCTCCAGGACCAGCGTGCGGGCCGCGATCCGGGCGAGCCGTTCGGTCAGGCGGGCGGTGAACCCGGTGCGCAGGGCGGCCAGGTCGATCCGACCCAGCTGCTCGGCGGCCCGCACGCCGGGGGAGAGGGCGGTCAGCAACCGGACCTGGGCGCGGTCGGCGAACGGCTGCAGGACGAGCGCGAAACCCGTCAGCCCCGGGTAGGCGGCGCGCGGCACCACCGGGCGGACCGGGGCGGCGGCGACGGCGGCCTCGGTGAAGGCGGCCCAGTCGGGGCGGGCGGCGGGGGCGGGCCGGCCCGGCGTCAGGCCGCGCTCCCACCAGGGGGGGCCGCCGGAACGGGCAGCCCGGAGGCGGGAGCGGTGGAGGCGAGAGGCCGGGCCGGGGTGCGCCGGGCCGGGGCTCGGCGCGGCGGGGTCCGGTGCGGCGGGAGGGGGTGCGGCGGGCGTCTCCCCGGGGACGTGCGGGGTTCCGGATGCGGATCCCGGCCCGGACGAGGCCGGGGCTCCGGTTCCGGCCGGCGCCCGGTCGGGACCGGCCGGTTCGTCCGGCGAGGTGGCATCACCGGGCACCGGAGAGTGCGGGAACGGTGCGGTCGAGGAGATCGCCGGTGCGACCGGGCCCTGAACCGGTCCGGCGCCTCCGTCGAGGCGCGTGCTGCGCACGGCGTTCACTTCTGCCACCACCGCACCTCCGATGCCGGGAGAGGGCTGCGCTGCCGTCGAAGGCGCCGCCCTCGGTGCCGATCCTGGCGTCGAGGCGGCCACCGGGGCATGGGGGGAGGGCCCCCATCTTTGTGGCGGTCGGCCCGCATGATCCGGGCCGACCGCCGGGGCCGGGGGAGGCGCCGGGTGCGGGGCCGGTGCACGATCGGGTGCGGGGCCGGTGCGTGGCCGCCGCGTTTCCGGGTTCCGGGGAAGGGACCTACCGTCTGGCGAACAGGAGCCGAGTGGCGACCGCGGGGCGGCCGTTCATCGTGAGCACCGGGAGTTCGTGCTCGGCCACCGCGTCGAATTCGCCGAACAGTTCGCCCAGCCACGCCCGGGTGTGGTGGCGGCAGACCGCGCCGTCGCCGGTCTCGAACACGCCGAACCGGCCGTACCGCGGCTCGAACCGCCGGTAGCGCTCGCGGTTGCGTTCGTCCGGCTGGAGGCAGTAGTCGCTGACCTGGAGGAGCGCGCCCGGGCGCAGCACCCGGTGGAGTTCGGCGACGAGGGCGCGCTGGGCGTCGTCGCCCGGTACGCAGGTGAGGACGGCGAACAGGAAGGCCGCGTCGTAGGAGGAGTCCGGACGGTCGAGCCGGGGCGGGTCGGTCAGCACGTCGAACCGGGCGGCCGGTTGCTCGGCGCGTGCCCGGGCGACCGACTCCGCTGCGACGTCCACGCCTTCGACGTCGGTGAAGCCCAGGCCGGCGAGTTCGCCGGCGAGCCGGCCGTACCCGCAGCCGTAGTCCAGGAGGGCGGCACCCCGGTCGATCCGGGCGGTCCAGCCGGGGTGCAGCGGGTGGCCGAAGGTCTTCCCGGTGCCGGTGGAGTTCCAGTACGCGGACTGGTCGTCGGGGATCGACATGGCCCGATCATGCCACGGCCGGGGCGCGGTCCGGCATCCCGCGACGTCAGAGAGCGGGTGTGGCCCGGCCGTCCGGGGATTCCCGCACTCCCGGCGCCCGGGACGGCCGGCTCGCCCCGGCGGGAGCACCACGCCCGGACGAGCCGGGTCGTCCCGGCGGTGGGGGCCGGACGGCGGGCGCCGATGGGGCCGTTCGGCCCTTGTGACGGCTGTGCGGTGGCGGGATGGTGATCGACGCGCCGGTGTGTGCGGGCCTGCCGGAGGCGGGTGGCGCGGCCTGACGAGAACGCGGAACGGGAAGAGGCCTGAGGTGGGCGAGTTGGTCACGGTGCGGGTGTGCGAAGGGATTTCGCGAGGTTTCGCGGTCGACGCCAGGGCCCGGATCGCAGCCGTGGTGAGCGGGGCGGACGCCCTGGTCGAGTCGCTGCGGGTCCGGGTCGGACCGGTCGGCCCGACCGGCGTCCTGGCTCAGGTCAACGCGGACGTGGACGGCCGGCGGATCCGCGTCCAGGAGGTCGCCGTCGATCTGGGGGAGGCCCTGGACCGGCTGGCCGACGGCCTGCGAGGCCGGATGACAGCCGTCGCCTCGGGGTGGGCGCCCCGGCCCTGGCCCCGCCGGGCCCGGAGCCGAGGGCCTGCCGCGGCCCCCTCGTCGGTCGAGACGCCGCCGGCCGGGGTTCCGGAGGTCAGGGCCCAGCAGGTCAGGGCCTCGGAGGCCAGGGCCCGGCGCTGGGCGGATCCGCAGGCCGCCCGTACCGAACTCCCCTGCGCCGCCGGGCCGCAGGACATCGTCCGGCGCAAGCAGGCCCACCTCGTGTGGTGCTCGCCGGACGCCGCCGCCCGGACGATGGACGCGATGGACTTCGACATCCACCTCTTCACCGACCCGGCCACCGAGACCGACGCCGTGGTCTACCGGGTGGGTCCGACCGGCTACCGGCTGGCCCGTACGGCCGCGGCCGGTCCGCCCACCCGGCCGATCGCCCCACTCACCCTCAGTCCGAGCGGTGCACCGGAGTTGACGGAGAACCAGGCCGTCGAACGGCTGGCCGCCGCCGAGCTGCCGTACCTGTTCTTCGCCCAGCCGGGTTCGCGGCGCGGGCGGGTGCTCTACCGGCGCTTCGACGGCCGGCTCGGCCTGATCGCGGGCGCCTCGTGAACGACGAGTCCGTCCGTCGCCGCCTGCGCGCGCTGCGCCGGCCCGAGGGCCTGCCGCCGCCCGCCCGCCCCCGTCCGGCCTCCGACGCCCCGCCGCGCGAGCTGGTCCCGCTCGAACGGGCCGAGGCCCTGCGGCTGTTGGGACGTGCGCCGTTCGGCCGGATCGTCTTCACCGTGTCCGCGCTACCGGCGATCCGCCCCGTGAACCACCTCCTGGTGGACGACGTCATCGTGATCCGGACCCACGACGGCGCCGCGCTGACCACGGTCGCCCGGGGCGGGGGCGACGCCGGCGTGGTGGTCGCCTACGAGGCCGACGCGATCGACCCGTCGACCCGGCTCGGGTGGAGCGTGGTGGTGACCGGCTTCGCGCGGCCGGTCACCGATCCGTCCCTCCTGACCCGCTACCGTGGGCTGTTGAGTCCATGGGTGAACGCCTCGATGGACCACACGGTGGCCATCCGGCCCGACCTCGTGACCGGCTACCGGATCGCCGCGGTCGGCACCGCCGCCGCCTCCTGACGCTCCCGCGTCGGCCCCGTCGGCCGGGGGCGTGGCCACCGCGGACGTGAGCGGCCGAGGCCCGCGGGCGACCTTCGCCGACGCTCCGCCGTCCCTCGGCCGACGGCTCCCGACTGCGCCGGCGCGACCGGGGAGAACGTCAACTCCCCGGCAGCGACCGGTGCTTCGTCGTCTCCGGGGGCCGGTGACGGTGGTCCCGGCCGGTGGTTCCGAACCGGGGCCCACCGGCCCCGGCCGCTGGGTCCAACGGCCCTGGGACGCAAGGGTGTCGCGTTCCGATCATGGATCGCCACCCATCCGCAGTAGTTTCGAAGGAGTGCGTCCTTGAGCGCCATCGAGGCACGGGGCGACAACGCGCCGCCGCCGTCCGCCGCCCGCCCGGAAGGAGTCCGGGCCGCGCGGCCCGGCTCGGCCCTGGTCCGGCTGCTGACGACCACCGATCACAAGACGATCGGCACCATGTACCTGGTGTCCTCGTTCGGGTTCTTCCTGATCGGCGGCATCCTCGCCCTGGTCATGCGCGCCGAACTCGCCCGTCCGGGGACGCAGATCCTCTCCAACGAGCAGTTCAACCAGGCCTTCACCATGCACGGTTCGGTGATGCTGCTGCTCTTCGCGATGCCGCTGTTCACCGGCTTCGCCAACTGGATCATGCCGTTGCAGATCGGCGCACCCGACGTCGCCTTCCCCCGGCTGAACATGCTCGCCTTCTGGCTGTTCCTGTTCGGCTCGCTGATCGCCGCCGCCGGCTTCGCGACCCCGCAGGGGGCCGCGGACTTCGGCTGGTTCCTCTACGCGCCGCTCTCCGACGCGGTCCACTCGCCCGGCGTCGGCGCCGACATGTGGATCATGGGCGTCACGCTCTCCGGCTTCGGCTCCATCCTGGGCGCGGTCAACTTCATCACCACGATCATCTGCATGAGGGCCCCCGGCCTG
This sequence comes from Streptomyces sp. BE20, assembly GCF_036322525.1. Taxonomy (NCBI): domain Bacteria; kingdom Bacillati; phylum Actinomycetota; class Actinomycetes; order Kitasatosporales; family Streptomycetaceae; genus Streptomyces; species Streptomyces sp. BE20. The sequence continues at coordinate 16,908 of NZ_JAQYWW010001036.1, read as the reverse complement.
ACCATGTTCCGGATGTCCATCTTCTGCTGGAACGTGCTGCTGACCTCGGTCCTGGTGCTGCTGGTCTTCCCCGTGCTGGCCGCCGCGCTGCTCGCCCTGGAGTGCGACCGCAAGTTCGGCTCGCACGTCTTCGACCCCGCCAGCGGCGGGGCCATGCTCTGGCAGCACCTCTTCTGGTTCTTCGGCCATCCCGAGGTGTACATCCTGGCCCTGCCGTTCTTCGGCATCGTGTCGGAGATCATCCCGGTGTTCAGCCGCAAGCCGATGTTCGGCTACGCGGGTCTGATCGCCGCCACCGTGGCCATCGCGGGCCTCTCGGTCACCGTGTGGGCGCACCACATGTACGCCACCGGCCAGGTGCTGTTGCCGTTCTTCTCGTTCATGACGTTCCTGATCGCGGTGCCGACCGGCGTCAAGTTCTTCAACTGGGTCGGCACCATGTGGAAGGGCTCGCTGAGCTTCGAGACGCCCATGCTCTGGACGGTCGGCTTCCTGGTCACCTTCCTGTTCGGCGGCCTGACGGGCGTGCTGCTGGCCGCGCCGCCGATCGACTTCCACGTGACCGACTCGTACTTCGTCGTCGCCCACTTCCACTACACGCTGTTCGGCACCGTGGTCTACGCGATGATGGCCGGCTTCCACTTCTGGTGGCCCAAGATGACCGGGCGGATGCTCGACGAGCGGCTCGGGCGGATCTGCTTCTGGACGCTCACCATCGGGTTCCACTCCACCTTCCTCGTCCAGCACTGGCTCGGCGCGGAGGGCATGCCGCGCCGCTACGCCGACTACCTGGCCTCCGACGGCTTCACCGTGCTCAACACGGTGTCCACCCTCGGCTCCTTCCTGCTGGGCCTGTCGATCCTGCCGTTCCTCTACAACATCTGGAAGACCGCCAAGTACGGCGAGCGGGTGACCGCCGACGACCCGTGGGGCTACGGCCGCTCGCTGGAGTGGGCCACCTCCTGCCCGCCGCCCCGGCACAACTTCGTCACCCTGCCCCGGATCCGGTCCGAGTCGCCGGCCTTCGACCTGCACCACCCGGAGATCGCGGCCCGCGACTTCCTGGACCACAACGGCGAGCCCGCCAAGCACCTGGCAGGCGTCACCCCGGCGGCGTACGACGCCCCCGCACCGCGACGCGGCCGCGCCCTCGGGAGTTCCGCCGCCGGTTCCTCCGGGGCGTCCTCCGAGACGTCCCCCGGCGCGGGCCGCTGACGGCCTGCCCCTGAACGCCGCTCCCGCCCGCGTCGCTGCCCCCGGGCGGGCGGGAGCGGCCCTCCGTCCCGGGCCCTCCGTCCCGGGCCAGTCCACACGTCTTCCTTCGTCCGACGCCTTCCCGAATCCACGTCGAGCCCCACCGGCTGAGGAGCGCACGACACCATGTCCCACACCGTTCTCGCCATCGGCACGGCCGCGACCACCGCGTCCGGCTGCGTCTGGTACCTGCCCGCCATCGCCGACCTCCAGGCGGGCGACGACCGCCCCCGCTCGGCCCGCACCGCCGCTGCCGCCTGCGTGGTCTGGTGGGCCGGCCTCGCCCTGGGCGGCGTCCTGTTGCTGGCCGTCCCGGACTGGCAGCCCGCCGCCCGGATCACGCTGGCCGGCCTGGTCGCCGGTGTCCTCCTGCGGGTCCGCGCCCACCTGCAGAGCCGGTCCGAGTGGCGTGAGGACCGCCTCCGCTGGGCCCTGCTCGACCCGGACCCGGACTCCGGGGCCACCTGCTCCCCGCGCCCGGCGGCCCGCACGCTGCTCGGCTGGCTGCTGGTGGGACTGGCGGTCGCCTCGCTCGGCGCCGCCTCCGTCCTGCTGACCGGTGGCGGCCCCCTGGCCCCGCGCCTGGGCGCCGCGGCCGGAAGCGCCGGCGCCGTCTCCGCCGCCTTCCTGCTCATCGGCCTCGGCGACGTCCGTCGGCACCGTCGCTGAGGCACCGCCGTGAGGGCTCCGCCCCGTCTACCGTGACCGTGTTGCTCACCTGTCCGGTAGGGGTGGTGCGGAGGATCCAAGTCGACCTTTGAGCAGGGACTTTGAAAAGCAGTCAGGTCGACCCGTATCTTCGGGCGCGACACCGGGGGAACCGCCCCGGTGGCGTCGAAAGGGGTGTCCCATGACCACTGCCTCACCGCGCGAGGTCCTCCAGCGCTTCGTCGACTACATGGCCGACGGTCCCGACGAGGCGGCGGCGGACCTGTGCACGGAGGACGCCGCCTTCGAACTGCCCTACCTGATGCCGGGCGTGCCCGAGCAGAAGCCGGGGCGGGAGGCCTTCCGGGCCCACCTGCGGCACGGCGCCACGATGCAGAAGTCCGAGAGCGTGGACCCCGTGAGCATCCACGAGACCGCCGATCCCGAACTCGTCGTCGTCGAGTACCGCCTCCAGGGGCACGTCCTGGCCACCGGGCGGAAGTTCGCCTTCGACATCGTGATGTTCGCCCGGGTCCGGGACGGACTGATCACCTGGTCGCGCACCTACTCCAACCCGCTCGACAGCGCGATAGCCTTCGGCGCCGCCGAGCGGCTGCTCACCGCGATCGCGGCCGGGTAGGGGCAGGCCGGGGCCGGGACCGGCGCTGTCCTCGGCACCGATCCCGGCGCCGGACCGTCCCGGGCCGATGGGGTCGTTCGACCCTGGCCGGGGGCGCGGCGCCGGGGCATGATGCGGTGGACCCGGCGTGTGGTGTGCCGGGCGTGGAGAGGGTGGAGCCGCGAGATGGCGAGCGAGACGGCCGGTACCGAGACGCCGGCACCGGTCAGAGTGTTCCTGCTGGACGACCACGAGGTGGTGCGCCGCGGTGTGCACGACCTGCTGGACTGCGAACCGGACCTGGAGGTGGTCGGCGAGGCGGCCACCGCCGAGCAGGCCCTCGTCCGCGTCCCGGCGCTGCGGCCCGACGTCGCCGTGCTGGACGTCCGCCTCGGCGACGGCGACGGTGTGGCCGTCTGCCGCGAACTGCGCTCCCGGATGCCCGACCTGGCGTGCCTGATGCTGACCTCCTTCGACGACGAGGAGGCGCTCCTCGACGCCGTGATGGCGGGCGCCGCCGGGTACGTGCTGAAGCAGATCAGCGGGACCGACCTGGTGGCCGCCGTCCGGACCGTCGCCTCCGGGCGTTCGATGCTCGACCCCGGCGCGGCGACCCGCCTGCTGAACCGCCTCCGCAGCGAGGCCGAGCCGGCCCAGCCGTCCACCGGAGGACCGGAGCTGACCGTCCGCGAGCAGGAGGTGCTGGCGCTGATCGGCGAGGGCCTGACCAACCGGCAGATCGGGGAGCGGCTCTACCTGGCGGAGAAGACGGTGAAGAACCACGTCTCCCGCCTCCTGGCCAAGCTCGGCGTGGAGCGGCGCGTCCAGGCCGCCCTGATCGCCACCGAGCTGCGCCAGGCCGCGGCCGCCCAGCCGACCTACCACCCGCGTATCCTCGGCGGCGGCCTGCGCGGCTGACCCGCGCCCTGAGCCCAGGCCCCCGGAGGTCGGTGGGGGCCGGGGTGTCGGCGTTGCCGCGGTGCGCCCTCCCTCCGTCCGGCAAGCCCGTCCGGGGCCGCCCCTCGCCGCGCCCGTACCGTCCGCCTCGCCCGGTCCGGGCGCCTTTCGACGCGGCCCCGCCGGCCGGGGGCGGTGGACGGGACCCTCGACGGGACCATCGGCCCTCGCCCCGCCGCTGCCCGGCGAGTGACCATCGCTCGCATGAACGTCGATCCTGAAGCCCCGGCCGTGGTGCCGGTCGAAGCGTCCGCAGGGCCGCCGGCGGGCGGTTCCCGGGACCTCGACGAGGCCCGGGCACTGGAACTACTGGGCGGCACCGACGTGGGGCGGGTCGTCTACACGGTCCGTGCGCTGCCGGCGGTCCTCCCGGTGCGGTTCCGGTTGGACGCGGGCGGCGGCGTGCTGGTGTCGGCGGCGGCCGGATCCGAGCTGGCCCGGGCGGTGGACGGCGCGGTGATCGCCTTCGAGGCCGACGAGGTGGACGGCACCGACGGCACCGGTTGGTGCGTCACCGTCCTCGGCCGCGCGGAGGTCCGCCGACCGGCGAGGGGGCCGGGCGCGGCCCGGGTCGAGATCCGGATCGGTGCCGAACTGGTCGTCGGCCGGCACCTGACCGCCGACCTGTCCTGACCGCCGACCGTCCCTGGGACCGGGCCTGAGCCGTGCCTGAGCACGGCGGGTCCGCAGGCCCGCTGACCCTGCTCCCCCCGGGGCGCGGGCTACAGCCCCAGCGGGGCCTCCCAGCGCAGGACGGTCCCACCGCCGTCCGCCGGGCGCAGCTCGAAGGTGCCGCCGACCCGCTCGGCACGTTCGGCGAGGTTGCGCAGGCCACTGCGCCGGCCCCCGGACGGTACGCCGACGCCGTCGTCGGTGACCGTGAGCGCGACCACGCCGCCGAGGGCGCGCAGGGAGACCTCGACCCGGCAGGCCCGGGCGTGCCGGGCGGCGTTGCTGAGGGCCTCTCCGAGGACGGCCATGACGTGTTCGGCGAGTTCCTGCGGCACGTCGGTGTCGAGCAGGCCCTCCATGCTGAGCCGCGGGGCGAAGCCGAGGGTGGCCTGGGCCTCGCCGACGGCCCGGGTGGCCCGGGCGCGCAGGCCCCGGTCGGGCTCGTTGTGGGCGCGCAGACCGAAGATCGTGGAACGGATGATCTTGATCGTCTCGTCCAGGTCGGCGACCGCCCGGCTGACCCGGTCGGCCGCGCTCGGGCTCTCGATCAGGCGGCCTGCGCTCTGCAGTGTCATACCGGTGGCGAAGAGCCGCTGGATAGCCAGGTCATGGAGGTCGCGGGCGATCCGGTCGCGGTCCTCCAGCAGGGTCAACTGCTCGGCGTCGCGCCGCCGTTCGGCCAGCTCAAGGGCGAGCGCGGCCTGGTCGGCGAAGCCCAGGAGCGGGCCGGTCTCCTCGGCCGTGAACGGTGGCCGGCCGCTCTCCCTCGCGAGCAGCAGCACACCCCGTCCGAACCCCTCGCCGGTGCCCAGCGGCACCGCGACGGCCGGTCCGAGCCCGGTGAACCGTCCGGCCGGTCCGGCCGGGTACCGCCCGTCGTGCTCCAGCTCGTCGCTGGTGACGGGGGATCCGGACGCGTACGCGGCGCCGGAGAGCGTGCCGTCCACCGGCACGGTCACCCCGAGCCGCGCCTCCGGACGGCCGCCCAGGGCGACCTCGACGGTCAGCTCGGCCGCACGCTCGCCCGGTCCGGCGAGCGCCACCGAGACGTCGGCGAGCTCGGCGCCGGCGATCTCCCGGGCCCGGCGCGCGATCAGCTCGACCACCTCCAGCCGGGGGGCGCCGGAGAGGAGACTCCGGGTGATCTCGGCGCTCGCCCGCAGCCAGCGCTGCTGGCGCTGCGCCTCCTCGTACAGCCGGGCGTTGTCGATGGCCACCCCGGCAGCGACGGCGAGCGTCGAGATGACCGCCTCGTCGTCGGCGTCGAAGTCCAGGCCGCCGCGCTTGTCCGTGAGGTACAGGTTGCCGAACACCTCGCCCCGCACCCGCACCGGAACCCCGAGGAAGGTGTGCATCGGCGGATGGTTGGGCGGGAAGCCGACCGAGGCCGGGTGGTCCGAGAGCACCGGGCAGCGCAGTGGCTGCGGCTCACGGATCAGCTCGCCCAGGATGCCGTGCCCGGCCGGCAGCGGGCCGATCGCCTCGATCTCCTCCTCGGTGAGACCGACCGTCAGGAACTGGGACAGCGTGTGCCCGTCCGCGCCGATGACGCCGAGCGCCGCGTACCGGGCGTCGACCAGGTCGGCGGCGGCCTCGACGATCCGGCGCAGGGCCTGCGAGAGGTCCAGCTCGCGGCCGACGGCGAGCACCGCCTCCAGCAGGCTGTGCACCCGGTCGCGGGTGCCGCGTGCCGCGTCGATCCGCCACTGGAGCTCCTCCAGGAGCTCGTCCAGGCGCAGCTGCGGGATCCGTGCGCCCGCGCCACGCGGATGCGGCCGGTCCGCGGCCGGGGTGGCGGCGGTGACAGCCGTGGCGGCGAGGCCGGGATCGCCGGGAGTGCCGAGGATGTCGGGAGCACCGAGGATGTCGGGAGCGCCGACGGCGCCGGGAGGTGCGGGAGTGGCGGGCTCGGCGCGGCTCCCGGGGGCCGCGGTGGCCCGGGGGCACGCCGCAGGGGGCGCTTCGTCGTGTCCGCCGGTGCCCGTCCGCGTACCTTCCGCGCCGTTCACCGGCGTCCTCCTCGTCGTTCTGTCCTGCCCGGTCCGGTTCCGCCCCGGTCGTCGGACCGGTCGGATTGTCGGATTCACGTTAGTGCCCAGGGCGGCCCGTGCGGCACCCCGGGGTGGTCATGGACGCGTCTTCGGTCCTGCCCAGGGACCTATGGCCCTGCGGCGCGGGCCCTGCGGCCCCTGGCCCGGCGCCGGGCCGCCCGACCAGGGTGGGAACCGGCGGACGGTGCGTCAGGCCGCACCGGCCGGAAGCCGGCCGGAAGCCGCCCGGTCACCGGGCGGCCACCGTACGGCACCAGCGGCACGCAGTGGACCTGCGGCGGGACCGGCAGCGAACCCGGTGCGGACCCGCGGCGGGACAACGAGCGGAGAGGAACCTCCCATGACGCCCCCTGTTCTGGTCGGAGTCGACGGATCGCCCGAGAGCACCGCAGCCGCCCACTGGGCCGCCGAGGAGGCCCGGCGCCGCGGGGCCGCGCTGCGCCTGGTGCACGTCTGGCCGTGGCTCACCGACGGCCGGGCCGCGTTCGCCGACCCTGACGACCTGCCGGTCGCCGCCCAGCGGATGCTGGCGGGGACGGCGGAGGAGGTCCGTGAGGGTCACCCCGGCGTGGCCGTCCACACCGACGTGGTGCTCGACGCCGCGGTCGACGGGCTGGTGGCCGCCGCCGAGGACGCGGGTCTGCTCGTCGTCGGCTCGCGGGGCCTGGGAGGCTTCGCCGGATTGCTGGTCGGCTCGGTGAGCATGGCGGTCGCCGCCCGGTCGGCCGCGCCGGTGGTGGTCGTCCGCCCGGAACGTCCGGCCCGTCCGGCGGAGCCGCATCGTGACCGGGCGCCGGCCGCTTCGGAGACACGGCCTGCGGCGGTCCCCGAGACCGTTCCCGAAGTGGTCGTCGGCGTGGACGCCGGTGCGCCCGGCGACGCCGTGCTGGCGTTCGCCTTCCAGGAGGCCGCGCTGCGCGGCGCCCGGCTCCGGGCGGTCCACGGCTGGGACCTCCCACCGGCGTTCGCGGTGGTCGGCTTCCTGCCGTCCGGTTCCGAGATGGCGCTGCTCCAGGCGGGGGAGGAGAAGGCGCTGGCCGCCGCTCTCTCGGCGCACCGGGAGCGGCACCCCGACACGGAGGTCGTCGAGCAGGCCAGGCTCGGCGCCGCCCGCACGCTGGTGGAGGAGTCGGTCGGGGCCGGGCTGGTGGTGGTCGGGCGCCGACGCCGGCCGCACGACTTCGGCCCCCGGCTCGGACGGGTCGCGCACGCGGTGCTGCACCACGCCCACGCGCCGGTCGCGGTGGTCCCGCACGACTGACACGGTGAGGATGCGGGCGCGGCGCAGTGCGGCGCAGTGCGGCCGGTGGCCGTCGAGGCGCGGCGGGTGTCGCCGCCCCGCCGCCCCGCCGCCCCGCCGCCCCGCCGCCCGACGACCCGCCCCGAGGCCCCGCTGATCCACCCCGCCCCGGGCCGTAGGCGCGGCGCCGCCCTTCGCCCTCCGGACGCGGGCCGTTGGACCCTGCCGTCCGGCCGCCGGACGGGCGCAGGCTCGGAGTAGCAGCCGTCCCGACCGCCACCGTCCCGACCGCCACCGCCCCGACCCGGCCGTCCCGACCCGGCCGTCCCGCCCGCGCGGTGCCGTCCCGCCCGCGCGGTGGCTCCGCCGGGGCGTGGCGACGAGGCAAGGAGAGGATCGCCATGACCGAGTCCACCCTCACCCCGGACGACCTGCGGCTGCTGGCCGTCGCCGGCGGCGCGGCCCCCTCGCTGCACAACAGCCAGCCGTGGCGGTTCCGCCCCACCCCGGACGGGTGCGGGATCGAGGTGCACGCCGACCTCGCCCGCGCCGTCCCGCTCGCCGACGCCGTCGGCTCCGCACTGCACGTCGCCGTCGGCGCGGCCCTGTTCAACCTGAGGGTGGCCGCCGTCCGGCTGGGCCGCGAGCCGGCCGTCCGGCTGCTCCCGGATCCGGTCGACCCCGGTCTGTCGGCCGTCCTCGACCTCGCGCTCCGCGCCGCTCCCGGATCCGCTTCCGTCGTCCCGCCGTTCGGCCGCGATCTCTATCCGGCGATCACCGAACGCCGCTCCAGCCGACGGCCGTTCACCAACCGGGACGTGCCCGAGGCGTGCTCGCGGAGCTGATCGCCGCCGCCCGGGAGGAGGGTGTGGCACTCGCCGTGCTGGAGGAGGCCGGGGTACGGCAGGTGCTGGCGCTCACCGCCGAGGCCGAGGACCGGATCGCCCACGACCCGGCCCGGCGAGCCGTCCGCCCACCCCGCCGAGCGACGGGTCGGGGGCCGCCCGGCCGCTCAGGTCGGTGGCCGGGCCGCCTCCCCTCGCTGCGGGCGGCCCGACCACCGGGCTTCGCGACCGGGCTTCGCGACCGGACGGCGTCGGCCGCCGGTGGTCGCCCCCCACTCCTGCCGCCCGTCGCCGCCGCAGGCCGTCCTCAGCCGCTGCGGCGTCCGCCCGGCTTGACGACCTCCGCCTTCAGCCGCAGCTCGGGGCTGTGGCGGAAGGTGAGCGTGAACTCCACCCACTGGCCGACCGTGAGCGCCGGCGGGTTCGTGATCATCAGGTCGGCGTCCTCCGGCGACATCACCAGCTCGCCGCGCTCCGGCACGGGCAGGGCCGTGACCGGCTCCCACCGGCCGGAGGCACCCTGGTGCAGATGGCGTTTCAGCGTCACCTTTCCGCCGAACTCCCAGCTGGCACCGGTGAGTTCGTCCGGTATGTCGCCGGGGTTGCGGACCGTGAAGAAGGCGGCCGTGGCCGTCGCCCCGCCCGTCGTCGGCAACAGCAGCCAGCCCGGACCGGCCTCCACCGGCTGTGGCCGCCCGGCTCCGCCGACCGCGGTCCACCCGGAGAGCAGCGCCAGTGCCACCACCGCCGCCGCGACCGGCGGGCCGACCACCTTCAGCCGCTCGGGGACGCGCCCCGTCCGTGCGGAGATCCTTCCCGGCCGTACCCCGCCCACCGCACCGCCGCCGCTCACCGCGCGCCCCCCGTACCCGTGCCTGCGCCCGCCCGCGCCGAGCGTCGCGCCCGGTCCGGCCGCCGCCCGCCGCCGGGGGCGCCGCCGCCCCGTCCGTCCGAGGCGCCCCGGCCGGGCCGCCAGGTCCGCAGCCGCAGGCTGTTCCCCACGACGAGCAGCGAACTCAGCGACATCGCCACCGCCGCCAGCATCGGGTTCAGCAGCCCGACCGCCGCCAGCGGGATCAGCACCACGTTGTAGCCGAACGCCCACAGCAGGTTGACCCGGATCGTGCCCAGCGTGCGCCGGGCCAGCCGGACGGCGTCCACCACCGCCTCGATGTCCCCGCGCACCAGGGTCAGCCCGGCGGCGCCGATCGCCGCGTCGCTCCCCGAGGCCAGGGCCACCCCGAGGTCCGCCGAGGCCAGCGCGACCGCGTCGTTGACGCCGTCGCCGACGACCGCGGTCGTCCGTCCGGCGGCCTTCAACTCGGCCACCACCTCGGCCTTGCGCTCCGGCGAGGCCGAGAAGTGCACCCGCTCGATGCCCAGTTCGGTTGCCACCGCGTGCGCCGCGCCCGGCCCGTCACCGGTCAGCAGGACCGGTTCCAGACCCATCCGGCGCAGCCGGTGCAGCGCGCGCCAGCTGCCCGAACGCAGGGTGTCGCCGACCGCGAGGACGGCCACCGCCCGCCCGTCCAGCTCCACGACCACCGGCGTCCGGCCGGCCGCCGCAGCCTCCTCCAGCGCGGTCACCAGCCCGGCCGGCAGCGGTCCGACCGCGTCGTCCGGGCGGACCACCCGGACCTGCCGCCCCTCCACCGTGCCGGCCACCCCCACCCCGGCAGTGGCCCTGAACTCGGCCACCGCCGGGAGGGGTTCGGAGCCACATCGCTCGCGGGCCGCCCCCACGACGGCCCGGCCGATCGGGTGCTCCGAACGGTGCTCGACGGCTCCTGCGAGCCGGAGCACCTGGTCCTCGTCGACCCCCGCGTCCGGGGCCACGGCCACCGCCGCGAGCTCCATCCGGCCGGTGGTCAGTGTCCCCGTCTTGTCCAGCACCACGGTGTCGATCCGCCGCAGGCTCTCCAGCACCTCCGGGCCGCGCACCAGCACGCCCAGTTCGGCGCCCCGGCCGGTCGCCGCCAGCAGCGCGGTCGGCGTGGCCAGGCCCAGCGCGCACGGGCAGGCCACCACCAGGACGGCGACGGCCGCCGTCACCGCCGCCTGCGGGTCGGCCCCGGCACCCAGCCAGAAGCCCAGCACGCAGACCGCGACCGTCAGCACGCACGGCACGAACACTCCGGCCACCGTGTCCGCCAGCCGCTGCGCCCGGGCCTTCCCGGCCTGGGCGTCCGCCACCAGGGCGGTGATCCGGGCGAGTTGGGTGTCCGCACCGACCGCCGTCGCCCGTACTACCAGGGCGCCGCCGACGTTCACCGTGGCGCCCGCCACCTGGTCGCCCGGACCGACCTCGACCGGCACCGACTCGCCGGTCAGCAGGCTCAGATCCAGGGCCGAGCTGCCCTCCACCACCACACCGTCGGTGGCCACCCGCTCGCCCGGCCGGACCACGAACTCCTGCCCGGGCAGCAGCTGTTCGATCGGCAGCAGCTGTTCCTCCCCGGTCTCCGGGTCGCGGACGCACACCTCCTTGGCGCCCAGCTCCGCCAGGGCCCGCAGCGCCGAACCGGTGCGCCGCCGCACCCGCCCCTCCAGCAGCCGCCCGGCGAGCACGAACAGCGGCACCCCGACGGCCGCCTCCAGGTAGACGTGCGCGGCGCCGCCGCCGTCCGCGGTCAGCGAGAACGGCATCCGCATGCCGATCTCGCCCGCCCCGCCGAACACCAGCGCGTACGCGGACCAGCCGAACGAGGCCACCACCCCGAGACTCACCAGGGTGTCCATGGTCGCCGCCGCGTGCCGCAGTCCCTGCCAGGCCCGCCGGTGGAACCCGGCCGAACCCCAGCTCACCACCGGCACCGACAGCGCGAAGCAGACCCACTGCCAGGCGTCGAACTGCAGCGACGGAACCATCGACAGGACCACCACCGGCACGGCCAGCAGGGCCGTCACCAGCAGCCGCCACCGGTCCGCGGACTCGTCCTGGTCCGGGCCCGCCGCCGACAGCCCGTCCGGGGCCTGCTCGGCGGTGTAGCCGGCCCGTTCGACCGCCGCCACCAGTTCCTCGACGCCCACCCCGGCCGGGTGCAGCACCCGCGCCCGCCCGGTGGCCAGATTGACCCCGGCGGTCACGCCCTCGATCCGGGCGAGCCGCTTCTCCACCCGGCTGACACAGGCCGCGCAGGTCATCCCGCCGACCACCAGATCGGTGCTGACCGGCGGCGGGCCGGTCTCCCCGCTCCCGGGGCTCTCCACCACGGCCCTCATCGGCCCGCCCCCATGTCATGCCCCATCCCGGGTTTACCCCCGCCGCCCCCGCCGGGCGTCAGCCCGGGCGTCACGGGCCCGGCTCCGCGCCCTACCGCGAAGGCCACTACGAACACCACCACCAGCATCAGGGCGAACCCCACCAGCACACTCAACGGCCGGGCACCCGGCGACATCCCACTCACCCCCCACCAGTCGTCCCCCCACCCCGATCAGTTCCCGTACACCCCTGATTGACCCGGATCATCCCTCCGGTGAGGGCGGCGAGGGTGACGGGCACCTCTGCCCTGCCGGCCTCGCACCGACCGGGAAGCGCGGGCCGCCCACACCCACCTCGCCTCCGCGCCCGTCCAGGCCCCGGGTGCCGGAAGCCCTCGGCGCGGACCCGGTGGTGGTCACGGCGCCAAAGGCGGCAGGGCCGACTCGACGGGTACCCGCCGAGTCGGCCCTGCGGTTGCGGTGGGCGACCATGCGGACGGCCCCGGCCCCGATGCCCCGGCGTCTACGGCCGCCGCGCCGCACGGTGGTCGAGGTGCACGAGGACGGTCGAGTGGAACCGTTCGACGGCATCGTCGACGCTGCGGATGAAGCCGGTCTCGGCGTTGCCGCGGGTACTGCCCATGCTCTTCGACAGGGAGAGACGGAAGCCGGTGATCCGCGAGGTGTCCTTCGGCAGGAGGTCGCCGGGTTCGGGCCGGAGCTTCTCCAACGTGCCCCGGGGACCGGCGGCAGCGCCGTCGGTGAGCGTCTCCACGTGCAGGTCGGCCGGGGCTTCGGCGAGCTGGCGGATCAGGCGCTTGACCCAGCTGAGCGGATAGCCCTGCTCGGGGGCCGGGATCTCGGTCGAGGTGCGGAGCTTCCCGACCCGGAGGTCGGCGGTGATGGAGATGCTGCCGGCGGCGTCGTCGATCCTGATCTCGGCGCTCAGTCGACCGTCCGTGCAGAGCCGGTCGGCGAGCTCGGTGCGGCGGGCCCGGGCGTCCTCGCCACGGCGGGTCCGTTGGACGGGCAGCACCTTGACGCCGAGTTCGCCGCCGAGTTGGAAGCAGACCTGCCGGACGAGTCGTTCCCAGCTTTCGACGACCTGGACGGCGCGCTCGTCCCCCGTGGCCAGCGTCTCGTCGTCGATGCCCTTGCGGACCGGCACCCAGGCAGGGCCCATGTTCTGGAAGCCATGGCAGCCAGAGTTCTCGTGCTGGAGGTAGTGCAGGAGTTCCTGGAGCAGCCACGCGTGCGCGGGGTTGCTGACGCCCTCGTGCCGGATCAGCGTCTTCGCCTGGTAGGCGACCTCGGCCCAGGAGAGGTGGCCGAGCAGGACCTTGTGCTTGCGCCGTCCGTCGACCTTGACGGCGACGAGCGGACTCCCGTCGAGTGCCACGTCGTTGGAGAGGGTGATGACCGCCTCGTAGCCGCGTCGTGCGGCGATGTCCATGTAGTCCTGGACCTGATCGGCCTTCAGCGGGTTGCCGTTGGTCTTGCTCTCGACGAGGGCCGTCCACAGCCGCCCGGCCCGCTCGACGCGTATGACGCCGTCGGGCCGCTTGGGCGAGTCGCCGTGCGGCAGCGACACCTCGGTGAACGTCTCGGTACGGCCGGCCGGTGCGCCGAACGCGGCGGTGAGGCGGCGTCCGAACTCCGGCACCTGGGCCATCACGGACAGCAGGACCGAGGTGGCACGGACCTCCCGCTCGCGGTCGCTCTTGAGGCTGCTGGCGGGGAAGAGCCGCGCCGTGCGCCAGGCGTCGTTCTCGGCGAGCGACGGCTTGGGGGCCTTGGGGAGGGTGACCTTCTTCTTGGCCGTGCGTAGCCGCTTGGGGGCTGTCGGCTCGGGAGCCGAATCGGTGGTCGGAGCCGGGACGGCGGGCGGTGCCGTGGTGGTGGGCGGGTTAGCGGTGGCGGGCGCCGTCGTCGTGGCAGCCGACTCCTCGGCCCCGGGCAGGGGGTCCGTGGTGAGGGCGCCGCCGGTGCCGTCGGCGCGGTCGTTCTCGTCGCGCACGTCGAGCTCGTTGTCCGAGTCGTTCTCGTCGTCCTCGATCTCGATGCCGAAGTCGGTGGCGAGCCCCGCCAGTCCGGTGTCGTAGCCCTGGCCGATGGCGCGGAACTTCCACTCCTGGTTCCGGCGGTAGATCTCGCCGAACACGAAGGCGCTCTCGGAGTCCGCGTCGGTGATGGAGAATCCGAGCAGCCGCTCGCCGCCCAGGTCGGTGAGTTCGACCCGGAGATTATCCAACTTGCCGAAGGGAGCCCGCTGGTGGCGGCTGGCTGCGATCACCAGGCGGTCGATGTCGGTGGGCACGGCGGTGAGGTCCAGCTGGATGCGGTCCTCGGTCCCGGCCTCGGTCGGGGTCTGCCCGAGCAGTTGGACGCTTCCGTCCTCGGCGGTGGGGTTGTTGTAGAAGAAGAAGTCGGCGTTGCTGCGGACCTTGCCGTCGGCGGTCAGGAGGAGGACCGAGACGTCGGCGTCCCCGTCGCCGTCGGGGCTGCTCCACCCGAGGCCCACGGTGACGGAGTCGGTGGCCTCGCTCAGCGCCGCGAGTCCGACATTGGCTCCCTTGACCATTTCCTGCACGAATGTCCCCCAGAGGAACAGGGCTGTGCCGGTGGCGCCGGCGCAGCCGTGATGTGGTGGTGCCGTCGGCGTGTGCCCGCCCCGGCCAGCAGGGAGCCTAGCCGCTTGAGAAGGCGCTGTGACCAGGTTCCGAGCAGATTGTATGCATGCTATCGGTGTGTCATGTTCGCGAATGCGGCTGGGAACGAAGCCTGCCATCACATACGGCGCTGCCCCGGCGCCGGGGGTGGGGCCGGGGCAGCGGGGTTCGGGGTGTCAGGGGAGGGGGATGCGGACGACCTGGGGGTCGTGGTCGCTGAGCTGGGTGGGGAACTCGCTGTTGAGGTGGACGATGTCGTAGCTGTAGGGCCTGGCCGCGAGGGCGGGGGAGATCAGGATGTGGTCGAGCACCTGGGAGTTGCCCTCGTAGACGTAGGTGTAGCGCTCGGCGAGGGGGAGGGTGCGGGGGAGGTCGACCAGGGAGCCGCCCGCGGTGAGGAGGTCGGCGGTCTGGGAGAACTCGAAGTCGTTGATGTCGCCGAGGACGATCACCGAGGCGTTCGGGTCGACGGCGAGGAGCTGGTCGGTGAAGGTCTTCACCACGCCGGCCTGGGCGTGCCGCTGGGTCTCGGAGGGGCGGGCCGGCTGCTGGTAGCGGCCGAAGAGGGGCTGGTCGCCGCCCTTGGAGTTGAAGTGGTTGGCGATCACGAAGACCGGGCGGCCGTTCCAGCGGAACTCGCCGGCCAGCGGCTTGCGGCTGGCGCCGAACGCGGAGTTGCCCGGATCGATCCGGCCGGGGGAGTAGGCGAGTGCCGGGGTGCCGCCGCTGTTGACGACCGAGTTGGCGGTGCTGGAGCCGGCGCCCGGGCGGTCGGTGAAGGTCAGACCCTGGTCCGTGCGGTAGAGGAAGACCTGGCGGATGTTGCCGCCGGGCTGGCCGCCGTCCTGGCCGTCCACCGGGTTGATCTGCCGGTAGGAGTAGGGCGGACCGCCGGCCGCGGTGATGGCGGCGGTCAGCCGGGCGAGGGTCTGGTCGGCGGCGACGGTGCCGTTGTCGGTGGCGCCGTTGTTGTCCTGGATCTCCTCCAGCGCGACCAGGTCGGGCGCGCGGAGGTTGGTGACCACGGCGGCGGCCAGGCCGTCGAACTTGCTCTGGGGGTCGTTCGGGGAGAGGTTCTCGACGTTGAACGTCGCCGTGGCCAGTTCGCCGGCGGCCGGCGCGGCCGTGGTCTCCGCGGTGAGTCCGCCGGAGGTGACCGTCGGGGTCGTGGTGGGGAGCAGCTTGAAGTTGCCGAAGGAGTAGTCGACGACGCCGACGGTGGCGCCGGTGAGGTTGTCGCCGACCTTGGCGATCGGTACGGGGGCGAGCACGTCGTCGAGGACGATCCGTTCGGGGTTGCCGTCGCCGGCCCGGAGGAGGATGCCGCCGCGGGTGGTACGGGTGGTGGAGCCCTGCGGGACGACCGGGATCTCGCCGAAGGAGCTGGTCGGGCCGACCACGGCCGCGTCGTCGATCCTGACCCGCATGCCCTCCAGGGACTCCCAGAAGTCGAGGCCGTCGGTGGACGGCTGGAAGCCGGCCGCGGTCTCGACGTTGCCGCTGGTCACGCCGGAGATCACCGCGGCCGGCGGCACCCGGCCGCCGGCCCCGACCAGGGTGGGTGCGGGAAGCGGCGCGTTGTGGGTGAGGACGGTGACGCTCGGTGCGGTCAGTTCGGTGACGGTGAGGTTGGTGGTGCCGCCGGTGCCGCCCGGACGGAACTCGCTCACCGTGCCGCCGACCGTCACCGAGTCGCCGACGGCGACGCCCGGTGCGCCGGCCGTGTAGACGTAGACGGCCTCGCTGGTGGCCGGGTCGGCGTCGGGCTGCGGGTCCTGGAACCAGAAGCCGCTCGGGCCGGTGGCGGTGACGACGCCGGGGACGGCCGTGACGGTCTGTCCGGCCTTCGGCGAGGTGCGGGCGGCGCCCTGGACGTCACGTATCCGGGTGCCGCCGGTGCCGCCGCCGGAGGAGGAGTTGCGGGGGGCGGGCGCGGTGACGGCGAAGTCGGCCGCGTTGCTGTCGGTGTCGGTGGCCCCGCCGCCGGCCCGCAGCGCGGCCGCGGTGTTGGCGAGGTTGCCGGTCGGTGAGCCCTCGGCGGAACTGGCCGTCGACCCGTAGCCGACGAAGTCCTTCACGCCCGGCTGGGTGGGGCAGCCCGTGGCGCAGGTGAGCGCGGTGCCATTGGTGACCAGCGCGACCTTGCCGGTGGTGGCGCTCAGGGCGAGCGTGCCGGTCGCGTCCGGCGTCGGCAGGGCGGCTCCGGAGCCGGCCCCCGCCGCCTGCTGGACGAGGTAGTACCTGCCGGGGGCGATGGTGCCCGACAGCGTGGTCCTCGCCCAGGAGGAGCCGCCCGCCGAGGCGTACTGGACGGTCCAGCCGGTGACCGGGACCGGCACGGTGCCCCGGTTGTAGAGCTCGATGTAGTCGTTGGCGTACTGGGCGCCGGAGTTGCCGCCACCGCCGTACACCTGGCTGATCACGATGTCCGCGGACACCGCCTGCGCGGTGCCGGCCGGCAGCGCGAGGAGCGCTCCCACGACGGCGGCGGCGGATGCCACCGCCGGTGTGCGGAGCCGGACTCGATCGGTTCGCCTCACGGGGGTCCTCCTGACGAGCGAGCGGGTGATTGTCGGCGCTGTGCGTTCAGGGGCGTGTCTGTCGGACAAGCCTTAGAAGTCATCTCATTTGGGCTTGTAGGCTGCTCGCGTGCTGATCGTGGAGCGTCTGGTGCCGGATGAGTTGTGGGAGTTGTTCCAGCGGGTGGTGCCGGCGGCGCCGACGCGTCCGCAGGGTGGCGGGCGTCGGCGTC
>NZ_JAQYWW010001035.1:0-308 GCF_036322525.1 Streptomyces sp. BE20 | reverse complement strand
GTCTTCGAGAAGGACCTCCACATCGGGGTATTGCCGGAAGCAGTCGGCGCTGCCTTCGTTGCGGGAGGCGGTCTCATCGTGCATTCGCCCTGGTCGCAGGGCATCAGTCCACACGGTGCGGCCGTGGTGGTCGGCGATCTCGGTGGCCTTGGTGGTGTTCTGCTTCTTCTTGCCCGAGTCGATCGCCCGCCTTCCGCCGCGGCCGGCCACCGGGCGTCGGACCTGGATCTCGGTGGCGTCCAGCCGCAGCTCGACGCCTTCGGCCTGCGCGTATGCGAACACGTCCGTGAGGGTCCTCAGGCGCACGC
>NZ_JAQYWW010001034.1:0-322 GCF_036322525.1 Streptomyces sp. BE20 | reverse complement strand
CTGGCCGGGCTGCTCGCCCCCGGCGACGTGGTGGGTGTGGTTCCGGTGGCGGGTTCGGTGGTGGAGCGGTTCGAGGGGTGGGTGCGGGAGGCGCCGGGGGCGGTGGCGTTGGGGGTGGGGGGGGAGTCGTTGACGTCCGGGGAGTGGGGGGAGCGTTCGGCGCGGTGGGCGTCGGTGCTGGTGGGTCGGGGGGCCGGTCCGGGTCGGTGGGTGGGGTTGGCGTGGCCGCGGTCGGTGGACCTGGTGGTGGCGATGGTGGCGGTGTTGCGGTCGGGGGCGGGGTATCTGCCGCTGGATCCGGGTTTCCCGGCGGAGCGGCTGG
>NZ_JAQYWW010001033.1:0-10476 GCF_036322525.1 Streptomyces sp. BE20 | reverse complement strand
CGGGTTGGTGGCCGTGGTCACTGCACCTCTTCCTATTCCTGGTACGGGAACGCGTCGAGGGGCCCCGGCGCCGTTGCGGCTCCGGGGCCCCGAAGGGGAACAACACCATCTACCGGCCTGGGCCGGTCCTCTGTTTCCGCACTGCCCCGGGGGATGGGGCGTGCGGGGATCGCGTATGCGTGACCGGAAACCACCGTCCTTCGTAGCTGGGGGGTCTGCGGTGTCCGCCCGGACTGAACTGCTGCCTCACGGGCCGGGCGATCCTGATGGCGCTCGCGCCCTCCGTTCTTCCTCTGCGTCACTGACATTCCTGCGAACTGCGCTTTTGGGCGGACAGGCGCCCCGCCCCGGCGCCGCAGGGGATCCAAGGAAGCGGGAAGGACGGCGCCCGATGACGGAAGGGGCACCGCCGGCGGTGCCCGTCCCCGGAACCGCGCCTCACACCCCGCGCACGAGGGAGTCCCTGCCTGCAACCCTCGCCGAAGCCGTGTGGGCGGCGTGGGACCGGTGCACCGACGAGCGGGCGCCCGAGACGGTGACCCGTCCGTGCGGCGGGGAGGCGGATCGCAGCGGCGGCACGGGGATCAGGCGGAGGGAGGGACGCCTTCAGTCGAGAATCGCGCGCATCTTGTCCTGGAGGTAGTCCCCGGCGTGTACCGGACTGTAGGGCCTGCGGCCGAGTGGTGCCGGCAGCGAGGTGATCCCGGTGTCGGGCGCGCAGCCGTGGAAGTACACCAGTGAGGTGAGTTCCTCCTGCGGCGCCTCGGGGGGCGGGGGCAGGACGCGGTGGCGGCCGGAGCGCCAGCGGTCTCCGCTCCAGCGGGCCATGAGGTCACCGATGTTGACGGTGTAGGCGCCCGGCTCGTAGGGGGCATCCTGCCAGCCCGCCTCCTCGTCGTGGACCTGGAGGCCGCCCTTGCCGGGCTGCCGGTTCAGAAGGGTGACGAGACCGAAGTCGGTGTGCGGTCCGACCCGGAACTGGCCGGGTGCGGCGGTGCCGGTTTCGTGGGCCGCCGGGTACCAGTTGATGGTGAAGTCCCAGTGCGGGCGAGTGGTGTGACGGGTGAAGAAGTCGGCCGGCCCGCGCAGCGCCGTCGCCATGACGGCGAGGAGCGTGTCGGCGAGGGTGCGCATCCGGGCGGTGTATGCCGTGACGAGCGGGTGCAGGGTGGGGACTTCGTCGGGCCAGTGGCCGGGTGTCTGCTGCGGGACGCCGGGGCGTGCGGAGGAATCGACGGCGCACGACCAGACCTCCAGCAGGTCCGGCGGGGTGAGGGTGCCCTCGGACCTGGCGGTGGTCACCCGTTCCCGGCCGATCCAGCCGCGCCGGTTCTGGTCGTAGGGCCTCTTGACGGGCTGGGGCAAGTGGAAGAAGTCGTTCGCCGCGGCGCGTACGCGGCCCGGGAGCTCCGGTTCGATGCCGTGCCCGGTCACCAGGAGGAAACCGCTGGACTGCAGGGAGCGGTCGACCCGGGCGGCGAGCCGCTCCCGGTCCGCTCTGTGGTCGGACGTCCAGCGGCTGAGGTCGATGAGGGGAATCGGGGTGGTGGCCACGGGTGGATCCTCCGTGAGGTCGATGGACGGGGCAGGGGTGTCAATGGGGCCGGGGGCGGTCGGTGGGGCCGGGGGCGGTCGGTGGGAGCGGGGCGTTCCCGGTGCGGCCCGGGGCCTCGGCGCACGCGCCGACCAAGGCCGCCGCCCACCGGACGGACGACGACCCGGTCACCATCCAGGTCCCTCCCGCTACGGCTCAAGCCGTACGCTTGAAAACGGGACCATCCGGCGAGGAACCGAGGTGTACCGGTGGATCGCGACACCGTCGACGAGCTCGACCAGTACCTGCTCCGGGCTCTCCAACTCGACGGCCGCGCGCCTTTCAGCCGCATCGCGCGAGACCGCGAGGTGTCCGAACGCACCGTTGCCCGCCGCTACCGGCGACTACGCGGCCTCGGCCTGCGCATCACCGGCCGGCCCGTCTCCTCCCGTCTGGGCCTGAGCCGCTGGCTGTTGCGCCTGCACTGCGCCCCGGACGCCGCCGGAACCGTCGCCGGAGCCCTCGCCCGCCGTTCGGACACCAGCTGGGTCACCATCGCCTCGGACGGCACCGAGCTCTACTGCGCGCTCGACGCCCGTTCGGCTGACGAACTCAACGCACTGCTACTGGAGAAGCTCCCCCGCACCCCGCGGGTGCTCTCCGTCAGCGCGCACTGCATGATGCGCGTCTTCCTCGGGGCGTCGAGCACCTGGCACGCCACGCGGTTCGGGCCACAGCGCACCGCGGCGGCGGTGCCCTCCCCTGCGCCCTCCGCCACCCCGCTCGACCTGGACACAACCGATCACATCCTGTTCAAGGAGCTGGCCCGCGACGGCCGCGCGTCGCTGCCCGAACTCGCCGCAGCCGCCCACCGCTCCCCCTCCAGCATCCAACGCCACCTCGACCGCCTCCGCAGCGCGGGCGCCCTGAACCTCTCGGTCGACTTCGACCCGCGGCTCCTCGGCTACCGGACGGCCATCCGCATCTGGCTGAACGTCGCGCCGGCGCACCTGCGCATCGTGGGGGAAACCCTCGCCACCCATGCGCAGATCGCTTTCGCCGCGGCCACCACCGGCACGTCCAACCTGGTCGCCAGCGGCATCTTCCGCGACCCGGCCGACCTGTACGACTACATCGACCGGCGCATCAGCCCACTCCCCGGGGTCCGGCACATCGAGACCGCCGTGACCTTGTGGGAAGTCAAGCGCCTCGCTCCCGTGCCGACTTGAGCGCGCCGTCCGCGCCGCCGCGCCGCCGCGCCGCCGCCCGGTTCGTCCGGGTGGGGTTGCAGTTGCGTCTCCGTTCCGTTTCGGCGTGGGTACGAATTGAGCAGTGGTCCGGGATGGTGGAGGCAACTACTCGCGCGACGGGGGAAGTTGCCATGGGAGACGGTCTGGGGCCGGAAGCGGCCGTGGTGGCGGCGCTGCTCGGCGACGGAGCGCATCAGGCGGTGGCGGACGTGGTGCGGGCCCGGCTGCGGATGATGCCGGAGGGGTCGCAGGCGCTCGCCGCCGCCGCGTCGGACCCGCAGGACCCGAAGGCGCGAACGCTGCTGACCGCGGCCGTCGCCCGACTGCTGGCCTCCGACGTGGCGTTCGCGCAGTACCTGGCCACCACGAAACTCGGGAAGCCCTCCGAGTCACCCTCCGGCCCGCAGACCGTCCAGCTGCGGACGGGTAAGGCCGGCGCACCACCGGCGAAGAACCCCCGCACCGTGCAACTGCGGACCGGCCCACGGCCAGAGGGCCCCGCCACCGTTCAGCTGCGGATGGGCCCGGACGCCGCCCGTGCCCGGCTGCTCGCCGGGCGGCGGAGCAGCGCCGGCATCGTGGTGGCGCTCGCCCTGGTCCTGATCACGTCTCTGGTGGCGCTCGGCATCCACCTGAGCTCGCGCCCGCTGCTGAAGCCCGGTGGGCCCGGTCTGGCACACGCCGCGCAGCCGCTTCGGGACCCGTCGCTGCTCCGAGCGGTGCTGCCCGGCGAGGGCGCGATGCCGATCGGCTGGCGGGTGCAGCGAGCGCCGGAGTCGGGGACGGGTCCCGGGAGCGGGACGGGTGTGGGCACCGCCGGCCCGCTCCCCTGCCTGCCTCCGGACGCCTGCGACCTCCAACTCGCCTACGCCACAGTAACGTTCGCCTCGGCCTCGGCGCAGACCGTCGAGTTCACCGCGACCGCCTTCACCTCCCCCGAGACCGCCGCCCGCGCCTTCGACGCCATGATCGAAAGCACCCCCGGCGAGCAGCCGACGGCGGCCGTCCCCCGGAGCGGCGACCAGAGCGCCCTCCGCATCCAGGGCAGCGGCACGGCGGTCGCGCTGGTCCGGGTCGGCAGCACGCTGCTCCTCGTGCGCGGCCAAGGGCCCGGCGCCGGCCTCACCGCGCCCGGACTCACTCTCCTCACCCAGCTGTTCGCAGAACGCGCCCGACAGGCGCAGGACGGCCTCACCCCCGACACCTCAGCCCGGGGGACGGCCGGCTGAGGCCCGGCCCGGCGGTCAGGGCTTGCCGGCGGTCAGGGCTTGCCGGCGTCGGCGGGAACGGCCGCCACCCGGCCGCTGCCGTTCCCGACGCCGGTGAGCAACTCGCGGAGCGGAGGTACAGCCGCTCCGCGTCCGGGGAGAGGATCAGCACCGGTCCCCGGAGGAACCCCTTCCTTCCGCGCCCGTCCGCGGCGAGCCTCCGACACCGACCGGACACGCGACGGCAGGGGCCGACGCAGGAGCGACGAACCCCGACCCCGCCGGCGCTGCGCGGCCGCGCGCGGGGTACCGGACCGGGACAATCGGGGCATCGGACGGGCACGTAGACTTGCCGCTCGTGGTGGATACCCAGTACGAAGACCTGTTGAAGCACGTGCTCACCGCCGGGACGGCCAAGACCGACCGGACGGGCACCGGTACCCGGAGCGTCTTCGGGCACCAGCTGCGCTACGACCTCGCCCAGGGGTTCCCGCTGGTCACCACCAAGAAGGTGCACCTGAAGTCCGTGGTGTACGAGCTCCTGTGGTTCCTGCGCGGCGACTCCAACGTCGGCTGGCTGCGCGAGCACGGCGTGACCATCTGGGACGAGTGGGCCGACCGCGACGGTGATCTCGGTCCCGTCTACGGCGTGCAGTGGCGCAGCTGGCCGAGCCCCGACGGTCGGCACATCGACCAGATCGGCCGGGTCCTCGACACCCTGCGCAGCGACCCGGACTCCCGCCGGATGATCGTCTCGGCCTGGAACGTCGGCGAGCTGGACGCGATGGCGCTCGCCCCGTGCCACGCGCTGTTCCAGTTCTACGTGGCCGACGGCAGGCTCTCCTGCCAGCTCTACCAGCGCAGTGCCGACCTGTTCCTCGGGGTTCCGTTCAACATCGCGAGCTACGCCCTGCTGACCCACATGGTCGCCCAGCAGGCGGGCCTCGCGCCGGGGGAGTTCATCTGGACCGGCGGTGACTGCCACATCTACGACAACCACGTGGAGCAGGTGACCGAACAGCTCGCCCGCACGCCGTTCGACTTCCCCGCGCTGCGCCTTCGGCAGGCCGAGTCGCTCTTCGACTACGCCTACCCCGACGTGGACGTGGTCGACTACCGGCACCACCCGGCCATCAAGGCACCGGTCGCGGTATGAGGATCGGACTGATCTGGGCCCAGACCCCGGACGGCGTGATCGGCGCGGACAACACGATGCCTTGGCACCTGCCCGAGGACCTCGAACACTTCAAGGCGACCACTCTCGGGCACCCCGTGGTGATGGGCCGCCGCACCTGGGAGTCGCTCCCGCCGCGGTTCCGCCCGCTCCCCGGCCGGCGCAACATCGTGGTCACCCGCGACCCGCAGTGGACCTCGGACGGCGCCGACCGCGCCGGCTCCCTCGACGAGGCCCTGCGACTGGCCGCCGAGACGGCCGGGGCGGACCCGGCCGCCGAGGCCTGGGTGATCGGCGGCGGGCAGCTCTACCGCTCGGCCATCGACCGGGCCGACACCCTTTCGGTGACCGAGATCGACCTGTCGGTCGAGGGCGACACCCACGCCCCGGCCGTCGGTCCCGCGTGGGCCGTCAGCGAGGACCTCGGCCCGCGGACCTCGACGTCCGGCCTGCGCTACCGCATCCGCACCTACGCGCGCCGCGGCACCGCGGGCTGACCGCCCGGCGGCCGGCCAGCGGCGCGCCCCGGCGGTTCGCCGTCCGTGCCTGCTCATGCCTGCCGGCGTCTGCCCGTGCCCGCCCGCGCCTGTCAACCGATCTCGGCCCGCCAGCCGTCGACGACGGCGACCAGGAGCACGCCGACGACCGTTCCCCCGCACTCCGCCGCGCCCGGCTGGTCCAGCGACCTGCGGACCTCGGCGGCCGGCGCCTCCGGGAGGAGGAGCGCGGCGCCCACCCGCGCAACGGCCGCCGCGGCCGCTTCCCGGCGCCGGACGGTCCACGCCCCGAAGTCCTCCGCCATGGCCGGCGAGGCGGTGGCGGGCAGGTCGAACCCCGCGCGGCGCCCGCCCGCGAGTACGACCTCCAGAACCAAGTGCCCTCCCAGCGCCCTCACGAAGGTGAGCACCGCACCCGCGGATGTCTCCCGGCCCGCCTCCAACGCCGCCACCACCTGCGCGTCCACGCCCATGGCGCGGGCGAGGTCCGGGACGCCGGTGCCGGTCAGGCGGCGCAGTCCGGCGAGGATCCGACCGCGGTTCTCCGCGACCAGGCGATCCGCCGCCCGGACGACCCGCTCCGCGTCGCCCGGTCGCGGGTGGAACTCCGCGAGGAACTCGGCGTCGTCGCCGTAGCTCCCGGGCTCCGTCATCAGTCCGTCCGCTCCTCCGTCCGCCGGAGGTACCGGCGGTAGCGCTCCTCCGCCAGCGGGATCGCCGTGCGGTACCAGGACTGCCAGCGGCCCCGCTTGTCACCGGCGACCAGGACCACGATACGGCGCCCCGGGTCCAGGACGAACAGGAGCCTGACCTCGGTGCCGCCCGACGACCCGGGCCGCAGCTCCTTGAGGTTGGGAATCCCCGAGTGCCGGATCCGGTCCACCAGGGGCCGGCCGAGAGCGGGGCCCACGCGGCGCAGGGCCGTGATCGCGGCGGCGACCTGGTCGAGCGACGCCCGGTCGGTGCGCCGCAGCCCGTGCAGCCACTCCCTGACCTCGGGCTCCAGGACCAGACGGTATGTATACGGCTCATTCGGCAACAAGTCTTACTTCGCTTTCCCGACATTCGACCCATTGCCTGGCGCCAGCCTACCGGGGCGCGGACCTCACGTATGACGGAACGTCAGAATCCCTCCCGATCAGACAGATCCGGTCCGGGGCGAGCGCGACCCGCGCGGCACTCCCGGGCGGGTCGCCCCCGCCGACACCCCGAAACACTCCACGCAACACGGGAGCCCGCCAGGAACCCGCCGGAGAGGGACGCCTCGACGGGCGCCCGCCCCCTGGAGCGGGGCGGCTACACCTCTGGCGCAATTTCGTATAGCACATATGGGCCCACCGGCTCAGCGTGGCACGCAACTTGACCATGCGTCAGTGCTGACCGGTGGGTAACGGCCGCACGGTCAGACCCGGGTGCCCCAGCGACCGCCCGCAACTCTGCCCGCGCCCACCGCAACCCGCGGAGGGGTCCGGACGACCCCATGGGCGCGCCTGACGAATCCCGCCGGGCAAGCGACGTGAATCGTCAGAAGACCAGAACCGCCCGACCCCCAGGCCGAGCCTCAGGAAAGACGACTATCCGGTACAACGGCATCCACCCGATACGGCCCGCCCACCAGGCCGGGCCGCTGCTCCCCGCGCCTGCGGGGGTCGGTCGGAGGCCGCGGCACAGGAGGCCCGAAACACCCTGTCCTCCCTGCGAGCGCGTTGGTGGGTAGCGATCACTAGGACCGCGAGCATCGCGGCTTCTGTCGGCAGACGCAGGAGCCTGACCAGAGCACCCGGCAGAACACCCCTCGCGCGGTTGGGTCCGTCCGGGCCCGCGGTCAGCGGGCGGACCAGACCGGGCAGTCGGCCGTGTGGCGTGTCAGCACCATCACGGTCCCGCCGTCCGTAACCTGCCGATCGCGCGTGACCGTGCAGCACGCCACCAGTACCGGAGGCATCGCCCGGACGACTGCAGGAGTCTCGTCCCGGTCCGGCAGCGCGGTGCGCGGCCACGCGGGCTCCACAACCCGCGGCCCGGGCCGGCGAAGGGAAGCCCGGCGGTCGGCCTGCCCGATGGGCACCCCGAGAGCTCGGGCGCGGGCGTGCAGACGGCGGCGATCGCGGCGTTCGGACATGGTGACACCCTGCACCCTCCCACCCCCTCCGCGCCAACGGCCTGGCAGGCGCCTCCGGATCGGCCTACCAACGGGGGCACCCGAACCGGCTCGTCCGTCAGGCCGGTCTGCGGGTGCCGTCTCGGCCCCGGGCGGGGC
The DNA here is from genome assembly GCF_036322525.1 of Streptomyces sp. BE20. Classification (NCBI taxonomy): domain Bacteria; kingdom Bacillati; phylum Actinomycetota; class Actinomycetes; order Kitasatosporales; family Streptomycetaceae; genus Streptomyces; species Streptomyces sp. BE20. Next base: position 2,553 of record NZ_JAQYWW010001033.1, on the reverse strand, counting down.
GGCCCGGGCACTTTCGGCCGGGTGCCCGGGCGACAGGAGAACGAGCAATAGTCAAGACCTGTGGGTGAGGCAGTGAGCCTGTTCAGCCTCCATGGGCTGCGGGGCAGTGCGCTGCGACCCAGGTAGCGGTGATGTCGTTGCAGGTGACGATGACCGACCCGGGCCTGAAGGCCATCTCGTGAGTGCAGCCCTGGTCGTGCGGAAGGATCTCGTCCAGGATCAGCGTGCCGAGGTTGGCCCAGGTCGAGGGCTCGTTCGGAGTGCTGATCCGGACGGCTGTCACCCCCGCATGACGAATGACCAGGTCCTCCTCGTGCCTCCAACAGTTGTGACGGAGGCGGAGGTCGAGGGCTTGACCCTTCTGGAAGAAGATCGCCTGGTGGAGCGTCATGTCCTTGACGCAGCGCCGCCCGGCGAAGTCGTAGTGGCTCGGGTCGGTAGCGAACGCCCTGGCAGCCGGGGGCAGGTTGGTGCTCGGCGCAGGCAGAAGCTCAAGGTAGGGGCCGGGGTCGAGGACCCCGGTCAGTTCGCCGACTCGGGCATCGAGATCGACATACTTCATTGCTCACTCCTGCGATGGTCCAGCGGACCGTCCTCGGGCGACCTCAGGGTGACATGCCGACTCGTGGCGCCGCTCAGGCATTTCCACCGTTCGTCGACCTCGTCCGCCTCAGCGGCCTGTTGCAGTTCCTCGGGGGAGGCCGGAAGCGGACGTGCTCGTCTGGGTTCTGCAGGATGTCGTGGAGGGTCACGCGGCCTGCTCCTCGCACTCGACCAGGACGCCGTTCTCGAACCGCGCACCGGTGCGGACCAGGGACACCAGGTGGGCGCCGCTGATCGCGCGCGATCTGGCCTGAGCCGACTCGACCAGCTTGAACACCATCGCGAGCAGCGCAGCGCGGCCATGGGGCTGCCGGCACCGCGGGTGACCTTGGTTCGGAGTTTGACTGTGGAGAAGGTCGACTCGATGGGGTTGGTGGTCCGCAGGCGGATCCAGTGCTCGGCGGGGAAGTCGTAGAACGCGAGGAGTTCGTCCCGGTCGTCGGTGATCTTCGCGACGGCCTTCGGGAACTTGGCTCCGTAGGTCTTCGCGAACACCTCGATCGCCTTTTCGGCATGGGTGCGGGACTCCGTGTTGCAGATCTCCTGCATGGCCTTCGTCGCGCCGCGCTGTGCCGACTTTCGGCAGACAGTTCGAGACATTCCGGGCCTTGTGAACCCAGCACCTCTGTGGCCGTGCGGCCGGGAACGCCTCGGCGAGCGCCTGCCGAAGGCCCATGGCGCCGTCGCCGCCATCAGCTCGGGGTCGCGCATGCCACGTCGGCGGCAGTCGCGCAGCGGGTCGGCCCACGACTCGGTGAACTCTGCAGGCCCTCGGCCAGGGCGATCAACTTCTTCGTGCCGTCCGGGGCAGACGCCGTTACTGCTCCGGCGGTGCAGCTGGAGCAGGAAGGTCGAGAACTCGGGCGAGGGCTGCGGTGACGGGATCGCGGTAGCCGGGCGGCAGGTTCCGGCGGGCCCAGTCGGCGGTCAGCGAGAGGAAGTCGACCATGTCGCGTTCGGCACCGGCGAGCAGGTGGCGGAGTTCGGTGACGGACAGTTTGATCATCGGGCTGTCGCTCTGCTCGGCGTTGACCGTCAGCCGGACGGTGTCGCCGAAGCGCTCTGCGAGCGGTGACACCGGGTCGTGGCCAAAGCCGAGCAGGTCGCCGCCATCGACGAGCCGGTGCCAGTCGCGCCAGTCCTCCAGCCCGTCGCAGCAGCCCGGCAGGAAGGTGATGCTGGCGGACTCGTCGGCGACCCGCAGCCCGCCGGCCGCGAAGAGGGTCTCGAAGGTCAGCAGTCCGTGGAGGGACGAACCGAGTGGGTCGGCAGGCCGGGGCGGGCGGCGGGGGCCGCCGAGGTCATCATCGGGATCGATGTCATTGCAGCTGGCGATGCGCATCACCGCCGTCCCGATCTCGGCGGCCGAGAGCTCACCGCTCAGGGGCAGGAAGCCGAACGGCTCGATCTCGGCGACGGGCCAGAGGTCGAAACCGCCAGGAGCATAGATCTCAAGGACAGGCTGCATCACGATCACCCGGCGAAGTGTCCCGCACCGCCCGCCTGCGGCGCCTTCCGATTACGCAGGGCACCTCGCCGCCGCCGACCCTGAACCGGTATGGGACTGAGCACCTCCGGCTGTACCGCCCTGGGCAGGTACAGATGTACGCCGACACCCCTCCCTGTTGCTTACTGAACGCTCCGCCTTCGCCGGCCGCTGAACGCTCCGGCGGGTCTCAGACCCGCGAGGGTGCCAACCATCGTTCTGCGCGGCTCTGCTTGTCGAAGTCTCCAGAGCGGCGGGCGTGCGCCAGCAGTCGGGCGCGCAGTGGCTTGAGGGCGTCGGGTGGCGCCAGGCTCGCACCGTGCTGCTCGAGGCCGTCGCACGCCACCACCACGCTCACCTGCTCGCCGCCATCGTCGGGCTCGGCGGTGAGCTGGAGCTCCCGGCTAACCGCAACGGGCGCTTCAGGGGTGCGGTCGTCCCGGAGGGCTGCGCGGTCAGCGCCG
>NZ_JAQYWW010001032.1:0-319 GCF_036322525.1 Streptomyces sp. BE20 | reverse complement strand
GTTCTAAACCCAGCTCGCGTACCGCTTTAATGGGCGAACAGCCCAACCCTTGGGACCTACTCCAGCCCCAGGATGCGACGAGCCGACATCGAGGTGCCAAACCATCCCGTCGATATGGACTCTTGGGGAAGATCAGCCTGGTATCCCCGGGGTACCTTTTATCCGTTGAGCGACGGCGCTTCCACAAGCCACCGCCGGATCACTAGTCCCGACTTTCGTCCCTGCTCGACCCGTCAGTCTCACAGTCAAGCTCCCTTGTGCACGTACACTCAACACCTGATTGCCAACCAGGCTGAGGGAACCTTTGGGCGCCTCCGTT
>NZ_JAQYWW010001031.1:0-288 GCF_036322525.1 Streptomyces sp. BE20 | reverse complement strand
TGGAGCGGTCCCCCCTGCTCGACGACCACGAGCTGCGGGCCTGCGCCGCCGCCGTGCGCCAGGCTCCGCCCTTCCTCGTCAGCCGCCACTGGATCGACCGGCCTGCCCGCCCCGACCGGGCCGGATTCCTCGGCACGTCCGGCTACGGCCCGCTGGACAACGTCAGCGTCGTCGAACGATGGGAGGGACAGGCCGCGCGCTGGGCCGCCCGCACCGGCGGTTCGGTCCTCGAACTCCACGCCTACGCCGTCGACCCCTCGGCCGACCGCACCGCCGTACAGGATCAGG
>NZ_JAQYWW010001030.1:0-331 GCF_036322525.1 Streptomyces sp. BE20 | reverse complement strand
GCACGGTCGCTCATGGGTGGAACGTTGACTATTCGGCACACTGGGTTGGCATTCGTTAGTACTGCTTCGGCGTGGAAGACGGATTGTTGATCGGGTGTGTCGGGCACGTTGTTGGGTCCTGAGGGAACGGCCGTTATGGTCTGTTTCTTCAGTACTGCCGGTCTCATGCGAGGCGGTCCTTTGGGGTCGTCGAGTGTGGGTGTCTGGTCGTTGTTTGAGAACTGCACAGTGGACGCGAGCATCTGTGGCCAAGTTTTTAAGGGCGCACGGTGGATGCCTTGGCACCAGGAACCGATGAAGGACGTGGGAGGCCACGATAGTCCCCGGGGAG
>NZ_JAQYWW010001029.1:0-306 GCF_036322525.1 Streptomyces sp. BE20 | reverse complement strand
GGGCCGGCGCCTGCGGTACCAAGCTGTCGCAGTCGTCGGCGGCCGGCCAGTTCAGGACCGCCGGCATCAGCTGGAGCTCCTGCGGCGGATGTAGCACGCGGTCCAACTCCACCTGCACCTCGTTCGAACAGTTCAACTCGGGCACGGTGAGCACGATCATCACCCACAAGCAGTCCAGCGGCTGCGCCATCAACATCACGGGCGGGACCGAGGTGGGCCACGCCTCCGGAACCTACAGCCATTACAACGGCTACAAGGTCGACATCTCCCGCAGCTCCTGCATCGACGGCTACATCCAGAACAGCT
>NZ_JAQYWW010001028.1:0-4101 GCF_036322525.1 Streptomyces sp. BE20 | reverse complement strand
GGGCCGGGAGAACACCAGGACGAGACGCCGTGGCAGAGCCTGACCGCCCGCCTGGCGGAGGTGGTGCAGGAGGTGAGGGCCTCGGCCGCTCGCGCGGCGGGTTCACCAGCAAGGTCCACCTGAGCGCGGACGGCCGCTGCCGCCCGCTGTCCCTGGTCGTCCGGCTGCACGGATGCGGTCGACCACGACCCGGGCCACCGGTACACCAAGTGCACAGTCCGGCTGCCTCGACGCCAGCCGGGACCGGACGACCGGTGCGTCGGCAGGTGTGAGACCACCGAGGCCGCGATGCACAAGGCGAACCCGGGGCTGTTCTTCGACCTGGCCGACAGCGCATCCATGTACTGCTACCACTGCGACCGCGAGATGACTGAGCTGTGGGAGGACTGACACCCAGAGCCGGCCAGGGCGGAGACCACTTCGCCGCAGCCCCACCGCCCCCACCGGCCAGGCCGGGCATCCCGGAGGACTGAACCCCCGGACGGCCAGACTCGCCAGCTCGCCTCCCGGGAGAGGGCCGGCCCGCGTTCCGTGACGACGGGCGGCCGGTCGGAGCCCGAGCCCGCTTCCGCTCCGCCCGCGCGGGACGCCGGGCCCCGCCCCCACCCCGGGCGGCAGCGGCGCGAGGTCCTGGGAAACCCTTCCGTCCCAGCTGTGATTCACGTCACTGCCGGCGGCTCGGTGCAGCACCCGGCCTCGTTCCGCCGTCATAGGGGCAGTGATCGGGACGGGACGAGGAGAGGAGGTCGGCGGGTGAGGTTTCGCAGGAGCGGTCCGGGCAACGGATTCACGGAGTTCGTCGCACAGCGGTCGGGAGCGTTGTTCCGCACCGCGTATGCGCTGACCGGTGACGTGCACGTGGCCGAGGATCTGGTGCAGGAGGCGCTGGAGCGGGCGTGCCGACAGTGGCGGAAGGCCGCGGTGGCGGACTCGCCGGAGGCGTACGTGCGCAAAGTGCTGGTCAACCTGGCCAACGACCGCTGGCGGCGGCTGTCGCGCCTGGGCGAGCGCCCCGGGCTGTCGGGGGTGCCCGAGACGGCCGACCCCCGGGACCGGTTCGGGCAGGTGGATCTGCGCGCGGAACTGATCGAGGCACTGCTCGGGCTGCCGATGGGCATGCGCAGCGTGGTGGTCCTGTACTACCTGCACGATATGGACGCCCGGCAGGTCGCCGACGTCCTGGACATCTCTTCGAGTGCGGTGAGGTCCCAGCTCGCCCGCGGCCTGGCCAAGCTGCGCGATTCCGTATCGGGCGCCCAGGCGCCGCACACCCCGTCGGCCGCTTTCGGAGGTACGAAGTGAGGAACACGTCGTCCGGACCCGTCCCGTTCGAGCCGGGCCTCGAAGCCGAGCTGCGTGCCGCGGTGGCCTCCTTCGCCGACGGGCCGACGGCGCCGGTCGTCGACGCGGCCGCGATCGAGCGAGTCGTCAGCCGCAGCCGCACCCGCCGGGCGCTCCTCGGCACCGCTGCGGCGTGCTGCGTGCTGGCGTGCGCCACGGTGGGGTTCTTCGCGCTGAAGCCCGTGCCGCCCGCGCCCGGTGCCTCCCCGTCCCTGTCCCCACCGGCGAACGGGGCGTGCACCCCGCTCGCCACCGGCACCCCCAAGAGCGGAAGCGCCGATGCGACTCCGACACAGGAGCAGGAGCAGACCGCGGGAGCGGGCATCGCGCTGCCGCACCTGGCCGGCATGTCGGTCGAACAGGCCGGAAGCCTGCTGCGCGGACTCGGACTGAGCTGCACGATCATGCGGCACACGGACTGGAACGCTCCCGCCGGGCAGGTGATCAGCAGTGCCCCCCGGGGCGGCGCAGAACCGGTGGCACCGGGCTCGTCCGTCCTCCTGCTGGTCTCGACGGGCAAACCCGGCAGAACCTGAGCGACCGGGCCCTTCGGCTCCCCTGCCCGGCAGGACGGGGCGCCGTCCTGCCGGGCAGGGGAGCCACCCGGAGCGGGGGAACGGCTGCGGGTGGCGGGCTCCGATGCCGTCAGCCGCGCAGCTCGCTCGGCATCGTGTTTGGGTTGCGGAGGTCCTGCCCGAGGCGGCGGCCCCGACCGGCGCGGACGCGGGCCCGGCGCGCCGCGTCCGCGCAGGTGGTACCGGACGCCGGTCGACCGGCGTCCGGTGGTGCTGACGCCCTATAGAAAGAACCGGGTAAAAGAACCCGCCCTCCCTCCCGGAGCGGGGAGGGAGGGCGGGTGGGGGCGTTGCCCCGAGGAGGTCCTGTCACCAGCAGCCGGGTACCGGCAGCGGCCGAAGACGGGCCGGGGCCCGATGCGTCATTTCGCCTGCGGGGTGACGACGGACACCAGCGCGGGGAACAGCACGGTGGCGAGCGCGATGGCGGGCAGGGCGGCGAAGCTCGGCGGGATGCCGAACCTGGATGCCACCCAGGTCCCGGCTCCGGCGAAGATCGCCACCACGGCGGCCGCGGCAACCACCCGGGTCAGCGACAGGATCGAGGGCAGGAGCCGGGCGGTGTAGTCCTGTATCGGCTGGAGGTCCTTGAGCTCCTCCTTCGGCAGCAGGGCGCCCACCCGGCCGGCGACGTAGTTGTCGGCTATCTGCACCACGAGGTCGGCGATCTCCTTCGCGGCGCCGACGGCGTCGACGTCCAGCCCGGCCTCCGCCGCCCTGAGCCGTGCGGCGACGAGCCTGCCGTGCTCCCGCAGTTGCGGACGGCGGTGGGAGGCCCGTGGCACGGTCGCCCGCTGGCGGTACATCTTGAGGACGTACTTCTCGGTGTAGCGCATCAGCACAGGGAGGTACGCGATGTGGTCCGCGCGGGTGCGGGGCCCGGCCGCCAGTACGGTCGCGCACGCGTTGACGACGTCCTCGAGGGCTTTGACCGGCACGAACTTCCCGGCGATGCCGAGCCACCCCAAGCTGGCGCTGCTGACGAACACCAACAGCGCGATCCCGCACAGGACCACCAGCAGGACGAGCCCGACAACGAGTTCGACGACCGGCAGCGCGGGCGGGAAAACCAGCAGGACAAGCCGACCGGAACCCCTCCCCACGCCTATGGTGCCGGCCAGCAGCACCGCTGCTCCGAACATGTTCCAGGCGTACATGCGCCAGCTGTAGGCGTGACGCCAGGCCGCCTGCCGCATGGCGATCGCCGACTGCCCGGTGAGACCGGCGAGCCGGAGCGATCGCTCCAGCTCCTCCATCCGCTCCTGCGTCACCTTGTACGCCTGGTGACGCATCCCGTAGCTCAAGTGGTAGTTGGCCCGCATGATCCGGTCGATCATCACTTCCCCCTGGTCGATCCGCCAACCAACCGAGGGTGGCACGGTGAGCGCCGCGAGGTTGGAACTTCTGGGCAGCCGGGAGGCCGGAGCAGCTACAGCCTGCCGGTCAGCTCCAGCACGTCCACGAGCGCGGCGTGCAGGAGGTCGCAGACCTCGACGTCGGGGCGGGCCCGGTCCTCGCCCTCCGGTCGGACCGGCCGACGACCCGGTGCGCGCCGCGCCCCGTCGTCCGCCGCGCACACCTGCGGGGCCTAGACCGCGATCACGGTCTAGGTTCCGTCCGGGCGGTCATGTGCGGAGCCGGATGGCGAGGGCGGCTGCGGTGACGGTGCCGAGGTAGACGTAGCCGCGTTTGTCGTATCGGGTGGCGACGGCTCGCGCGTGCTTGAGCTTGTTGATGGCCCGTTCGACGGTGTTCCGCTTCCTGTACCTGTCCTCGTCGAAACCCGGTGGCCGCCCGCCGCGTGAGCCCTTGCGCTGGCGGGCCGCCCGGCTGTCGGTCTTCTCGGGGATGGTGTGCCGGATACCGCGCCTGCGCAGGTAGCCGCGGCATGGCCCGTTGCTGTACGCCTTGTCGGCGGCCACGCTGTCGGGCGTCTTGCGGGGCCTGCCCGGGCCGGTGCGTGGGACGCGGATCTTCTCCAGCACGGGCTCGAACTGCGTGCAGTCCGCCCGCTGTCCCGCGGTGACGACCAGGGACAGCGGGTGGCAGCGGCCGTCCGCGCTCAGGTGGACCTTGCTGGTGAACCCGCCGCGCGAGCGGCCGAGGCCCTCACCTCCTGCACCACCTCCGCCAGGCGGGCGGTCAGGCTCTGCCACGGCGTCTCGTCCTGGTGTTCTCCCGGCCC
>NZ_JAQYWW010001027.1:0-490 GCF_036322525.1 Streptomyces sp. BE20 | reverse complement strand
CCCCCCCCCCCCCCCCCCCCCCCCCCCCCCCGTGCCACGCCCACGAGGGCAAACGCGATGTCACGGTGCCGCTCGGTGACCGGGTGGCCGCACCGGGCGTCTCGATGACGGCGCCCGAGTGTGCACGGCAGGGTAGATCTCGGTGGGCGCCGGTTCATTATATACGCGGGGGGCGGGGGGGGGGGGGGGGGGGGCGGGGGGGGGGGGGTCGGGGTGGGGGGGGCTCTCCTCCGCGCCGCTCGGGGGCGGGCGGGTGCGCGCGGTGGGGGGGGGGGCGGGGGGGGGCTCGGGCGGGGGCGGCCACCCCGCCCCCCCCCCCCCCCCCCCCCCCCCGCCGGCCCCCCCCCGGCCCGCCGGGGCGCCGTGCGCGCCGACGTTCTGGCCGCGCTGCTACCCGCCCCAGGATGGGAAGACGCACAGGGCACGGGAGCTACTGCTGGACGTGGCACCGCCCGCCGCGCCCGACGTCGCACCACCACCCGTGCCCCGT
>NZ_JAQYWW010001026.1:0-209 GCF_036322525.1 Streptomyces sp. BE20 | reverse complement strand
GGGGCGGGGACGACTGGTTGGCGCGGGTGGAGGTGGTGCAGCCGGTGCTGTGGGCGGTGGGTGTGGCGCTCACGGCGTGGTGGGAGTCGTTCGGGGTGGTTCCCGCCGCGGTGGTGGGTCATTCGCAGGGTGAGGTGGTGGCCGCGGTGGTGGCGGGGGCGCTCACGGTGGAGGACGGGGCGCGGGTGGTCGCGGCGCGTTCCGGGGCG
>NZ_JAQYWW010001025.1:0-354 GCF_036322525.1 Streptomyces sp. BE20 | reverse complement strand
GGTGGGCTTGGGGGGCGGCGGGGGGGGGTTTGAGGTGGGGGTGTTCGGTGCGGTGGCGGTGGGCGGGGAGGTGGGCCTGGGGGTTGACTGCGGTGGCGGTGGTGGCTAGGCCGGCGGGGGCGGCGGGGGGGGGCGGCGGCTCGGAGGGCCTTGGTGGCGCCGCGGGGTGGGATGATCAGGGGGTGGTCGTTGCCGGTGCCGAGGGCGGCGAGGCGGAGGGCGGTGTGCGAGGGGTGGTGGTGGGGCTGCGGGAAGTCGCTCGCGATCCGGTCCCTGCGGTGCGCGGTGTGCGCGGCGCGTGCGTTGCGGGCGGTGTCGGTGCCGTCCACCTCCTCCCGGCCGGAGTCCGGGGCG
>NZ_JAQYWW010001024.1:0-355 GCF_036322525.1 Streptomyces sp. BE20 | reverse complement strand
GGGAGGACCCCGCCTGGTCGATGATCTCCAGGGCACGGGCCGGCTGACCCCCGCCTGCGCGGGGAGGACGTGCTCGCCTGCGCCCCGCCGAGCGAGCACGCCGGCTGACCCCCCCCTGCGCGGGGAGGACCGCCGCGGGGCGTTCGGGGCCCGGGCGGGGTCCGGCTGACCCCCGCCTGCGCGGGGAGGCCCGCCAGTGCAGCGCCAACCACGGCCCGCCCCCCGCAGGCGCCGGGCCGCCCGCCGGCTCGCCGGCCGCCGCCCACGCCGGCACGTCCTCCCCGCGCAGGCGGGGGTCAGACGGCCCGTTCCCGGGAGATCCTCGACCAGGCGGGGTCCTCCCCGCGCAGGCGGG
>NZ_JAQYWW010001023.1:0-9058 GCF_036322525.1 Streptomyces sp. BE20 | reverse complement strand
GGTGTGAGTGGGTGGGGTGGTGTCAGCGGGTTGGGTGGCAGCCCGGCTGGTGAGTGCAAGGGCTCGTTGAGCTTGGTTTCTGCCTGATGATATCGCGGGCCTTGGCTGTCACGGGGTGACCAAACCGCTGCCGTAGTACGCGAATCGCGTCTAGCACAGCTGGTGGTCGGCTGACATGAGGACGCTCATTCCTGTGCGGCTGGCCGTGCCGGGGGTGTGGGCTGGCGCCTGTGACTGCCGATCCCCTGACCACACCGTCTGACCCGGCCCCGATGACAGCGCCCGACACCAGCGGGGGACCGCTGGTGTCCCGAGCGGGAGAGCGTGCGCTGGTACGGCAGGTGATGGTGCGGCGCTTGCTCGCGGTGGACGAGGCTGGTGCCTTGTCGTCGGTGCACGCGCGGATCGCGGCCGAGACGGCTGGGGTGTCGGTGCGCACGGTGTGGCGGTGGCTGGCCGAGGCCCGGGAGTCGGGCCGTGTGGAAGCGGCGCCGCGGCGCGGTGGGTTCACTGTCACGGACAAGTTGTGGGACCGGCTGTCCGAGCTGGGCGGGAACGTCGCTGCGCTGCACCGGGAGCTGACCGCACAGGCAGACAGGGTCGCGGCACCGGGCTCGGCCGGGTCGGTGCCGTCGTTGGGGACGCTGCACCGGGCGGTCCAGCAGGAACGGCGGGCCGGCCGTGTCCTGCACGGTGTCCGACCCGGGCGTGGCCGAGTGGAGCCAGCGGTGTACGACCGGGCGCTGGCGGAGCTGGCGTTGCCGGGCACGGTCGGCGAGACCGGCCAGACCCCGGCCGGGAGCCTCGCCTCGTCGACCGTGCCCGCCCCAGGGGCCCTGCCTGCGCTGTCGGCCGTGCCGGACGGCTCTGCCACGGTGGTGCCGTCGGGGGTGCTGTTGGGGGTGCGGTTGTACGTACCCGGCGCTCACGTGGTCGCGACAAGCCAGTCGGGCGAGGTGACGGAGGCGCTCGCTCACACGGTGGCCGCACGGGGGATCGCCTGCGTCTACGGGGACGCGGGGCAGGGCAAGACGGTCGCGGTCCACCAGGCCCTGGGCCTGCTGCCGCGCCGTCTACCGGTCTGCCTGGCGCAGGTGGCGGTGAAGTCGGCGCTGCCGCAACTGCGCGCCGCGCTGCTGACCGCGTTCGGCCTTCCGGCCACCGCGCTGACGAACCGCACGGACGCGGCCGACCGCGCGCTCATCGACGCCTTCAAGACTCCCGGCGTGCTCCTGATCGACGACGTCCAGCGCATCGCCGCCCCCGAGCTCGACTACCTTCGCCTGCTGGCTGACGCCCCGACCACCCAGATGTCGCTGGTACTGTGCGGGGCCGGCGCCGAGCGCACCCTCGCCCGCGCCCGCGCGCTGGCTTCCCGTGTACTGACCTGGCAGCACGTCCCGCGCCTGGAGACCTCCCAGATCCCCACCGTGCTGCGCCTGTTCCACCCGCTGTGGCACACCGCCACCGACGCCGACCTGCTGCACACGGACGAGACGTGCGCGCGGGGGAACTTCCGGACCTGGGCGAAGATCACCTCCCACGCCTACGCCGCGCTGGACCAGCACCCCGGCACCGGCGCCGACCGGGCGCTGCTGTCCAAGGCCTGCTCCCGCCTCGGCCCCAACCCCTGACCCCCTCTCAGCCACCGCCGCGCCAACCGTCACCGCCGACGAGAGAGGGACCCCGGTGAACTCCGTCCCCAACGACACCACCACAACGCCCGCGCCCGCCCAGGCCGAGCCCGCCCTGGACGCGGTGTCGTTGAAGGTCCTGCGCGCCCCTGCGGTGCGCCGCCTGCTGGCCTTGCGGGCCGAGGGCCAGCTCACCCGCGCGCACGTACGCACGACGGCGCAGTGCCTGGCGGTCTCGGAGCGCACGGTGTGGCGCTGGCTGGCCGAGGCCGCCACCACTCCCGCCACCGCCGACGCTCCTGGGGCACGCCGCGCCGACAGGTTCGAGATCACCCCGCAGATCCGGGTGCTGCTGGCCTACTGGCGCGGCAACGCCTCGGCGGTCCACCGCGAGCTGACCGTCCGCGCCCACGCAGCCGCCACCTCTGAAGGCACCAGCATCACCGCCCACGTAGCCGCCCTCGCCACCTTCGCCGCTCCTGCCGACGCAACCGTCCCCCTCGCAGGCACCGGCACCGGCGATGCCGACCACGAAGCCGCCACCAGGTACGCCACCCACGCAGCGTTCACCCCCGACACCACCACGCTCGACAGCAGCGACTGCGGCACCGGCACGGCAGCCACTGCTGCCGTCGCCGCTGTCCTTCTCCGACCGCCGTCCACGCCGTACCCGGCCCGCGCGGCGATCCCGGGCGGAGCTCCACCGGCCGCCGTCCCCGTGCTGGAACAGGTACCGTCGCTGGCGACGTTCCTGCGCGCGGTACGCCGTGACCTGACCGCGGGCGAGCTGGCCGGCTACCGCAAGGGCCCCGACGCGGCCCGCGCTCTGGACGTGTTCGGCAAACGCCCCCGCACCTGGCGCAACCACACCTGGGAGGGCGACCACGTCCAGGCCCCGCTGCGCGTTGCCGCGGGCGGACGACTGGTGAGCCCCTACGTCACCTGGTTCATCGACTGCGCCACGAAAGTGATCACCGGCCTGGCCGTGACCCCGGGCGTCCCCTCACGAGCCTCGATCCTGGTCGCGCTGCGCTCGGCAATCCTGCGCACCGGTGCCTACGGCCCGGCTGGGGGCCGGCCGGAGACGGTGCGGATCGACCGCGGCAAGGACTTCCTCTCCGTCACCGTCACCGCCGCCTTCGACGCGTTCGGGACCACCGTCGACGACCTGCCCCCCTACAGCCCCCACCTGAAAGGCAGCATCGAGAACCTCAACCGCAGCGCCACCCGGATGCTGTTCGCCGCACTGCCCGCCCACCGCACCAAGCAGCCCCGCCGCCGGCCCGACCGCCTCCCCACCGCCCCGGCCATGTCCTTCGAGGACTTCACCGCCGAAGTCCTGGCCTTCGTCACGTGGTGGAACACCCAGCACCACCCCGACGGACTCCACGGCCGCACCCCGCTCGAAGCCTGGAACCAGGACCCGACCCCGCTCACCGACATCCCCGCGGCCGACCTGTGGTCGTTCACCCTCGAAAGCGACGCCCGCACCCATGTCATCACCAGCCACGGCGTCCGCTTCAAGAGCCGCGACTACCTCGCCGACTGGATGACCGGCCAAGCCGGCCGCCAGGTCAGGGTCCGCTTCATGCCCCACCACACCCACGAGATCGAGGTCTGCGACCCCGCCGGCCGCCGCCTGGGCACCGCCCACCTCGCCGACCAAGCCACCCCCGAACAACTCACCGCCCTGCGCCGCGCCCGCGCCCGCCGCGCACAACGCCTCAGAGCCGACGCCAAGGCCGCCGAGCTCCTGCGCCACCAGCGCTTCGCCCCCGCCACCACCCCGACCCCGCCTCGCCGTCTGGAGGCCGTCACCGCCGCCGAGGCGACCCGGGAGCTGTCCCGCCACCACGAGAGCAGCCTCGCCGCCCTCGCCCTGCCGGACCTGATCCCGCCCGCCCCAGCACCGCCGGACTGGCCCACCCCCGCCACCATCAAAACCGCCCCCCGCCGCACCCCTGCGCCGCACCCCCAGGACGCCCCGTGACCCGCCGCCTGCCGCCCCCGCCCACCGACCAGTACACCGCCCTGCCCGAAGCCCGCCTCGTGGCCACCCGAGCCCTGCTCACCGTGCGCGAGAACCTCGCCGACACCATCGCCGCCCGCGCCATGACCTGCATCCACGGCGGCGCCGGCTTCGGCAAGACCGTCGCCGTCACCAGCTGCCTGCGCGAACTCGAACCCGCGGAAGAGATCCACCGCATCACCTTCCACGCCCGCCCCACCACCCGCGCGGTGCGCCACGAACTGTTCACCAGCCTCCAACTACCGGGCCAGCCCCCGCGCTACGCCAGCGAGTTCGACCACCTCCTCAAGGCCGCCCTCGCCGCCCGCCCCCGCACCCTCGTCCTGGATGAAGCTCAGTGGCTCTCCAGCGACCAGCTCGAGTACGTCCGCTACCTCTGGGACGACCCCTACACCCAGCTCGCCGTCGTCTTCGTGGGAGGCGAAGGCTGCTACCAGAGTCTGCGAAAGGAGCCGATGCTCTCCTCCAGGATCTTCATCTGGCAGCGCCTGGCCCGCCTCACCCCCGAAGAGGTCCTGGACGTCATCCCGCTCTACCACCCCATCTGGGCCGAAGCCGACCCCGCCGACATCGCCTTCGCCGACCAGCACGCCGCCCACGGCAACTTCCGCAACTGGGCCCGCCTGACCGCCCACACCCACACAGCCCTCCAACGCACCGGCCGCACCCGCGTCGACCAAGAAGTCCTCCGATGGGCCTTCAGCCGCCTCGCCTCAACCGGCTGAAAATCGAACAAGAGCGCTTCAATTCAAGCGCCCTCGTTCGATTCCCACCCCACTGCCACCGCCCACTCCAACCCGTGCCCTGCGAGCTGACTCGACCCCCGGCGGCCCGGTCCCCCAGGCGAGAGCACTACCGACTCGCTCGCCCTGAACTGGCAGGGGAACCCGGCCGCGTACCGGGCCGTCCTCGACTTGCTCGTCCGGGCCGCGACCTGGGCCCGGATGGGGCCAGCTCGTTGTTCTCATTGAGCCCGAGCACAGTCCGCAAGTCCTCCTTGTCGTGGCCAACTCGGTGTCCTGCGCCCGGAATCACTGGGCACTCGCTCAGCGGGGCCGGACCGCTGCCGGACGAAACTGCAGGTGCTCAGTAGCGCTGCTTGAGCCACCAGACGCCGAAGGACACGATCGCTCCGCCGAACGCCGTGGCGGCACCCCGGACCATCGAGAGCCCGATGTCGCGGCGTGCCCGATGCGTCCACTGCTTCCATCGAGCTGCCTTCGGCGAAGGCCGATCCGTCCCACTGAGGCCTTCCGGGTCGACAGGCTTGCTCGTAGGCTCGAGTACAGACATGAGTTGCTCCTTCAGCTGCTGTGTCTGATCCGACGGCTCGCTGCCCACCAGGGGGCCGTCGCTGTTTCTCGCTCCAGCGGCTCCTGTCCGAGATGTGAGACAAAAGGTCCCTCGCCGGGCCGCCGGGATCTACGAAAGCACCCGAAAAGGGCCTCTGACCAGCGGAAATAAGGAAAAGCTGAAAGAAGTTTCCACGAGTCTCAAGAGGGCTCTTCTGGGGTTCTGGCGTCACTAAGCAAGACCTAGCTAGTAAAAATGTGTCTACGTGGGTCATCCTGAGCAATCCCACACCGACGTCGAACCACGAGCGAGCGAGGAGGGCATGTTGCCCAGGTTGATGCGGCTGCCGAAGGAGGACAAGCTCCCGCCGGGGCCGCTTCGCGCCCTCGCAGCTGAACTGTTCATGCACTACCGCGAAGCCGAGGAACCGTCCCTCCAGAGGATCTCCGAAGTGGCCGCCACCCTCCCGGCCCCGGTCCAGGTCAGCCGAGAGACGATCCGCCGCCTCCTCACCGGCAAGAGCATCGTCTCCTGGCCCAAGGCCAACGCCGTCTTCCTAGCCCTCTGCTCCATCGCCGGCCAAGACCCCGATCGCGACCGCTGGGAGCGTCCGAACTACAGGGACGACGACGACTACTACCCCACGTGCCGGGCGCACCTGCGCAAGCTGTGGCTCGACTGCATGGACGGTGACAACGACAGCATCGTCCCCGCTCCCCGAGCCCAACCGCCCGGTGCCGACCCCGCCACACAGAACTCAGGTTGGGGAACCAATCCGACGAGCCAGAACTCGGGCTGGGGAGGCAGCCCGACAAGTCAGGCCAAGGCAGACGACCCCTGGACGAAGACCTTCAACTCCGTGCCGAAGAGCAGCTACACGAATCCCTTCCCCGAAGACCCACCCTTCTGACTCATGAGGCCGACGTACATGGCGGCCCCACCACGGAGCAGCTCAACCCCACACCACCCCGAGGGCCTCCAGCTGCCCGCGCTGCTCCTCGCTCAGCTTGTCCCGGCGGGCACGCTGGTTGTTGACCCAGACACCCAGCGCCAGCCCGTCAGCGGTCTTGTGGGTGCGGGCGGGCCGGGCGTGCCCGTGCTCGGCGACGAAGGCGGCCAGGGCCGCGAGGCCGGCCGCGAACCGATCCCCGCGGCTCTTGTTCGGCCGGGCCGCGACCTTCGCCCGGACGGCGGCCAGCTCCTGGTCCTCCTCAACCCCGAGAGCGCTCAGCAGGTCCCGCTGCTCCTGGTCGAGCTCGCCGAAGCCGGCCCGCTGCGCCTGCACCCACCGCCCGAGCGCCTCGCCCTCGAACTCGGTCTCCACCGGCAGCGCGGCCCAGTCCACCCGCCCGTCCGACTCCAGCCACCACGACCTGGCGGTGGCATACGAGCGCTGCCAGGTGATCGGCCAGCGCGGCGCCCACCACGGGTCGATCTCCTCCAGCGCTCGCCGCCGCTCCGGAGCCAGCGCCCCCTGCTCCCCGTCCGGGACCTGGGCCGCGGCCCGCAGCTCCGACAACCAGGTGCCGATCGCGTAGCCGCCGACCGACGCCCGCGCCGGCGCCGCCAACGACCCGCCGTGGCCCTTCGCCCACACCCGCGCCCAGTCGAGACCGGCCTCGAACCGCGCGTCCGACACGGACCAGATCATGCCGAGCGCGTCCAGCATCTCCACCCGGTATGACGCCAGTTCTCCGGCCGCATTCTCCCCGCGCCGGTCCGACAGCCACTTTCCAAGCGGGTAATTCCTGTTCTCCCCGACCATCGCGGAATAGGGGACGTCGAGGCCGCCGGTCTCCTCGAACCATTTCCGTGCGTGACCGATCCCCTCGCGCCACAGCTGCGTCTCGCCGACCAGGACCCTGGAGGCGATGAAGAGGGCGAGCACGTTCTCGTCCACCGGCGTCTGGAACCTCACCGGCAGCGTGAACGCCCCCGACCCGCCACCCGCACCAACCATGCTCTCACCAGGGCCAGAAGCAGCCTCGGCGCTGCGCCCCTTGGTTCGCTTGCCGGACTTCTGCGGCACCGCGAGGGCCTCCACGACCTTGGCGTCGTGGCTGCGCAGCGCGGTCAGGATCTTGACCAGGGGGCCGTAGGAATCGGACTCCAGAATGTCCCCGGGCTCCTCTCCGGGCTTGAGGAAAACCGGTACGATCAGGCTGGCAGTCTTTCCCTCACCGGGCTGCATGCGCAGGGCCCGGCCGATGGCCTGGACGATATCCACCATGCTGCCCCTGCCCTGGAGAAGCACTGAATCTGCATTCGGCATGTCGACGCCCTCGCCCAGGACTTTGCAGTTACTGAAAATCCGGTACCTGAGTCCGTCGTCCTCCTCGCCCTTCCCGAAATCTCCGATGAGCTCCTTCCGGTAGTCGACATCGTGTTCACCGGAGAGCCACTGCGCCCAGAACTCCGGCGGGTATTTCTGCGGATTCTCGAAATGCAGCTTCTCGACCGTCTGATTCAGCGTCTCCGAGAAATACCGCACCTCGATCGTGCGGCTGTGGAACGTGATGCAGCGTCGGAGGTCCCGCTCCACCACGGTCTTGACCAACCCGGCCTGGATCGCCGCGATCCGCGCGGCCGGCACCTCGTCCTCACTCCCGTCCTCGGCCTCGCCGACCCCCGGCCCCCACGGCACGCCCTGCGCCTCGGCCGCGGCCCGGTCGCCGAGCGGGTCGCGCAGCTCCAGGACCACGATCTCGAACGGGGCCAACAACCTCCTGTCGATCGCCTCCGCCAGGCCCAGGGAGTACACGTGCGGGCCGTAGATCCGCTGGTCGTCCATCGACACCGCCAGCTCCTCCGGCAGCGGCTGATAGGCGCCCTCGCGGCCCTTCACGGGGCGCTTGGGCGGCGCCCAGATCCGCGGGGTCGCCGTCATGTAGAGCCGCCTGTCCGCGGGGATAGCGGCCTGGTCGTGGACCACGGTCCAGGTCTTCTCGACACTGCCGGAGGAGCGGTGCGCCTCGTCGCAGACCATCAGGCCCAGTGGGGGCAGCAGCTCGCCCTGGCGCTCGGCCCAGTACTCGTAGGCGTCGGCGACCGCGCCCACGGACGTGTAGGTGGCGAACAGGGTGATAGGCCGGCGGTGCTTCGCGGCGTTCGCCAGCCACATGCCGATCATCAGCGGGCTGGTGCTCGCCATCACCCCGAACGGCAGCTCCGAGTCGACCAGCGAGCAGATGGCGTGCATGTCCCCGGAGCGCCCGGCCGCCCGCCAGGCGCCGACCATCTGCACCAGGAGGTCCAGCGTGGGCACGACCACCAGCACCGTCCCGCGCGGGACGAGCTTCTGGCCGGCCGCCGCACCGACGTAGCTCTTGCCGGAGCCGGTGGCCATCTGCACCGTCACCCGCAGCCCGTTCGGCGCCTGGTATCCCGGACGGGGCGTCAGGCCCCGCACGATGGCCTCCAGCACCTCCTCCTGGTGCCCGCGCAGTGAGATGCCGGCAGCGGACTGAGTGGCCTTCAAGCCAGGCTTTACGACGTTCACGAAGACGTTCCCCTCACCCATTCCCGGACCCACACCAGGGACCACACGGGAAATTCTGACAGTGCCCTACTGATACATTCGACGGACGGCCCGAGAATCGAGGCGACCGGAAACAGTGCGCGCGACAGAAGCGACTATCCGGCAGGATATCAGTCCCCGGTCACGAATTCCGGCGAACGCCCGAAAAGCATGGATCCGGACCCCACTTCCGGCGGGATAACCTGACGCCTGAAGACTGATACACCGGAGACCGTTGCTCACCCTTCGAGGGTAGCGCACCCCGACCCGCCGCGAGACCCAAACAGAGGTCTAGACCGTGGACTAGACCAATCTGGCAGGAGTGAAGCCGACCCGCACGCGCCCCCCGGCGCCCACCCCTCCCCCTAGTCAGCCTGTTGTGAGGTCAGTCAAAAAGCCAGCTCAAGCTTGTAATCCCGCCTCAGCCATCGGGCCTCATGGAGCGAAGCGGAGTGAGGCCGGCCAAGGCGCGAAGCGCCGGGCCCACCCGGGCGAAGCCCGGGTGCGGACACGCGGAGCGGGTCCGCCGCCTGACCGAAGGTCAGGCGCGAACGAAGGGCCGAAGGCCCGGAGGGACCCGCTCCG
>NZ_JAQYWW010001022.1:0-146722 GCF_036322525.1 Streptomyces sp. BE20 | reverse complement strand
CGTTGCCGAAGTCGACGAGGAGGCGGCCGTCGACGGTGGTGCCGTTGGTGGCGGCCGATCCCCACTGGATGCCGAACGGGCGGCCCGCTTCGTGGAGTTCGCGGAGGAGCGCGGCGACCTCGGACTCGGTGTAGGTGCGGAGGACGGGGTCGTGGGGCGTGAGCGGGGCGGGGTGGTGGTCGTCTCTCACGCGGCGGCGTCCAGTTCGTACCAGACGACCTTGCCGTTCTTGGTGGGGTCGGCGCCGAAGCGGTGGGTGAGGGCGCGGACGAGGTGGAGGCCCCGGCCGGACACCTCGTAGGGGCCGGAGGAGAAGGGGGACTCGGGGAGCGTGGGGCTGTCGTCGCAGACGCACACGCGGAGGGTGCGGGGGAGGAGGGTGACGATGACCAGCGGGGCCTGGCAGTCGGCGTGCCGCCAGGCGTTGAAGTAGAGCTCGTGGAGGGCGAGTTCGGCGTCGTGAATGGTGTCCGGGTGCCAGCCGGAGGAGGTGAGGGCGCGACGCAGTTCTTTACGGGCGGCGGACCAGTCGGGCGGGTTGAAGGCACGCATAGGAGACCTCCGAGGAGGGGTGGAGTGAGGAGAAGCGGCGGCGGACGCGCCACCATCAGGCGGGGTGGACCGAAGCCGGCCGCTTTGCTGGGCAGGAAGACAGCAGGCATCGGCCGCCCGGATGAACGGGCGGTACTGACGATCCGTCGGATCGCTGTGAGAAAGACCATAGCCGAAAAGGCCTCTATTTATAGGTTGATGGAGGGAAGTTCCCTCTACCGTGTACTCCGAGCCGGGATGGACCTGCCCACTGCCAGCGCGGCACACTGATCCAGCACCGGTAGAGAGGACGTCATGGCCCTTCGCTCCAACCCGACTCTCCGTCAACGACGGCTCGGTGCCGAGCTGAGACGGATGCGTGAGCAGGCGGGCCTCGGCGGTAGCCAGCTCGCCCGAATCCTGGGCATCAGTCCTGCCCAGGTGAACCAGATGGAGATGGCGAAGATCGGCGTCAGTCCGGAACGTCTCCGACTGGTCGCTTCGGCGTGCAACTGCGCCAATGAGTCGCTGATCGACGTCTTGGCGCACATGGCGACGGAACGCGGCAAGGGGTGGTGGGAGGAGTTCCGCGGAGTTCTGACGACAGACTTCCTGGAAGTCGCCGAGCTTGAGGCCCATGCCACGCGGCTGACGTTCTGTACGACTGCCTACATGCCGGGCCTGCTCCAGACGAGCGCCTATGCGTCGGCGGTCTTCGCTCGGTTGTTTCCCCCACTTTCCTCGCACGAGATCGACACCAGGACCGCGTTTCGAATCAGGCGCCAGGAGATCGTCCGCTCCGGTGCCACCCCGCTGCGAACGTTCATCCACGAAGCTGCGCTGCGCATGCAGTTCGGCGGACCCAAGGTGCTCGTGGAGCAACTCGGGGCACTCCTGGCCGATGCCGAGCGGCCTGGGATCTCTGTACGCGTCGTGCCGTTCACCGTCGACACCTTCCCGGGTGCCGGCGAGAACCTCACCTTCGCCGAAGGCTCGATCCCTGAACTGGACACCATCGAGATAGATGTCTCCCAGGGTGCGTTGTTCCTCGATTCGCCAGCCGATCTGGCCAACCATCGAGCGATCTTCTCGCGCCTCGACTCCACGGCCCTCGCCGAAGATGAGTCACGCGAGTTCATCCTGGCTGTCATGAAGGAAGTGAAGCCCACCAATGTCTGAGTCCACGTGGCAGAAGTCCAGCTTCAGCGCTTCGAGCAACGAGTGTGTGGAGGTCCGTACGAGCAGTGGGCTGGTCGAACTTCGTGAGTCCGACGACGGCGAGGTCATCATCCGCACCACTCCCGATGCCTTCGCCGATCTCCTGCGCGCGATCAAGGCCGGTGAACTCGACCACCACGCGTGACCTTTGCGGCGCCTCGCTGTCTCGGAGCCAGGCACCGCCTGCCCTCCCTGCTGAACCCCCGGGCGAAGGTGAGGCGCGCGCAGGAAGTCGACCGGGTCGACTTCCTGCGCGGGGACATCCGGCGGCGAGGGAGGAATCTCGACTCGGACGGCCGGGACTACGGCTTGACCGGGAGCACGTAGACCTTGACCGATCCGGGGCCCGGGTAGGTGACCATAATTGACTGGCGGGGACTCTTCATGTCGTCCTCCTTTGCCGGAGCCGCCACTCCCTTGACGGGCTGCGAGAACAGATCAGCGGACCATCCGGTCAGTTTGAGGTCGCTGTCGGTGAACTCCATGGTGCGGCGGGCCCCTTCCGGGTGGGTCAGCGGGTGGCGGCCAGGGCCTCCAGCAGGCGGTCCAGGGAGGTGCCGAGGCCCCAGCGGGCCGCGAGGTCCTCCAGGGTCATCGGGTCGAGCGGCTCCGAGGGGAGGGCGGGGTCGAACGCCGGGAGCGGGGCGTCGGTGGCGACCCGCACCACGGTCGGGGCGACGTCCAGGTAGGCGGAGCCCTCGACCAGGTTGCGCCGCCGGGCCGGGGTGAGCCGCGAGCCCACGTCCAGCGCGGCGGCGCGGATGCCGGCCAGGTCGCCGTACTCGTGGATCAGCTGGGCGGCGGTCTTCTCGCCGATGCCCTTGACGCCCGGCAGGCCGTCGCTGGCGTCGCCGCGCAGTGCGGCCATGTCCGCGTACCGGTCGCCGCGCACGCCGTACTTCTCCTGCAGCAGGGCGTCGTCGGTGACCTGGAGGTTGCCCATGCCCTTGACCGGGTAGAGCACGGTGATCGCGCGGGCGTCGTCCACCAGCTGGAACAGGTCGCGGTCGCCGGTGACGATCTGGACCGGGCCGGTGGCGTCGGCGGTGAGGGTGCCGATCACGTCGTCGGCCTCGTAGCCGGGGGAGCCGACCCGGGCGATGCCGAGCGCGTCCAGGACCTGCTCGATCACCGGGACCTGCGGGGAGAGGTTGTCCGGCACCTCCTCCTCGCCGTTCTCGGCCGCCTCGGCGAGCCGGTGCGTCTTGTAGGAGGGGATCAGGTCCACCCGCCACTGCGGGCGCCAGTCGGCGTCCATGCAGGCGACCAGGTGGTCGGGCCGGTGGTCGTGAACCAGCCGGGCGATGAAGTCCAGCAGGCCCCGGACGGCGTTGACCGGCTCACCCTGCGGCGAGCGCAGGGTGTCCGGTACGCCGAAGAAGGCCCGGAAGTAGAGGCTGGCGGAGTCGAGCAGCATCAGGCGGGGTGCGGTCACGCCTCCGATCATGCCGTACCGGGCGGACAGCCGGCCGGTACCGGTGCGCGCCGGTCGGTGCGCACCGGCGGGTGCCGGCGGCGGGGTTGGTTCGGGGGCGGGTCCGGGCGGGCGGGGTGCCGGACCGGCTCAGTGCTTGTGCGGACCGGCGCGGTGGACGGGGCCGTGCGCGTCCGCGCAGTGCTCGGGGACCGGGCCGCCGGGGGTGGTGATCTGGAGCAGTGCGCCCGCCTCGTCCTCGCCGACGTGGTCGACCTGGAGGGTGCTGTGCGAGATCCCGTACTCCTTGGAGAGCTTGCGCTGCAGCTCGCGGCGGACGGCGTGGCAGTCGCCGCCGGGGGTGACGAGGATGTGCGCGGACAGGGCCGGCTGGTTGGAGGTGATCTCCCAGATGTGCAGGTCGTGGATCTCCTCGACCAGCGGCTGGGTGACCAGCCGGTCCGCCACCGCGTCGGGGTCGATGCCGGCCGGGGCGGCTTCGAGGAAGATCCGCCCGGAGTCGCGGACCAGGCCGATGCCGGCCTTGAGCATCAGCGCCACCACGATCAGCGAGGCGATCGAGTCGGCGCGGACGAAGCCGGTGGTCACCACGATCAGGCCGGCGACGGCGGTCGCGATGAACGCGTAGAGGTCGGTGAGCACGTGCTGGAAGGCGCCCTCGACGTTGAGCGAGCTGCGGTTGGCCTTGGACATGCACCAGGTGGCGGCGATGTTCACGACG
The DNA here is from genome assembly GCF_036322525.1 of Streptomyces sp. BE20. NCBI lineage: Bacteria > Bacillati > Actinomycetota > Actinomycetes > Kitasatosporales > Streptomycetaceae > Streptomyces > Streptomyces sp. BE20. The sequence continues at coordinate 142,817 of NZ_JAQYWW010001022.1, read as the reverse complement.
ATCCCGACCAGCGCGGTGACCAGCACCAGCGAGCCGGCCACCTCCGGGGGCTCGAACAGCCGGGTGATCGCCTCGTAGCCGAGCCAGGCGGAGAGGATCAGCAGCGTCACGCCGTTGGCCTGGGCGGAGAGGATCTCCGCGCGCTTGAGCCCGTAGGTGTAGCCGCCCCGGGCCGGGCGGGCGGAGAGCCGCATGGCGATCAGGGCGAGCACGATCGAGGCGGCGTCGGTGAGCATGTGCGCGGCGTCCGAGATCAGCGCCAGCGAGTGGGCGGCGAAGCCGACCACCACCTCCCCGGCCATGAACACCACGATCAGTACGAGTGCGCTGACCAGCCAACGGCGGTCCGCGTCCGCGGCCACGCCGTGCGAGTGGCCGCCGTGGCCGCCGTGGGTGTGGCCGCCGTGCGCCTGCTTGTGGTCATGAGCATGATCATCATGGTGCTCGTGCCCGGCCATCGAAGTCCTCTCCTGGACGTGCGGGGGTGGGGGGAAGGGGGCGCGACTGCCCTGCATCCGAAGTGAACCTCAGATCGAACGAAGATCCAAAGGCTGCATTGGAGACCGTTGTCATTGCCGTGCCGTAACCCCCGTCCGGTATCGTCGCGCCGCCGTCGAACGGGGGAGTCGCACATGGGCGTGACCGGCCGGGTGAGCCTGAGTGAGATAGCCCGGGAGTGGGGACGGATCGGGGTGCTCGGCTTCGGCGGACCGCCCGCACACATTCTGCTGCTGCGGCGGCTCTGCGTGGAGCGGCGCGGATGGCTGACGCCGACCGAGTTCGAGGACGGCATCGCGGCGACCAACCTGCTGCCCGGACCGGCCTCCACCCAGTTGGCCGTACTCACCGCCGGCCGGCTGCGCGGCACCCCCGGCGCGCTGGTCGGCGGGGTCTGCTTCATCGCGCCGGGACTCGTGCTGATCCTGGTGCTCGCGGCGCTCCTCCTGGCCGGCGACCCGCCGCTCGCGGTGCTCGGCGCGGCGGCCGGTGCCGGCGCGGCCGTTCCGGCGGTCGCCGTGCAGGCCGCGACCTCGCTGGTCCCGGGCAGCTTCGCCCGGGCCGGGCGGGAGTGGGCCGCCCGCACCCGCTGGGCCGGGTACGCGGCGGCGGGCGCGGCGGCCGCGATCGTCACCGGGCCCTGGCTGGTGCTGGTCCTGATCGCGGCGGGGCTGGCCGAGGCGGCGCTGCGCGGACGGCCGGACCGGCGGCCCGGCGACCGGCGGCCCGGCGACCAGCCGTCCGGCCCGGCAGCCGCGCTGCCGCTGGCCGTCGGGCTGCCCGCGCTCGGCGGACTGGGCGCCGTGGCCTGGGTGGCGTTCAAGGTGGGGGCGCTCTCCTACGGGGGCGGCTTCGTGATCATCCCGTTGATGCGGGACGACGCGGTCAACCGCTACCACTGGATGACGGACGGACAGTTCCTCAACGCCGTCGCCCTCGGCCAGGTCACCCCCGGCCCGGTGGTGCAGACCGTCGCGGTGGTCGGCTACGCGGCCGCCGGGCTCGTCGGTGGGCTGCTGGCGGCGGCGGTCGCCTTCGCGCCGTCGTTCCTCTTCGTGATCGTCGGCGGACGCCACTTCGACCGGCTCCGCGCCGACCGGCGGGTGCAGGACTTCCTCACCGGCGCGGGGCCGGCCGTGATCGGCGCCATCGCCGGATCGGCCGTGCCGCTCGCCGCCGCGCTGGGTCACGTCTGGCAGTGGGGGGTCCTGGCCGGGGCGCTGCTCTGGCTGGTCGCGGCCCGGCGCGGCGTGGTGCTCACCCTGCTGGCCGCCGGAGCGGCCGGCGTGCTCGCGGCGGTCGCCGATCTGCCAGTGGCGTGAACCCTCCCGAGGGGGCTCACCCGACCGGGTGACGCCGGTTTGCGCGCCCCCGTGCGCCTGCGCAACGATCGGCGCCCGTGAAGATCACTACGGCGGAGGCCGTCCACTGGCTCGTCGAACTGGAGCCCATCGCCGCCGATCTGATGAACCGTCACCTCGCAACGGCGCGCGAGTGGTTCCCGCACCAGTACGTGCCGTGGAGCCTCGGGCGGGACTTCGACGGGCCGCTCGACGGTGAACCCTGGCGGGCCGAGCACTCCACGCTCGCCCCGGCCGTCCGCTCCGCCCTGGTGGTCAACCTGCTGACCGAGGACAACCTCCCCGGCTACCACTGGACCATCGCCGCGCAGACCTCCCGCGACGGAGCCTGGGGGGCCTGGCTGCACCACTGGACCGCCGAGGAGGACCGGCACGCCGCCGCCATCCGCGCCTACCTGCACGCCTCCCGCGCCGTCGACCCGATCGCGCTGGAGCGGGCCCGGATGGCCCAGGTCGCCACCGGCACCCTCCCCGAACCGGACGGCGTGCTCGGCCTGGTCGCCTACGCGGCGGTGCAGGAGCTCGCCACCCGGGTCAGCCACCGCAACACCGGCCGGCTCAGCGGCGACCCGGTCTGCGACCGGCTGCTCACCAGGGTCGCCCAGGACGAGAACCTGCACATGGTCTTCTACCGCGAGCTGCTGCGGGCCGCCCTGGCGTCGGACCCGGACCAGGTCCTGGTCACCCTCGACGCGACCGTCCGCGGCTTCGCGATGCCCGGCCAGGGCATGCCCGGCTTCGCCCGGCTGGCCGGCGAGATCGCCGTCGCGGGCGTGTACGACCTGCGGGTCCACCACGACGAGGTGCTCGTCCCGCTGCTCCGCTCGCTCAAGGTCCTCGAACTGACGGGACTCGGCCCCGCCGGCGAGCAGGCGCGCGACCGGCTCGCCGGGTACCTGGAGCACCTCGACGCCAGGGCCTCCCGGTTCGTCGAGCGCCGGGACCGGGCGCTCGACGTCCGGGCCCGGCGCGAGCAGGCCGCCACGGCCTGAAGCGCCCCGCGGCGCCGCCGTTCCGCACCGCCGTCCCGCGGCGTCCGCCCCGAAGCGCCGCCGACCCGCGTCGCCCTTCCCGGTGCCGCCGACCCGCGTCGCCTCGCGCGGGCCGTCCGGTACCGCCCGTTCCCCGAACAGGAGAGGTATGACCACCACCACCGTCGGCACCAGCGCCGCCGACATCGAGTTCCACTACGACCTCGGCAACGACTTCTACGCCCTCTGGCTCGACGAGACGCTCAGCTACTCCGCCGCCGTCTGGGACGGCATCGCCCCCGGCGAGCCCGACGCCACCGCCCTGCCGCGCGCCCAGCGGGCCAAGCTCGACCTGCACCTCGACCTGGCCGGCGCCGCCTCCGACGCCGGGTTCCGCCTGCTCGACGTCGGCTGCGGCTGGGGCGGCCTGCTCACCCACGCCGTCCTCACCGGCCGGGCCGGCGAGGCCACCGGGCTCACCCTCTCCCGCGCCCAGCACGCCCACGTACGGGGGCTCGCGCTCCCCGGCGTCGACGTCCGGCTGGAGAGCTGGGACGGCCACCGCCCCGAGCGGCCCTACGACGGGATCGTCTCGATCGGTGCCTTCGAGCACTTCGCCACCGCCGACATGGACGCCGCCGGACGGCTCGCCGCCTACCGCTGCTACTTCGAACGCTGCCACGGCTGGCTGCGCCCCGGCGCCCGGATGTCGTTGCAGACCATCGCCTACGACGGCGTGGCCGGCGGCGACGGTCCGGTCGGCTCGTTCGTCGCGGCCGAGGTCTTCCCCGGTGCGGCGCTGCCCCGGCTCGGCGAGATCGTCACCGCCGGCGACCCGTACTTCGCGGTGACCGCCGTCCGCGCCTCCGCCGAGGACTACGCCCGCACCCTGGGCGCCTGGTCCGCCCGACTGCTGCGGGCCCGCGTCGAGGCCGAGGCACTGGTCGGCCCGGACGGTTTCCGCCGCTACCGCCGCTACCTGCGCGCCTGCGAGGTCACCTTCCTGCGCGGCGCCGCCACGCTCTACCGGATCGGCTTCCGGCGGCGCGACGAACCGCTCCGGCTCCCGGTCTGAGGCCCGGGTGAACCCCTCGAACGGCCCGGTGGCCCGGCCGCGGGCGTGGGCGGCGGTGGCCGTCGTCTGCGCCGCCCTCTTCCTCCTCGGACTCGACTTCACCGTCCTCAACGTGGCGATCCCGAGCCTGCGGGACGATCTCCGGCCGACTCTGGCCGAGACCCAGTGGATCGTCGACGGTTACGCGCTCGCGCTGGGCGGCTGCGTGCTCGCCGCCGGCGCGCTCGGCGACCGGTACGGCCGGCGGCGGGCCTTCGCGACCGGACTCGCCGTCTGCGCGCTGGCGTCGGCGGCCGGTGCGCTCGTCGACGGCCCGGCCGGACTCGTCGCCGCACGCTGCGCGATGGGCGTCGGCGCGGCACTGTTCATGCCCTCGACGCTCTCCACCGTGGTGCACGTCCTGCCCGCGGCGGCCGACCGGCGGCGGGCGATCGGGATCTGGGCGGCGGTGGCCGGCGTCGGCGCGCTGTTCGGTCCGGTGGTCGGCGGCCGGCTGGTCGAACAGCACGGCTGGCAGGCCGCGTTCTGGCTCAACGTCCCCGTGGTGGCGGCGATCCTGGTGGTCACCCCGGTGATCCCCGAGTCGCGCGATCCGGAGGCCCGGCCGCTGGACCGGCTCGGTGCACTGCTCTCCTGCGCCGCTCTGCTCACCCTCGTGTGGGGGATCATCGAGGCGCCCGGACGCGGCTGGACCAGCCCCGAGGTGCTTGCCGCCCTCGCCGCCGCCGCGCTGCTGCTCGGCCTCTTCGTGCTGCGCCAACTCCGCTGCGCCGCACCGATGGTGCCGGTCCGGCTGCTGCGCGACGGGCCGGTCTGGCCGGCCACGGTCTGCCTGGCGCTGATGTCCTTCGCGATGTTCGGCGCGATGTTCCTGCTGACCCTCTACCTCCAGCAGGTCCGGGGCCTCTCGGCCTGGCAGGCCGGGCTGCGGATGGTCCCGCTCTCGCTGGGGCTGGCCGCCGGGGCCGTCCTCGGCCCGGTGGTCGCCCGGTACGCCGGCGCGCGCGTCCCGGTCGCGGCCGGGCAACTGCTGATCGCCGCCGGATTCGTTCAACTCGGCCGTCTCGGCGTGGAGTCCGGGGACGCACCGGTGTTCGTCTTCGAGGCGGTCTCCGGCTTCGGCGCCGGGCTGATGGCGCCGGTCGCCACCGAGCTGGTGATGAGCGCGGTGCCGGCCGCCATGGCCGGGGTCGGATCGGCCCTCAACGACGCCACCCGGCAGGTCGGTTCGACCCTCGGCGTGGCGGTGCTCGGCTCCGTGCTGGCCACCGCCGCGGCCGATGCGGCGACCGGCGACCGTATCGCGTTCACCACCGGGCTCACCGCGTCGGCGCAGGTCGGCGGGGCCGTCGCCGCGGCGGGCGTCCTGCTCGCCTGGTTCCGGCTGCCCGCCCGCCTCCCCGTCCCGCAGCCTGCCACGCGGCCCGTCCCTCAGGCCGTCCCTCAGGCCGTCCCTCAGACCGTCCCACCGCCCGTCCTCGCCCCCGAACCGGACCGAACGGCCCGGCCGTTCGCACCGTCCGCCACTGAAAGGAACGTCCCATGAACGACAGCTTCACCGTCCTGCGTGCCTGCCTGGTCGAGGAGTTCGAGGTGCCGGCCGCCCTCGTCGCGCCCGAGGCCACGCTGGCCTCGCTGTCGCTCGACAGTCTCGCGCTGGTCGAACTCTCCCTGCTGGTCGAGGAGCGGATCGGCGTCACCGTCCGCGACATCCGGCCGGACTCCACGCTCGGCGAACTGCTCGCCCACGCCGGTGCCGCCCCGGCCGAGGTCGACGGCCCGGGCGCCGTTCCGGTCGCCGGCCGGGGTGCCGCTGCAGGTGCCGCGCCGGGCGCCCTTCCGGCTCCCGGTGCCGCCCCGCTCGTCGGTGTCGATCTGACCGCGGGCGCCGTCAGTTGAGCGCCCACACGGTGGCCGACCGGGCGGTGGCGGTGACCGGGCTCGGCCTGGTCACCCCCGCCGGCTTCGGCGTGGCGGCCGGCTGGGACCACCTGCTCGGCGGAGCGCCGACCGCCCGGCGCGACCCGCTCCTCGCCGGGCTGAACGTCGACTTCTCCTGCCGGGCCGACGGCTTCGACCCGGTCGCCCTGCTCGGCGGCCGGCTGGCCCGGCGGCTCGACCGGTTCGCCCAACTCGCCGTCCTGGCCGCCCGGGAGGCCGTCGCCGACGCCGACCTCGACCCGGCCGACTGGAACGCGGACCGGGTCGGGGTGGTGCTGGGGGTGAGCGCCAGCAGCACGGACACCCACGGGGTCGAGTACGGGCGGCTCGCGGACGGCCGCCCCGACCTGGTCTCTCCGCTGATGGCACCGCGCTCCATCCCCAACATGGCCGCCGGCGAGGTCGGCCTCGACCTCGGGGCCCGGGGGCCCAACCTGGTCACCAGCACGGCCTGTGCCTCCGGCACCACCGCCCTCGGCGTCGCCTGCGACCTGCTCCGGGCCGGCTCCTGCGACGTGGTGCTGGCCGGCGGCACGGAGAGCGGCCGGGCGCCCATGGTGGCGACCTCCTTCGACCGGCTCGGCGCGCTCTCCCGCCGCCGGCACGACCCGGCCGGGGCCTCCCGGCCCTTCGACGCCGACCGGGACGGCTTCGTGCTCGGCGAGGGCGCGGGCCTCCTCGTCCTGGAACGCGCCGCGGACGCCCGGGCCCGTGGCGTCCGCCCGCGCGCCTACCTGGCCGGCCACGGTTCGACCGCCGACGCCCACCACTTCACCGCGCCCCGCCCGGACGGCGCGGGCCTGGCCCGCGCCGTCCGGATCGCACTCGCCGACGCCGGGCTGGCGCCGCACGAGATCGGCCACGTCAACACGCACGGCACCGGCACCACGCTCAACGACCTGGCCGAGGCCGCCGCCCTGCGGCAGGTCTTCCGCCGGCCGCCCCCGGTCACGGCGGTCAAGAGTGTGATCGGCCACTGCCTGGGCGCGGCGGGCGCGATCGAGGCGGCCGTCACCGTCCTCACCCTCCAGTACGGGCTGATCCCGCCCACCGCCAACCTCGACCGGCTGGACGAGGCGATCGACCTCGACGTGGTCACCAAGATGCCGAGGCGCGTCCAGCTCCAGGCCGCCGTCTCGGTGTCCAGCGGCTTCGGCGGCCAGAACGCGGCCGTCGTCCTGACCTCCGCCTGACACGCCCCCGTCCGCCTGCCCCGGGAGTCCCACCATGCCCGCCTCGACCACCCGCTCCGCCCCGGAAACCCCGTCCGCCCCCGCGGCCCGCCGCCCCCTGCTCCGCGCCCGGCTCGCCGCCTCCCGGCTCTACGGCCGGCTGCTGATGCGCCGCCCGCCCGCCGACTGGTCGGCCCCGCACGCCGACGGCCGCTACGGCCCGGCCGAACCCGCGGACGAGCGGCCGGTCACCCTGCTGATGCTCGGCGACTCCCTCGCCCGGAGCTTCGGCGCCGACCGCCCCGAGGAGACGCTCGGGGCCCGGCTCGCCCAGGCGCTCGGCGACCGGCTGGACCGGCCCGTCGACCTGCGCGTCCTCGCCCGGGTCGGTGCCACCACGACCGGCCTGCGCCGGCAGACCGCCCGGGCGGCGCGCCTGCGGCCCGGGCTCGCGGTGGTGATCGTCGGCGGCAACGACGCCCTCCTCCCGCTGCCGATCGGCAGGTCCGCCCGTCTGTTCGCCCTGCTGCTCGGGCGGCTCCGCGAGACCGGCTGGCAGCCGGTCGTGGTGCCGTGCCCCGACCCCGGCCACGCGCCCGGCTTCCGTACCCCCACCCGACTGGTCGGCGGGCACCGCTCCCGGCGCCTCGCCCGCCGGCAGGCCCGCGCCGCCGAGCGCGCCGGGACGCCGCTGGCCCCGTCCTCCGGGCCCGAGTTCCAGGACCGGGCCGAGCTGCTCCTCGCCCCCGACGGCGTCCACCCGAGCTCCCGGGGCTACGCCGAGCACGCCGCCCGCATGCTCCCCGCGCTTCTCGACGCCGCCTCCCGACTGCCCGCCGAGTCGGTACCCGCAGAACCGGTACCCGCCGAGTCGGCACCCGCCGAACCGGTGCCCGCCGTGGCCGCGGGTACCTCGGCGGCGCCCACCGCCTGAGCGCCCACCGAACACGGCCCGCCCGCCCGGACGTCCGGACGCCCGCACCCCCGTACGGGGCGCGGGCGTCCGGACGCACCGACGGTCCGCCGGCTACCGCACCTCGACCGCCTCCAGGCCCAGGCCCAGCTCCAGATCCAGTTCCGGCGTCCGCGCCGCCGTCGCCGCCCGGACCAGCGCCTGCATCACCCGGAGGTCGTCCCCCTGCTCGGGGTGCCACTGCACGCCGAGCGTGAATCCCGGTCCCTCCACCGCCTCCACCGTCCCGTCCGGTGCGTGCGCGCCGACCCGCAGGCCCGTGCCGAGCCGGTCCACCGCCTGGTGGTGGAAGGTCGGCACGGTCAGTTCGGGCTCCGGCAGCAGCCCGCCGAGCAGCGTCCCGGGCACCGGCCGCACCACGTGCGTGCCGTACTTGCCGGGGGAGCCGGTGTGCACGTCCACCTCGACGACGTCCGGCAGGTGCTGCACCAGCGTGCCCCCGCAGACGACGTTCAGGACCTGCATGCCCCGGCAGATCCCCAGCAGCGGCATGCCCGCCGCGAGCGCCGCCCGCAGCAGCGCGCACTCCCAGACGTCCCGCTCGACGGTGTCCACGTCGGTGAGCGGGTGCGGCTGCTGCCCGTAGTAGGCGGGGTCGATGTCCGGTCCGCCCGCCACGACCAGGGCGTCCAGTCGCGCCAGCACCTCCGGCGCGCGTTCCGGGGCGTCCGGCGGCAGCAGCACCGCGATCCCGCCCGAGTCCTTGACGTACGAGGTGTACCGCTCGGGCACCAGGGCCACCCGGCGGTCCCTCCAGTCGCTCCAACTCGCGTCCACCAGATAGGTGCTGACGCCGACAAAAGGCCTGCGATCCATGGCGGGCATTCTCCTCCCGTGCCGCCCGATACATCGCCAACCACGCATATCGGCGCGCCACACCAGCCCGCCCTCTTCCGCGCCGTCCGTGACAGGCCGTACGGTTCCCTGTGACCACGTGATCTCACAGCGTGATCGACGAGGAGGGTGTCCGCCATGAACGACCACGTCGCCGCGCCAGGCAGCGCCGCCGCTGCGCCGACCGCCCAGCCCGGCGCCACCGGCTCTGCCGGACCCGGCGCCCGGTCCGGCAGAGCCGTGTCGGCCGCGTCGCGCCGTGCCCCGCTGGCCCTGGACGAGCTGCGCGCCCTGGTCGACGCCGGCGAGATCCACACCGTCGCGCTCGCCTTCACCGACATGCAGGGCAGACTCCAGGGCAAGCGCTTCGCGGCCCGGTTCTTCCTCGACGAGGTGGCCGAGAACGGCGCGGAGGCCTGCGACTACCTGCTCGCCGTCGACATCGACCTCAACACGGTGGACGGCTACGCCCTCTCCTCCTGGGAGACCGGCTACGGCGACTTCGCGATGCGCCCCGACCTCGACACCCTCCGGCTCACGCCCTGGCAGCCGGGCACCGCCCAGGTCACCGCCGACCTCGCCCGGCACGGCGGACGTCCGGTCGCCGCGGCGCCCCGCCAGCTGCTGCGCCGCCAGATCGAGCGGCTGGCCGAACAGGGCCTGGCCGCCGACATCGGCACGGAGCTGGAGTTCCTGGTCTTCCGCGACACCTACGAGCAGGCCTGGCAGGGCGGTTACCGCAGCCTGACCCCGGCCAACCTCTACAACGTCGACTACTCGCTGCTCGGCACCGCCCGGGTCGAGCCGCTGCTCTCCCGGATCCGCATCGAGATGGCCGGCGCCGGCCTGGTGGTGGAGTCCGCCAAGGGGGAGTGCAACCTCGGCCAGCACGAGATCGCCTTCCGCTACACGGACGCGCTCACCACCTGCGACCAGCACAGCGTCTACAAGACCGGCGCCAAGGAGATCGCCGCCCAACTGGGCTGCGCGCTCACCTTCATGGCCAAGTACGACGAGCGCGAGGGCAACAGCTGCCACATCCACCTCTCGCTGCGCGACGCCGTCGGCGCCCCGGCCTTCGCCGACCCCGACGGTCGGATGACCGACACCATGCGGCACTTCCTGGCCGGCCAACTGCTCGCACTGCGCGAGTTCACCCTGCTGTACGCGCCCAACATCAACTCCTACAAGCGGTACCGGCCGGGCTCGTTCGCTCCGACGGCGGTCGCCTGGGGCCGGGACAACCGCACCTGCGCCTACCGGGTGGTGGGCCGTGGCCCGGGTCTGCGGATGGAGAACCGGGTGCCCGGCGGGGACGTCAACCCGTATCTCGCGGTGGCCGGCATGATCGCGGCCGGCCTGCACGGGGTACAGCAGAAGCTGGAACTGCCCGCGCCCTGCCTGGGCAACGCCTACGCCGTCGAGGACTACGCCCGGGTGCCCGGCTCGCTCCGCGAGGCGGCCGACCTGTGGGGCGCGAGCGAGCTCGCCCGCGCCGCGTTCGGGGACGACGTGGTCGAGCACTACCTGCACATGGCCAGGGTCGAACAGGCCGCCTACGACAGCGCCATCACCGACTGGGAGCGCTACCGATCCTTCGAGCGGATGTGACCACCATCGACACCACCAGTGACACCACCACCGCCACCGCCGGCCGCGGGTCCGGCGCGGGACCCGCCGTCTCCGTCGTCCTCAACCCCGCCACCGGCGAGACCCTCGCCACCGTCCCGGACACCACCCCGGAGCGGCTGGACGCCGCCGTCCAGCGCGCCGTCAAGGCGCAGCAGGGCTGGGCCGCCCTCGCTCCCGGCGAGCGGGCCCGGTTGCTGCGGCGCTTCGCCGACCAGGTCGAGGTGCACGTCCCCGAACTCGCCGGACTGGAGGTCGCCGAGGCCGGCCACACCGTCGGGACCGCCCACTGGGAGGCGGGCAACGTCCGCGACCTGCTGGAGTACGCGGCCGGGGGAGTGGAGCGGCTGACCGGGCGGCAGATCCCGGTGGCCGGCGGCCTGGACGTCACGTTCCACGAGCCGGTCGGCGTGGTGGGGGTGATCGCGCCGTGGAACTTCCCGATGCCGATCGCCGCCTGGGGCTTCGCCCCCGCCCTCGCCGCCGGGAACGCGGTGCTGCTGAAGCCCGCCGAGGCCACCCCGCTGACCGCACTGCGGCTGGCCGAACTCGCCCTCGCCGCCGGACTGCCCGAGGGTCTGTTCCAGGTGGTCCCGGGTGCGGGCCCGACCACCGGCCGGGCCCTGGTCGACCACCCCGCCGTCCGCAAGATCGTCTTCACCGGTTCGACGGTGGTCGGCAAGGAGGTCGCCGCCCGCTGCGCGGCCCGGGCCAAGCGGGTCACCCTCGAACTCGGCGGCAAGAGCCCCAACATCGTCTTCGCCGACGCCGACCTCGCCGGGGCCGCCGATCCGATGTCCTTCCTCGACAACAGCGGTCAGGACTGCTGCGCCCGCAGCCGGATCCTGGTCCAGCGTGCGGTCTACGACGACTTCCTCGCCCTGCTGCTGCCCGCCGTCGAGGCGGTCCGCACCGGTGACCCGGCCGACCCGGAGACCCAGCTGGGCCCGCTGATCTCGGCCGCGCAGGTCCGCCGGGTGGCGTCGTTCGTCACCCCGGACCTTCCCGTGCTGGCCCGCGGCGCCGTGCCGGACGGCCCCGGCTTCTGGTACCCGCCGACGGTGCTGGCGCCCACCGACCCGGACGCGCCGGCGGTCACCGAGGAGATCTTCGGTCCGGTCGCCGTCGTGCTGCCCTTCGAGGACGAGGCGGACGCCCTGCGGCTCGCCAACGCCACCCGCTACGGCCTCTCCGGTTCGATCTGGACCCGCGACCTCGGCCGGGCCCTGCGTCTGGCCCGGGGCGTCGCGGCGGGCAACCTCTCCGTCAACTCGCACTCCTCGGTGCGGTACTGGACGCCGTTCGGCGGATTCGGCGAGTCCGGTGTCGGCCGGGAACTCGGGCCCGACGCGCTGACCCACTTCACCGAGACCAAGAACGTCTTCATTCGGACCGAGGAGTAGGAGCACACCGTGACCCGGAAGTCCCACGAGAGCCAGGAGCCCGGTGCCCCGGTCTGCCGGCGGCTGGTCGGCCGTACCGCGGTGATCACCGGAGCCGGCAGCGGCATCGGCCTCGCCGCCGCGCGCCGGCTCGCCTCCGAGGGGGCGAAGGTGGTCTGCGCCGATCTCGACGAGGCCACCGGCAAGGCGGCCGCCCAGGAGGTCGACGGCCTGTTCGTGCACACCGACGTCACCGACCCGTACATGGTCGAGGCGCTCTTCGACCAGGCCTACGAGACGTTCGGCAGCGTCGACGTCGCGTTCAACAACGCGGGCATCTCGCCGCCGGAGGACGACTCCATCCTGACCACCGGGCTGGACGCCTGGCGGCGGGTCCAGGAGGTCAACCTGACCTCGGTCTACCTCTGCTGCAAGGCCGCGCTGCCGTACATGCGCCGGCACGGGCGCGGCTCGATCATCAACACCGCCAGCTTCGTGGCCCGGATGGGCGCGGCCACCTCGCAGATCTCCTACACCGCCTCCAAGGGCGGGGTGCTGGCGATGTCCCGGGAGCTGGGCGTGCAGTTCGCCCGGGAGGGCATCCGGGTCAACGCGCTCTCGCCCGGGCCGGTGGACACCCCGATGCTCCGGGAGCTGTTCGCCAAGGACCCGGAGCGGGCGGCGCGGCGGCTGGTGCACGTCCCGCTGGGCCGGTTCGCGCGGCCCGAGGAGATCGCCGCCGCCGTGGCGTTCCTCGCCAGCGACGACTCCTCCTTCATCACGGCGAGCGAGTTCCTGGTGGACGGCGGGATCTCGGGGGCCTACGTGACCCCGCTGTAGCCCTCCGAGACGGGCCGCCGGGACGGGCCCCGGCCGGGCCGCCGGGAGGGTCCGGAATCGGTTCGTCCGGGCGGCCCGGCCGCTTCTCACCGTAATCTCATGGAAAATGCCGGGAATTCGGTGTCCCGCTGATATCGCGTTTATCCGGTTCCCTTTAGATTCTGTGTCGTGAGCGAGCAGATCCCCGCCGGGTGGTACCCGGACCCGAAGGACATCACCGGCGACCCGCGACCCCAGCGCTGGTGGGACGGCACGGGCTGGACGGCCAGCACCCGGCCCGCACCCTCGGACGCGCCGCCGCCGGAGTCCCCGGCGGCCGGCGCTCCGGGGCCGGACACGACCGCCGAGACCCGGGTGCTGGAGGGGGAGGTGCTGGAGGGCGGCCCGTCGGCCCGCTATCCGGAACCGCCCCCCTTCGGTACCGCCTACGGCTCGCCCGTGCCGCCGCCCCCCAAGGTGCGGCGCCGGCCGTCCAAGCTCGTGGTCGCCGCGACGGTGGCGGCCCTGCTCGGGCTGGGCGCCGGCTCGGGCATCACCTATCTGGCGATGGACGACCACGGGGACCGGCAGCGGTCCGCCCGCCCCGGCTTCCCGAACGGCCCGTACGGCGAGGGCGGCCCGTGGCGGGGCCTGCCGGACCTCGGCGGCCCCGGCGACCAGGGCAACGGCCAGGGCAACGGGAACGGAAACAGCGGCAACGGCAACAACGGCAACGGCAACAGCGGCAAGGGCGGCAACGGCGGCGGCGACAGCAAGGGCGGCGACGGCGGGAGCGGCGGCAGCGGCGGCCAGGACGACGGCACGGCCAAGGGCCGCGACAAGGCCGTCGACGTGGTGAACCGGCTCGTCCTGCCCGTCCCGTCCGGCTGGGAGGGCGGGACCACCCGGGACGGCTTCGCCGCGCTCAGCATCGGCTCGTACACCTGCGAGGGCGGCGGGACCTGCTCGCTCGGCGGTGCCAACAGCGGCCGGATCGCCGGCGGCGGCACCGACGCCCAGGCGGCGGCCAAGGCCGACATCGAGAAGGCGGCCAAGGACTCCTACAACGAGCTGGTCTCGCACGAGGAGCTGAAGTCCGAGGCGGTCAAGGTCGACGGCCGGGACGGCTACCTGGTCCGCTGGAAGGTGGACGCGGCCAAGGGTAACGACGGGTACGTGCAGACCGTGGTCTTCCCGTCCGCCGACGGGAAGACCCTGGTCTCGGTGCACCTCGGCTTCGACATCACCGCCAAGGCGCCCGAGCTGTCGGTGATGGACACCATCGTCAAGGGCATCGACGACTACAGCGGCAAGCTGCCGGCCGTCCCGGGCCTCCCCGGTGGACCCGACGGCGGCGCCGGTACCGCGACGACCTGACCCGGGCCGTGGGCCGGGACCGCGCCGGTCCCGGCCGGCCGCGGGAGACAGCGGTGGGCGGCACCGCCGCGGCGCCGCCCACCGCACCGCTCACACACGGCGGCGGCCCGCCCGGAGGGATCCGGGCGGGCCGCCGCCGTTCACGGCGTGGTGGACGTTCGCCGGGCCCGGACCTCACGGGGGTTGAGATCCGGCCCCGGCTTCCGGCAGTCAGCCGTCGTGTCGAACAGCCTCGACCCGACGACGCCGGAGCACCATGCCGGCCCAGCCGACGCCGACGGCGGCGGCACCGGCGAGCAGCAGCGGGCCGGTGGCCGAGCCGCCGCCCACCGCGGCACTGTTGGTCGGGACGACCGCGCCGGCCGGCTCGTTGGCGTTGCCGCCGTGCCCGTGGTGGGCCACGGTGGACTTGCCCAGGCCGGCGGAGATCTGCTCCTCGCTCGGCGCGGCCGGGGCCTGCGCGGTGAGCGCTGCGGTCCCGCCGGCGACCGCCGCCTTGCCGAAGTCGATGTCGGAGCAGCTGTAGAACGCCTCGGGGCTGTCGGTCCGCTGCCACACCATGTACAGCAGCTGGCGGCCGGTGCGCTGCGGCAGGGTCCCGCTGTAGTTGTAGTAGCCGTTGTCGGAGGTCCGGCTGGTCGGGACCTGGGCGACGGGGAGGGCGTCGAGGTCCGACCACTTCAGCGGCTTGGTCGGGTCCCAGCTCTGCTTGGTGATGTAGATGGTCTGGTTGCCCTGGTGCGCGGCGGTGACCCGGAACTTGAAGTCGACCTTGCCGGGGGTGACCGCGCTGGCCGGCCAGTCGGCGCGCGGCAGGTCCAGCGCCTTGTACTTGTCGCGGTTGGCGGAGCACAGCTTGCCGTCCGGGATGATGGCCTGGTGGCGGCCGTCCGCGTTGGCGATGTTGACCTCGTTCCAGTCGTACAGCGGCTGGGTGCCGCTCAGGGAGACGAGGTCCTTGCAGATCTGCGACTTGGGGGTCTCGGGGCCCTCCGCGTAGCAGGCCGCGATCCGGCTGACCGGGTTGGTGACGGTGCCGTGAGCGCCGGCGGTGCCGATGCCGGTGACCGAGACGGTGAGGACGGCGGCGCCGATGACGCCGACGGACATGGCGGTTCGCTTCATGGACATGGGGTGGGGACTCCTTGACCGTGTTCCCGGGTCGAAGATGTGGGGGAGTGCCGGACACGTCTGTCCGAGGGGCCCGCCGACCCGGCGCGCCGGCCCCTGAGCTGAGCGTATGATTGGACTAGACCAGCTGGCAATAGGCCGTTCTGAGCCACTTTTTGACGGACTGTAGCCCTGCGAACAGCACAAAGGCCCGATCGGATGCCGCAGTTAGGCATCCCATCGGGCCCTCTTAAGGTGCGGCCAAGGTTCGGCGGCCGGGCCGCGGGTCAGGGGTCGGTTCGCCCGATGGTGACCGAGCCCGCGGTGCCCGCCTGGATGACGCTGCCCTGCACCGTCCCGCCGCTGATCGCGATGTTCAACGAGCCGGCCGCGGGCTTCGGCAGCCTCGGCCCGAACTCCTCCAGGAGGGCTTCGAGTTCCCGGGCCGCAGCGGGGTTCTCGTGGAGCGCCTCACGGAGCCGGGCGCGCCAGCCGCCGGTCAGGTCCTCGACCGCCCGGGTGTCGCCGGCCTCCTGCGCGCGGGTGACGGCCGCCCTGGAGCGTTCCAGTGCGGCCTCCTCCGCCTCGTCGCCCTCGCCGCGTCCCAGCCACGAGCCGAAGCGCGAACGGGCCTGCGTCCAGAACTCGGTGGCCATCAGCCCGACCAGCGTGCTGGCGCCGGCCGTCACCAACTGCACGACTTCCGCTTCCACGGTCTCCCCCTCCGTCGGCGTGGTCCTCGCATCCGCTCCACGGTAGTGGAACCGGGCCCGCGCGCGAGGCGGAACCGTGCAGCTCAGGAACCCTGCGGCGGGGGTTTCGCCGCCGGGGGGACGCCCCGTGCGACCCCCGCGCCGCACGTGCCCCGCACGACCCGGGAGCCGCACGACGCGGTCCGTGCGACGCGGTCCGTGCGGGGCGCGTGCGGTCCGTCCGGTCCGGGGACCGGACGGGGTTCAGAGGAAGGTCTGCCGCTCGCCCCGGTAGGTCGGCACGGTGCGCACCACCGCGTCCCCCTCGACCAGGTGCAACTCGGCGAACCGCTCGCACAGTTCGCCCGCCTTGGCGTGCCGGAACCAGACGCGGTCGCCGATCAGCAGGTCGTCGGCGGCCGAGCCGAGCAACGGGGTCTGCACCTCCCCGGCGCCTTCCATCGGGTCGTACCGCAGCCCCGGCGGCAGGTACGGCACGGGGGAGCGGTCAGGGCCGGCCGCGCCCGACGCCGGATAGCCGCCGCCGAGGACCGTCACCACACCGACCCCGGGCCGGCGCACCACCGGCTGGCCGAAAAGGGCGGCGGGCCGTCCCTGGAACGACCGGTAGTTGTCGAACAACCGGGGCTGGTACAGCCCGGAGCCGGCCGCCACCTCGGTCACCGCGCGCTCCGCCGCCGTCGACTCGACGCTCCCGGTGCCGCCGCCGTTGACGAACTCCAGCTCGGCGACCCGGCGCAGCAGCCGGACCGCCTCCGCCCGCCGCCCGGCCAGCTCGGTCCGTGCCCTGGTCTGCATCACCCGGACCAGCCGGGAGCGCACCGGGCGCCCGGGCACCGCGTCCCCCACCCCGGCCACGTGCCCCTCGTACGCCATCAGCCCGACCACCCGGAAGCCCCGGCGGCGCTGGACCAGCTCGGCGAAGGCCGCGAGGTCCCCGGGGGAGCGCAGCGGGGAGCGCCGGGCGCCGACCCGGACCCGCCCGCCGAGCAGGTGCAGCGCGGTGTCGAGTTCCAGGCAGACCCGGACCTCGGCGGTGCCGGCCCGGGCCGCGTCGACCAGGTCCAGCTGGGCCGGGTCGTCCAGCAGGACGGTGACGGCGGCGGCGAGCTCCGGGTCGGCGGTCAGCTCGGCGAAGCCGGCGCGGTCGGTGGAGGGGTAGGCCAGGAGGATGTCGCGCAGGCCCGAGCGGGCCAGCCAGAGCGACTCGGCGAGGGTGAAGCTCATCACCCCGGCGAAGCCGTCCGTGGCCAGGGCCCGTTCCAGCAGGGCCCGGCACCGCACCGACTTGCTGGCCACCCGGATCGGCTTGCCCGCCGCGCGGCGCACCAGGTCGGCGGCGTTGGCGTCGAACGCCGCCAGGTCGACGACGGCCACCGGGCCGTCCAGGTGGGCGGTGGCCCGGTCGTACCGGGCGCGGTCGGCCGCCGGGGAGGAGGTCGCGGCGGCGCGGGCAGCAGCTTCGAGGGTGGCCATGGGCGCAGAGTGCCACACCTCACTACCGGCCGGTAGGGGATGGGCCGGGTGTGTCGGGCCGGGTTCCGGGGACCTTCGGTCCGTGGGCGGGGCCCGCACGGTGGCATAGGGTCGGCCGGGTGGACCGCAAGAACATCCCCAACCCCGGATTCGCCGCCGACGACGGCGCCGCAGACCCGGCCCTGGCCGCCGCGCTCGCCCGCTGGTCGGAGGACCGCGCGGCCGAGCCGGAGGTGCTCGCGGCGCTCGCGCCCACCCGGCTGATGGTGCCGATCGTGGCGATCCTCGGCGAGGTCGAGCTGGACGAGCACGGGCACCGGCACGAGAAGACCAGCGACATGGCCGTCCCCGTGGTCGAGGCCGCCGACGGCCGTCGCGCCCTGCCGGCCTTCACCTCGCTGGAGACCCTGGCCCGCTGGCGCGCGGACGCCCGTCCGGCGCCGGTGGCGGCCCCGCAGGCCGCGATGGTCGCGTTCTCCGAGCGCGCCGACACCCTGCTGGTCGACCCGGCCGGACCGGTCGTCTTCCGGCTGTCCGGCGCCCGGCTGCGCGCGCTGGCCGAGAACCGGCCCCACCTGCCGCCGGTGGCCGATCCCGAGGTGCGGGAGGCGGTGCGGGCGCTGCTGGCCGCGGAGCCCGCCGTGGTGCGCGGCCTGCTGGCGCCCTACCAGGACGCGGACGGTCTGCTCGCGGTGGTGCTGGACGAGGGGCTGGAGCGCGAGGCGGTCCAGGAGGCGGCCCGGCGGATCGGGCGGGCGGTCAGCGAGGACCCGGTGCTGCGGGTCCGGCTCGACCGGGGCCTGAGCCTGGCGGTGCTGCCCGCGGACGCCGGGCTGCCGGGGGAGCCGCTCTACCGGCGGTAGCCGCCGGGGTGCGGACCGGGAGGGCGGGCGCCGACGGGCCGCCCGGTGAGGTCCGCGGGAGCTGGCCGGAGCCCCGACGGGCCCGGCCGGAACAGTACGGGGGAAAGCACGAGGTCCCCCCGGAACGCGGTTCCGGGGGGACCCCTGAGGTGCCGCCGCTCGGCGCGGCGGACCGGATGCTCAGGCGTAGACCGGCCCGGTGAACTTCTCGCCGGGGCCGGAGCCGGGCGCGTCCGGGACGACCGAGGCCTCGCGGAAGGCGAGCTGGAGCGAGCGCAGGCCGTCCCGCAGCGGCGCCGCGTGGAAGTTGCTGATCTCCGGGGCACCGGCGGTGACCAGCCCGGCCAGCGCGGTGATCAGCTTGCGGGCCTCGTCGAGGTCCTTGTCCTTCTCGCCGCCCTCGGCGAGACCGCACTTGACCGCGGCGGCACTCATCAGGTGCACCGCGACGGTGGTGATCACCTCGACGGCGGGGACCTCGGCGATGTCCCGGGTGAGGTCGTCGAAGCCGATCGCCTCGTCGTCCGCGGCGGGGTTCTGGGTGGGCTCGCTGCTCAAGGGGGGCTCGTTCCGTCGTGCCGGTCTCCGTACAGAGGGAGCGTACAAGGGGTGGCGCGGAGGGGTGGAATGGCCTTCGGCCCCGGGGCGCTGTATGCTTCGAGACTGACCGGCCAGGCGTTCTCACGGATGTCCGGCCAGCAAGTGGAGGCTCCACTTCAGGAGGCCCGAGAGGGCAACCGCGAAAGTCTCCCACCCGATCGACCTCCGGGTCGACGGGTCCCGGTCCGCGACGGGCGCCCAGTGTGCCGACGTCGCCGCAGCGCCCCTCACCGGGCGTCGCCCCCGGTTGTGTGGAGCCCCGCTTGTACCGAGCGGGGCTTTTTTCGTGTCGCGGTGTGGTTGCCCTCCAGGGCTTCGGCCCACAGCGCAGCACGAATGAAGCCCCGCCCAGTGGTCGAGTCCACTACGTGCGACCGCCGCCCGACGGCCGCATCGCAGAAGTTGTGCAACCGAGGAGGCCCCATCAGCACCGAGCCCCGCATCAACGACCGGATTCGCGTCCCCGAGGTGCGACTCGTCGGTCCCAGCGGCGAGCAGGTCGGCATCGTGCCGCTTGCCAAGGCGCTGGAGCTCGCGCAGGAGTACGACCTCGACCTGGTCGAGGTCGCGGCGACCGCCCGGCCGCCGGTGTGCAAGCTCATGGACTACGGCAAGTTCAAGTACGAGTCGGCCATGAAGGCCCGTGAGGCGCGCAAGAACCAGGCGCACACGGTCATCAAGGAGATGAAGCTCCGGCCGAAGATCGACCCGCACGACTATGACACCAAGAAGGGTCACGTCGTTCGGTTCCTCAAGCAGGGCGACAAGGTCAAGATCACGATCATGTTCCGTGGTCGTGAGCAGTCCCGTCCCGAGCTGGGCTTCCGGCTGCTTCAGCGACTCGCCGACGACGTCCAGGACCTGGGCTTCATCGAGTCCTCGCCGAAGCAGGACGGCCGTAACATGATCATGGTTCTCGGCCCGCACAAGAAGAAGACCGAAGCGATGGCCGAGGCCCGCGCGATCGCGGACGCCCGCAAGGCCGAGCGTCAGGGTCGCAACGCCGGCCCCGACGCCGCCGAGGCCGACGACGACGCAGCGCTTGAGGCAGAGAACGCCGCCGCCGAGGCGGAGGCCGACGAGATCGACGAGGCCGACGAGGCCGACGAGTCCGACGTCGAGGCCGCCACCGAGGTCGAGCAGCCGGCCGAGGCCTCCCAGGGCGCCTGACCCTTCACGGGCCAGAGCAGTCCGGGAGACCGGCCACCACGGAGACGGGGCGCCCGCCCGGTCACCGCAGATCCATCCTTCACGCCCGCGCGGCGCACACCGCGCGGGCGTGGACGGACCGACGAGGAGATACGGCGAAATGCCGAAGCAGAAGACGCACAGTGGCGCCAGCAAGCGCTTCAAGATCAGTGGCTCTGGCAAGGTGCTGCGCGAGCGCGCCGGCCGCCGCCACCTCCTGGAGCACAAGCCCTCGACGCTGACCCGCAAGCTGGCCGGCACCGTCGAGCTGGCCCCCGCCGACGCCAAGAAGATCAAGAAGCTTCTCGGCAAGTGATCGCCCTCCCGCCCGGTGCGAGCCGTGTGCGGGGCAGCTGATCCTTCCCGACCCATTCGAATGACGGACCACGTGAAGTAGTCCGTGGTCCAATCCAAGGAGTAATCAAGTGGCACGCGTCAAGCGGGCAGTCAACGCCCACAAGAAGCGCCGGGTCATCCTGGAGCGCGCCAGCGGCTACCGCGGCCAGCGCTCGCGCCTGTACCGCAAGGCCAAGGAGCAGGTCACCCACTCGCTGGTCTACAACTTCAACGACCGCAAGAAGCGCAAGGGCGACTTCCGTCAGCTGTGGATCCAGCGCATCAACGCTGCGGCCCGTGCCAACGGCATCACCTACAACCGCTTCGTGCAGGGCCTGAAGGCCGCCAGCGTCGAGATCGACCGCAAGATGCTGGCCGACCTCGCCGTCAACGACCCGGGCGCGTTCGCCACGCTGGTCGAGGTGGCCCAGAAGGCGCTGCCGGCCGACGTGAACGCCCCGAAGGCCGCCGCCGACGCCGCCTGATCTTCCTGGATCAGTCGAGTTGAGCTGACCGGACCCGCAGGCTCGATCCTGCGGGTCCGGTTTTGCGTTCCGACCGCCACCGGTCCGCACCGAGCACCGGCGGGCTGCGCGCGCCGGCGGTCCGCGCGGACCGACGGTCCCTGTCGCCCGCCCGCCGCCACCGGTCCGCACAGAGTCCGCACCAGAGACGAGATCATGCCGAGCACCGAGACCCCCCTGCTGACCTCCCTGCGCTCTCCCCGCGTGGTCGCCGCCCGGCGGCTCGCCAAGCGGAACCAGCGCGGCAAGGAACGCCGCTTCCTCGCCGAGGGCCCGCAGGCCGTCCGCGAGGCGATCGCGTTCGGGCGGCTGCCGGACTCGGGCGAGCACGCCGTCGTCGAGGTGTACGTCACCCCGGAGGCCGCCGAGCGGCACGCCGGCATCGTCGACGCCGCCCTCGCCGAGGACCTGCCGGTGCTCACCGCCACCGACGAGGTCGTCGCCGGGATCTGCGACACCGTGACCCCGCAGGGCATCGTCGCGCTCTGCCGGTTCATCGACACGCCGTTCGCCGACGTGCTCGCCGCCCGCCCGAAGCTCGTCGCGGTGCTCGCGCACGTCCGCGACCCCGGGAACGCCGGCACCGTGCTGCGCACCGCCGACGCGGCCGGCGCGGACGCCGTGGTGCTCACCGACGCCTCGGTGGACCTGTACAACCCGAAGGCCGTCCGGGCCTCGGTCGGCAGCCTGTTCCACCTGCCGGTCGCGGTCGGCGTGCCGGTCGAGGAGGCGATCGGTCGCCTGCGCGAGGCCGGCGTCCGGGTGCTCGCCGCCGACGGCGCGGGGGAGCGCGACCTCGACCGGGAGCTCGACGAGGGCACCCTGGGCGCGCCCGGCGCATGGGTGTTCGGCAACGAGGCGTGGGGGCTCCCGGAGGAGACCCGCGCACTCGCCGACGAGGTGGTGCGCGTGCCGATCCACGGACACGCCGAGAGCCTCAACCTGGCCACCGCCGCCGCCGTGTGCCTCTACGCCTCCGCCCGGGCCCAGCGCTCGCCCGGCGGGTGCCGCGCGGTGGGGTAGCCGCCCCCTCAAGTCGTCGCGGACCCTATGACCGGGCGCTGCGAGACGCTAGGGTCTGCCTCGGTGGGGGGAAAGACACGGTGGGTAATCGGGGAGGACACCCATGGTCGGCAGCGGGCCAGAGCTCGACCCGGACGACCTGCCGGACGGCCTGGTGGTCGCCGACGCCCTGGGCCGGGTGGTCTGTTTCAACCGCGCCGCCGCCCGGCTCACCGGTATCCGCCAGCAGGCCGCCCTCGGCAGCGTGCTGGAGGACGCCCTCCCGCTGGAGGACCTCGACGGCCGCCGCTGGTGGCAGCTGACCGACCCGTACGGCGGCCTGGCGATCCGCACCAGCCAGCCGGAGCGCAACCTGCTGCTGCCCGGCGGCCGTGAGGTGCTGGTCTCCGCCCGGTACGTCCGCGCGCTGCCGCAGGGGCCGGTGCAGCGGCTGGTGATCGCCCTGCGCGGCACCGAGGCGCGCCGCCGCACCGAACGCAGCCACGCCGAGCTGATCGCCACCGTCGCGCACGAGCTGCGCTCGCCGCTGACCAGCGTCAAGGGGTTCACCGCCACGCTGCTGGCCAAGTGGGAACGGTTCACCGACGGGCAGAAGCGGCTGATGCTGGAGACCGTGGACGCCGACGCCGACCGGGTCACCCGGCTGATCGCCGAACTGCTGGACATCTCCCGGATCGACGCCGGCCGGCTGGAGCTGCGCAAGCAGGTGGTCGACCTGACCGCCGCCGTCCGCCGCCACGTCGAGCGGAAGGTGGCCACCGGCATCCCCGAGGACCGCTTCGACGTCCGCGTCGCCGAGTCCCTGACCGTCCTGTGGGCGGACCCGGACAAGGTCGACCAGGTCCTGGCGAACCTGCTCGAAAATGCCGTGCGCCACGGCGAGGGGACTGTCACCATCGAGGTGGCACCGGCCAAGGAGGTCGTCGAGGCACCCGTGTGGGAGCGCTCCGGCACCCCGCCCCGCATCGTGGAAGGCACAGCGGTCACCGTGAGCGACGAAGGCAGCGGCATCCCCGAGGACTCGATGCCGCGCGTCTTCACCCGCTTCTGGCGCGGCTCCAAGCGCGGCGGCACGGGCCTGGGCCTCTACATCGTCAAGGGCATCGTCGAGGCCCACGGCGGCTCGATCCGGGTCGACCGCGCGCCCGGCGGCGGCGCCCGGTTCCGATTTATCCTGCCCTCCGGGGTGCCCGACTTCATGCTCTGACCGAGCTCGGACGACCAGCGGAGCACGCTGGGAGCGGCCCCCGGACGGGCTTCACGGCAGCCGCGCTACGCGCTGCGACTACACTCGACCCTTGGCGTTGTGGGACGCCCTGCGCGGTGGCGCCGCGGACACCCCTCCTCCCCGTACGGAGATCCTCCCGGATCGTCCTGCACGGAGGACGGGCCTGCCCGTGGCCCGGCCACGTCGGGCGTGACGCGATGGGACCCTCCTGCCCGCTGGCGGGACAGGAGGGAGCGAGCCCCCCTTACCTGAGCACGGACGAGCAGGAGCACGGGAAAGATAGAGATGTCGGCACCCAACAAGTCGTACGACCCGGTCGAGGTCGAGGCCCTCAAGCCCGAGGTGGTGGAGGCGGCCCGGAGCGAGGCGCTCGCCGCGTTCGCCGCCGCCACCAGCCTGGACGAGCTGAAGCAGGCCAAGGTCGCCCACACCGGCGACCGTTCCGCGCTCTCCCTCGCCAACCGCGAGATCGGCGCCCTGCCCCCGCACGCCAAGGCCGCCGCCGGCAAGCTGATCGGCCAGGCCCGGGGCGCCGTCAACCAGGCGCTCGCCAAGCGGCAGACCGAGCTGGAGGCGGAGCGCGACGCCCGTGTGCTGGTCGAGGAGGCGGTGGACGTCACGCTGCCGTACGACCGCGCCCCGCGCGGCGCCCGGCACCCGCTGACCACGCTGGCCGAGCGTATCGAGGACACCTTCGTCGCGATGGGCTACCAGGTCGCCGAGGGCCCCGAGGTCGAGGCCGAGTGGCTCAACTTCGACGCGCTCAACCTGGGCCCGGACCACCCGGCGCGCTCCATGCAGGACACCTTCTTCGTGCAGGCCCCGGACGGCTCCGCCGACTCCGGCGTGGTGCTGCGCACCCAGACCTCCCCGGTCCAGGCGCGCACCATGCTCGACCGCGAGCCCCCCGTGTACGTCGTCTGCCCCGGCCGGGTCTACCGGACCGACGAGCTGGACGCGACCCACACCCCGGTCTTCCGCCAGGTCGAGGGTCTGGCCGTCGACGAGGGCATCACCTTCGCCGACCTCAAGGGCACCATCGAGCAGCTGGTCTCGACCCTGATCGGCGACGGCCTGGAGCTGCGCTGGCGGCCCTCGTACTTCCCGTTCACCGAGCCGAGCGCGGAGATCGACCTCCAGTGCTTCGTCTGCCGCGGCGAGTCGGTGGGCAACCCCGACAGGCCCTGCCGGACCTGCGGCTCCGAGGGCTGGATCGAGCTCGGCGGCTGCGGCGTCGTCAACCCCCGGGTGCTGGTCGCCTGCGGGATCGACCCCAACCGCTACAGCGGGTTCGCCTTCGGCCTGGGCCTGGAGCGGATCCTGATGAACCGTCACAACGTCGCCGACATGCGCGACATGGTCGAGGGTGACGTGCGTTTCACCCTCCCGTTCGGGATGGAGATCTGATGCGCGTCCCGCTTTCCTGGCTGCGCGAGTACGTCGACCTGCCGGCCGGCGAGACCGGCCGTGACGTGGCCGAGCGCCTGGTCCGGGCCGGCCTGGAGGTCGAGACCGTCGAGCAGATCGGCGCCGACCTCAAGGGCCCGCTGGTGGTCGGCGAGGTGCTCTCCATCGAGGAGCTGTCCGGCTTCAAGAAGCCGATCCGGCACTGCTTCGTGAACGTCGGCGACGCCAACGGCACCGGCGCCCCGCAGGAGATCGTCTGCGGCGCGACCAACTTCGCCGTCGGCGACAAGGTCGTCGTGGTGCTCCCGGGCGCTGTGCTGCCCGGCCCGTTCCCGATCGCCGCCCGCCAGACCTACGGCCACACCTCGGCCGGCATGATCTGCTCCGCCCGCGAGCTGGGCATGGGCGACGACCACAACGGCATCATCGTGCTCCCGCCCGAGTTCGAGCCCGGCACCGACGCCGTCGAGCTGCTCCAGCTCGTCGACGAGGTGCTCGACATCGCCGTCACCCCGGACCGCGGCTACTGCCTCTCGCTGCGCGGCGTGGCCCGCGAGGCCGCCGCCGCGTACGGGCTGCCGCTGGCCGACCCGGCGCTGCTCGACGTGCCGCCGGCGAACTCCTTCGGCTACCTCGTGAAGGTCGCCGACCCGGTCGGCTGCGACCGGTTCGTGGCGCGCACCGTGATCGGCCTCGACCCCGCCGCCAAGTCCCCGCTCTGGCTCCAGCGCCGGCTGCAGAAGGCGGGCATCCGCCCGATCTCGCTGGCCGTCGACATCACCAACTACGTGATGCTGGAGGTCGGCCAGCCGCTGCACGCCTACGACAAGCAGCGCGTCGACGGTCCGATCACGGTCCGCCGGGCGGAGCAGGGCGAGAGCCTCACCACGCTGGACGGCGTCAAGCGCACGCTGTCCGCCGAGGACCTGCTGATCTGCGACAACAGCGGCCCGATCGGCCTCGCCGGCGTCATGGGCGGTGCCTCCACCGAGATCCTCGACCCGGCCGCGGGGCCGGGCACCACCGAGGTGATCATCGAGGCGGCGCACTTCGACCCGGTCGTCATCGCCCGCGGCGCCAAGCGGCACAAGCTGCCCTCCGAGGCGTCCAAGCGCTTCGAGCGCGGCGTCGACCCGGAGGCCGCCCGCGCCGCCGCGCAGCGCGCCGTCGACCTGCTGGTGCTGATCGCCGGCGGCACCGCGGAGGCCGGTGTCACCGACATCGCGGCCCCGCACCCGGTGCGCACCATCACCATCGCCGCCGATCTGCCCGACCGGGTGGCCGGCACCGCGTACGGCCGCGAGACCGTCACCCGGCGCCTCCAGGAGATCGGCTGCTCGGTCGCCGGCGCCGACGTGCTGGAGGTCACCCCGCCGACCTGGCGTCCCGACCTCACCGACCCGTACGACCTCGCCGAGGAGGTCATCCGCCTGGAGGGGTACGACAACGTTCCCGCGCGGATGCCCACCGTGCCGCCGGGCAAGGGCCTGACCGAGGCCCAGCGGATCCACCGCCGGGTCGGCGTGGCGCTGGCCGGCGCCGGCTACGTCGAGGTCAACAACTACCCGTTCGTCGGCGAGGCCGCCTTCGAGGCGCTCGGCCTGGAGAAGGACGACCGCCGCCGCCGTACGGTCAAGCTGGTCAACCCGCTCAACGACGAGGAGCCGGCGCTGCGCACCACGCTGCTGCCGGGCCTCCTCGGGGCGCTGCGCCGCAACGTCGGCCGCGGCAACACCGACCTGGCGGTCTTCGAGACCGGCACCGTCTTCCTGCCCAAGGACGAGCTGTCCGTCGCGCCGCGCCCGGCCGTCGACCGCCGTCCGAGCGACGGGGAACTGGCCGCGCTGGACGCCGCGCTGCCGCACCAGCCGCGCCGGGTCGCCGTCGCGCTGGCCGGCGAGCGGCTGCCGTCCGGCTGGTGGGGCAAGGGCGCCGGGGCGTCCTGGGCGGACGCCGTCGAGGCGGCCCGCACGGTGGCCCGCGCCGCCGGCGTCGAGCTGGCCGTGCGTCAGGGCCGGCTGCTGCCCTGGCACCCGGGCCGCTGCGCCGAGCTGGTCGTCGCCGGCACCGACCGGGTGGTCGGCCACGCCGGTGAGCTGCACCCGCGCGCCGTCAAGGCGCTGGGTCTGCCGGAGCGGACCTCGGCGATGGAGCTCGACCTCGACCTGCTGACCGCCGACGGCGCCGAGCGGGTCTCCGGCCCGGCGGTCTCCGGTTTCCCGGTGGCCACCCAGGACGTCGCGCTGATCGTCGACACCGCCGTGCCGGCCGCCGAGGTGGAGGCCGCGCTGCGTTCGGGCGCCGGGGACCTGCTGGAGGCCCTCCGGCTGTTCGACGTCTTCACGGGCGAGCAGGTCGGCGAGGGCAAGAAATCCCTGGCGTACGCGCTGCGGTTCCGTGCCGCGGACCGGACGCTGACCGCCGAGGAGGCGACCGCCGCCCGCGAGGCGGCCGTCGCCGAGGCCGTCGCCCGCACCGGAGCGGTGCTGCGCGGCGCCTGATCCGCGCAGCCGGTGAAGGGCCCCGGCCCGGACGTTCCTCGGTCCGGGCCGGGGCCCTTCGGCGTGGCCGGCGGCCGGCTCAGGCCATGCCGAGTTCGTGGGAGCTCTGCACCCAGTCGCAGAGGTCCCTGAGGTCGGCCTCGACCTGGGTCCAGGACTTCAGCGAGGAGCCGAGGGTGCGGATCTCGAACGGGACCATCACCGCCTCCTCCTCCACGTGCGGCGCTATCTGGCGCATCCCGCCGAAGACGCTCTGCTGGGGGACGGCGGCGTCGCCCCGGAACGCCGCCGTCGCGTAGTCGAGGAGGACGACGGGGCCGCCGTCGATCTCGCGCACCGCGGTCTCGTAGAAGCCCATGTCCTTCCGCACCCGGCCCTCCTCCTGGTAGTCGTCGGCGAGGAGCGTGACGAGCGCGTCGTGGTGGGTGCGCAGCGCGGTCCGCACCTCGGGGTCCAGGTGCGCGTGCACATCGGCGAGCGGCGACCGGCTCAGCACCACGGTCCGGTTCTTGATGCCGGAGTCGGGGCCGCCCCGGGCGACCGTGTCGGCGTGGTCGGCGAACGCGGTGATCTGCATGAACACCAGCTGGAGGTAGCCGAGGACCTCCCGGTCGCGCCTCGCCCGGGCGCTGAGCGCCGGGGCGTTGCGGCCCGCGCCGCTCGGCCGGTTCCGCGGCAGGAACTCCTGGACCGCACGTTCGGCGAAGGCGTTCGCCTGGTGCAGGCGGTGCCGGGCGTCGGGGAGGTAGACGCCGTCGTGCAGCGGCGCCGCACGACGCAGCCGGTCGAAGAAGGTGGCCATACCGCTCACCGGTACGCCCACGGAGTAGTGGACGAACAGGCCGTCGCCGTTGCCCTCCGTTCCGGCGCTCTCCCGGTAGCCGTTGCCGCCGGCGAGCCTGGCCCCGGTGCCGGTGGGCAGCACGTCGAGGAGGTCGGCCGGGGCCGAGAGCAGCGCGGTGGTGTTCCGGTAGAACGCGTCGCGGACCGTCCGGATCCGCGTGAGGGTGTCGAGCAGCGCCGCGGGGCCCCGGGTGTGCCCGTCCCCGACCACGGACCAGGGCCTGGTGACGAACTCCAGGTTGGAGTACTTCCGCCCGTCGGGGAGGCTCCTGCTGTCCGCGACCACCTTGAAGACGGGTTTGCCGTCGGTGCGGGTCCTGCTCGCCGCCAGTTTGGTGTCCCCCTTGATCTTCGCCCCCGTCCCGTCGACGACGGGAAGGTCGATCTCGATCTCGTACCCGATCATGCGCGGCTCCTCGTGCCCGTGGCCGTCCGGCTGCGGCCCACGGGTAGGCATTCTGAGGCACCGGCAGGTACGGGGACAGGCGCGCGGAGGTGAGGGGGCGCGCGTGGGGCTCGCGCGCGCCGGGCGGGTTGAGGTGATTCGGTCAAAGGCCTTGCGGACGTGCGCCGGTGGGCGCTATCTCTTAGTTAGGAAAGTTTCCTAACTCTCATGGAGCTCGGGTATCCCCCTGCCCGGGCGGAGAAACGGAGCGTCAGATGCGTCTCAAGCACCGCACCGTCGGGATCACCCTCGCCGCCCTCCTGGTCGCCGCCCCGGCCACGGTGGCGGCCGCCGGCGTCGGCCACGCCGCGGAGACCGCGCCCGCAGCGGTCCGGATCGCGGCGGTCGGCCTGGACGACCCCCACAAGAAGGACATCGCCATGCAGCTGGTGTCCAGCGCCGAGAACTCGTCCCTCGACTGGAAGGCCCAGTACAAGTACATCGAGGACATCAAGGACGGCCGCGGCTACACCGCCGGGATCATCGGCTTCTGTTCCGGCACCGGGGACATGCTCGAACTCGTCGAGCACTACACCGACCTCAAGCCCGGCAACATCCTCGCCAAGTACCTGCCCGCGCTCCGCAAGGTCAACGGCACGGAGTCGCACGCCGGCCTCGGCTCCGCCTTCGAGCGCGACTGGGCGACCGCGGCCAAGGACGCCGTCTTCCAGCAGGCCCAGAACGAAGAGCGCGACCGCGTCTACTTCAACCCCTCCGTCAGTCAGGCCAAGTCCGACGGCCTGCGCGCGCTCGGGCAGTTCATCTACTACGACGCCATCGTCATGCACGGCCCGGGCACCAGCTCCGACAGCTTCGGCGGCATCCGCAAGGCCGCCATGAAGAAGGCCAAGACCCCCGCCCAGGGCGGCGACGAGACCGCCTACCTCAAGGCCTTCCTGGACGCCCGCAAGGTCGTCATGAAGCAGGAGGACGCGCACTCCGACACCAGCCGCGTCGACACCGCGCAGCTGGTCTTCCTCAACGCCAAGAACTTCGACCTCAACCCCCCGCTGAAGTGGAAGGTCTACGGCGACAGCTACAGCATCAACAGCTGACGTCCGGCCGCCGGGCCGGCCGAGCCGCGGGGACCGGGTCCGCCCGGGCCCCGCGGCCGGTCGGGAATTCGGATGACGGTCGAACGGGTGCGCTGATAGCGTCCGGGACGTGGCCAAGCTGAACCAGATCATCGCCGTCGAAAAGGGCGTCAAGTCCAAGTCCTTCCAAGAGCTGACGCAGTCCCACCAGGACCTGCAGAAGCCCGCGCTGCTGGCCGGAATCTCCCGGACGTACCAGCCCAAGGACGAGGAGGGCGAGCAACTGCCCCCCGAGTCCACCCGCGTCCAGGTGAAGGCCGAGGACGTCCTGCGGGCGACCGCCGCGACCCTGACCCGGCTGTTCGACGTCACCGCGACCAAGGACTGGGCCAACACCACCGCCCGCGCCGACGTCGTGGTCGACGGGCGGACGCTGGTCGCCGACGCCCCGGTCACCTACCTGCTCTTCCTGGAGAAGCAGCTCACCGACCTGCGGACCTTCGTCCGCAAGCTGCCGGTGCTGGACGCCTCCGAGGCCTGGAACCACGACGCCTCCACGGACTCCTGGAAGACCGAGTCGGTACGCACCATCCGGACCAAGAAGGTCCCGCGCAACCACGTCAAGGCCGAGGCGACGGAGAAGCACCCGGCGCAGGTCGAGGTGTACTACGAGGACATCGCCATCGGCTACTGGACGACCGTGAAGTTCTCCGGCGCCCTCCCGGCCCGGCGGGTGAACGAACTCCTGGAGCGCGTCGAGAAGCTCCAGCAGGCGGTTCAGTTCGCCCGCGAGGAGGCCAACGGCGCCGAGGTCGCGGACCACCGGGTCGGTGATGCGGTGTTCGGCTACCTGTTCGGGTAGCCCCATGATCGCCCCCGTATGAGAGCGGGGGTGGCGCGAAGAGCGCAAGCTGACACTGATGGTGAAGCTGACATCAGGGGAACGGTGGAGGTTCGAGTCCTCCCCCCGGCACCACGCGCCGGGGTGGCCCAACTCGGCAGAGGCAACCCCTGTCAAACTCAGACTCTCGCTCAAGTCTCAGCATTCGCCGCCGAGCGCCGGATCGACCGGGTGTGTGCTGTAAGCGTCGGATGCGGGTTCGACTCCCGCCTGCGCCTCTTCCTGGCGCGGTAGCTTCAATGGCAAAGCGCGACGCTGTGAAAATGACCCACACCCTTAAACGTGCCGGTGCAGAGCAATTGGGTGGCACCTCAGGGGCCCGGGAGCTGGATACCGCTCCCGGGCCCCGTCACGTGCCCGTCACTTCCGCGTGCTCCGCAGGTCAGGCGGTGGCGGTGTAGTCGTAGAAGCCGCGACCGGACTTGCGGCCGAGCAGACCGGCGTCGACCATCCGGGAGAGCAGCGGGGGAGCGGCGTACAGCGGCTCCTTGTACTCGTCGTACATCGACTCGGCGATCAGGACGATGGTGTCCAGGCCGATCAGGTCGCACAGCCGCAGCGGGCCCATCGGGTGGGCGCAGCCGGCCTCCATGCCCTTGTCGATGTCGGAGGCGGTGGCCACGCCCGACTCGAACATCCGGACGGCGGAGAGCAGGTACGGCACCAGCAGGGCGTTGACGACGAAGCCGGCCCGGTCGCGGGCGCGGATCGGCTCCTTGCCGAGCACCTCGGTGGCGAAGGTCTCGACCCGCTCGGTGGTGGCCGCGGAGGTGGTCAGGGTGGGGATCACCTCGACCAGCTTCTGCACCGGCGCCGGGTTGAAGAAGTGCAGGCCGATCACCTGCTCCGGGCGGGAGGTGGCGGCGGCCAGCTTCACGATCGGGATCGAGGAGGTGTTGGAGGCGAGGATCGCGTCACGGCGCTCCACCACCTGGTCGAGGGTCTGGAAGATCTTGACCTTGACGTCCTCGCGCTCGGCCACCGCCTCGACCACCAGGTCGCGGTCGGCGAAGTCCGCCAGGTCCACGGTGAAGGCGAGACGGCCCAGCGCCTCGTCCCGCTCCTCGGGGGTGAGCTTGCCCCGCTTGACGGCGGTGTCCAGCGAGTTGGTCAGACGGGTGCGGCCGAACTCCAGGGCCTCCCCGGTGGCCTCCGCGACCAGCACGCTCAGCCCCGCCCGGGCGAACACCTCCGCGATGCCCGACCCCATCAGGCCGCAGCCGATCACTCCGACACGCGCGATGTCACTCACTCAGTTGCCCTTCGGTGGTGCTGGGGGTCGCCCAGCGACAGGTGGTACCGCAAGCTGTTGTCCAGCGGGGCGGGTGCACGGTAGGTGTGCACCGGTGCACCGCCCCGACGACGTTACTACTCCCTACCGGCCAGTAGGTCATCCCCTCCCTCCGGGTCGAACCGGCCGTCCCGTGCCCCCGGGGCCTTCCGCGGGCCTCCTTCCGGCTCCGTCCGCCCGCCTCCCGACATGACCCTCCGGCAAACTTCCGACCACGTTCCGGCGATCTCGTCACGACCTCCCGGCGATCTCCCGGCGACGCCCCCGCGATCCTCCGGCGTCCTCCCGGCGCTTCCTCCAGGCGTCCGCGCCCGCCCCGGTCCGGCGGCTGCGCCGGACGGGTGGGCGCGTTCGCGTCGCACGTGCGCCCCGGCTCCGCGCCGCCCCGCGCCGGACAGAATGCGGGACGGTCCGCACACAGGCGAAGGGAGTACGGGGATGCCGACGGGGTCGCTCACGGGACAGGTCGCCCTGATCACCGGCGCCGGCCGGGGAATCGGCCGGGAGCTCGCGATCGGCCTCGCAGCCGAGGGCATGGCCGTCGGGCTGGTGGGGCGGACCCACGAGACCCTCACCGAGACCCTCAAGGAGTGCGTCCGGCACGGTGCACGCGGAGTCGCCGTCACCGCCGACGTCACCAGGCCAGGTTCGGTCCGGGAGGCCGTCCGCCTGGTCGAACGCGACCTCGGCCCGGTCGACCTGCTGATCAACAACGCCGGCCAGATCGACCGCGCCGAGGTGCCGCTCTGGGAGACCGACGCCAACCAGTGGTGGCAGGTCGTCGAGGTCAACCTGCGCGGACCCTACAACCTGCTGCGCTGCGTCCTGCCCGGCATGGTCCGCCGCGGCAGCGGGCGCGTGATCAACCTCAACTCCGGCTTCGCGCTGCGCCCCGACGGCCACTACACCGCGTACGCCACCTCCAAGGGCGCGTTGCTCCAGCTCTCCGACAACCTCGCCGACTCGCTCGCCGAGCACCACGTGGTCGTCCTCGACATCAGCCCCGGCGCGGTCGCCACCGACATGACGGCCGGGATGCCGATGTTCCGGTCCACCAAGGAGTGGGGCTCCATCCCGTACATGGTCGCCGTCACCGTGGACGCCGCCCGAGGCCGCTTCGACGGGCTGCACGGGCGGTTCATCCACGCGGGGCGGGACGACCTGGAGGTTCTGGTCAACCGGGCCGGGGAGATCCGGGAGGCGGACGCGCGCACGCTCCGGCTCCGCCCGTACGGGCCGGACGACCCGATGGGCTGACCGCCCGGTCCGGGGGACGGCGGGCGGGCGCGTCCGCGGAACCCCGGCCGGCCCGGACCCGGTCCGGACCGGCCCGGCCCGGCTCAGAGTGCGGTGAGTGCCGCCAGTTCCTCCGCGGTGAGCGAGCCCGGTGCCCGCCCGGTCCGGGCGAACGCCCCGGCCAGCCGCTGGAGCGCCTCGTTGAGCGGCGCCGCCACCCCGTGCAGCCGGGCCAGCAGCACGATCTCACCGTTCAGGTGGTCGGCCTCGATCGAGCCGGTGCCGCGCGCCAGGCTCTGCCAGGACGACGAGCCGGTGCGACCCTCGCCCGCCACCGGTGCGAGCCGCAGCGTCTCCCGGGCCTCGACGAACTGCTCGGCCAGGTCGTGGTGCGGGACGCCGGCGGCGGCCAGCACGGCGGCGCCCTCGGCCGTCACCCGGTCGCGGAGGGCGCCCAGCGGACCGTCCTCGATCCGGCCGGCCACCGCGTCCAGCGCGTTGGCCAGGTTGCCGAGCAGCTTGGTGTACTTCCAGCGCATCACGTCCTCCTCCAGCGGCACGCTGAAGGAGGACCCGGCGAGGTCCGCGGCGATCGCCGCCGCCCGCCCGCCCGTCCCGGCCGGGTAGCCGCCGAGCCGCAGGATCCCGCTGACCGGCGTCCCCGCCGCGCTCACCCGGCCCGGCTCCAGGTGGGTGGACGGCATCCACACGTACACGCCGAGCACCTCACGGAAGAGCCGCAGCGCCAGCCGCTCGTTCTCCACCCCGTTCTGCGCGCAGACCAGCGGCAGCCGCTCGCCGGCGGTGCCGCCGCCGGCCACCGGGCGGGGAGCCCAGGCGGCCAGCAGCGCGGCGGTGTCCTGGGTCTTCACGGCGAGGACGAGCACGTCGTCCGGACGCAGTTCCAGCTCGGCGGGCCCGCCGACGGCCGGGATCCGCAGCGTCCGGGTGCCCTCCGGGGTGCCGAACCGGAGGCCGGTCTCCCGCAGTGCGGCCAGATGGGCGCCGCGCGCCACCAGGACCACCTCGTGCCCGCCCTCGTGCAGCCGGGCACCGATCGTGCCGCCCACCGCACCCGCCCCGATGATGATGTAGCGCATGCGGGAAGCATGGCACGCACGTGCGGGAGGCGGCCGGGCTCTTCCGCGGCACCGCCCGGCGGGCCCGCGCCCCGCAGGCCGGGTGCCCCACGGGCCGGGTGCCCTGCGGGGCGGTGCCGCGGCTACGCGAAGAGGCGGCTGGCGGTGACCGGGGTCAGGCGGGCCCCGGCGAGGCCGTCCAGGATCGCGGGGAGCGCGTCCACCGTGCACTGGTGACCCAGGTGCAGGGCCACCACCGAGCCGGCGCGCACCGAACCGAGCACCCGGCGCTGCAGCTCGGCCGCGCTCGGGTCGCTGTAGTCCCGGGGGTCCACGTCGAACGCCAGCACGTGTTCGTACCCGACGGCCTTCGCCTGCTCGCGCACCATCGCCGTGGCGTACTGGGCGGCCGACGGGCGGAACCAGCGGCCGATCGAGCCGGTCAGCCGCTGCAGCCGCTCCGCGCACTGGGCGATCTCGGCGCGCGCCCGGTCGGGGGGCATGGTGGAGATGTCCTGGTGGTTCTGGGTGTGGTTGCCCAGTTCGTGGCCGCCGTCCAGGATCCGCCGGGCCATCTGCGGCTGCTGGTCCAGCCAGCTTCCGACGGCCAGCACGGTGAGCCCGACGCCGCGCCGTTCGGCGGTCTCCAGCAGGGCGGTGGCGAGCCGCGGGTCGCCGCTGCCGTGGAAGGTCAGCGCGACATTGCGGCGGGTACGCGGCCCGTACGCCACCTCGACCGGGGTGCCGGGCGCCAGGGGCGGGAGCACCGGCGGTGCGGGCGGTGCGGACGGGGTGGTGGCGGCTCCCGGACCTGCCCCCGGACCTGCCCCCGGACCTGCCCCCGGATCGGCTGCCGGGCCCGCCGCCGGTGCTTCGGCCGCCGGGACCGTCGGCGCGGGGGTGCCCGGCGCGCCGGAGGAGCCACCGGCCGCCGACGAGGCGGGACCCTCCGCCTCCGCCCACGCCGGGTCGACGGTGCCCGCCGGGTCGATCGTGCCCGGGCGGACGGCGAGCGCCCCCGGATCGGCCCGGCGGGCGCCGCTGTCGGCGCAGGCGCCGACGAGCCCGCCGACGGCGGTCAGAGCGGCCAGCTTGGCGGTGGTGCGCAGGACGCTGCGCCGATCGACAGTCATCGGCAGCCAGCATAGAGAGGGCGGCACCCTGCGGCGACCGGTGGGAAGAGCCCGAGGGCGCGGCCGCCGACGCGCACGGGGGCCATCGTTCGAATGCTGCGGAAACCTGAACTCCCGCTGTTTCGGGGGTCCGTCGTCGGTTACGATCGCCGCGCACCGGGGCGGAGGGGGCACGGCACACCGGGCCCGCCGACCGCACCCGGTACGGGGGACGCCGCCGGCACCGGCCGGAGGTGAACGCGGTGAACGACAGGGGGCGGCAGATGACCGAGGACACGACGACGGCGAGCACGGGGATCGGAACCGACTGGGAGTGGGCGCGCGCCGACGACTGGCAGCCCCCGACCGAGCTCGACACCGGCGTCCCGCACACCGCCCGGATGTACGACTACTACCTCGGCGGCAAGGACAACTTCGAGGCCGACCGGAAGGCCGCCGAGGCCGCCATCGCCGCCTACCCGGCGCTGCCGCTGCTGGCTCGCACCAACCGTGAATTCCTCGGCCGCGCCGTCGAGTTCGCCGCCGGCCGGGGCATCCGGCAGTTCCTCGACATCGGCACCGGCATCCCGACCGTCGGCTCCACCAACGAGATCGCCCAGCGGGTCGCCCCGGACGCCCGGGTCGTCTACGTCGACAACGACCCGATCGTGGCCGCCCACGCCCGCGCCCTGCTGGCCGGCCACCCGGCGGGCCACACCTCCGTCATCGAGGGCGACCTGCGCGAGCCCGAGGCGATCCTCGACCACCCCGGCCTGCGCACCGCCATCGACCTCGGCGAGCCGGTCGCCCTGATGCTCGTCGCCGTCCTGCACTTCATCCGGGACGAGGACGGCGCCGAACGGATCGTCCGCACCCTGCGCGACGTGCTCGCCCCCGGCAGCGCGCTGATCCTCTCCCACGGCAGCCCCGACTTCGCCTCCCGGGAGAGCGCCGCCGAGGGCACCCGGATCTACCGCAGCGCGAGCGCACCCCTGGTGCTGCGCCCGCGCGCCGCCGTCGAGCCGTTCTTCGGCGACTTCGAGTTCGTCGGCCCCGGCCTGGTCCAACTTCCGCTCTGGCGGCCGGAGTCCGGCCACATCCGGACCACCGACCTGCCGGACGGCTGGCAGGACGTCTCCGCCTACGCCGGCGTCGCCTTCAAGCGCTGAGCCGTCGGCCGTCCCTGACGCGCCGTCGGATCAAGGGGGCGGCGTGCGGGTGGGCCGGGGGGCGGTGCTGTTCGGCGCCGCCACCCGCGGCCCCGGCGAGGCCGCCCACCGCGAGAAATACCCCCGGCCCCGCTGCGCGGGCGGGCCTGATCGCCGCAGGGCCGGCGCCCGGGCGGACGGAAAACCGCACGACGGCGCCGGGCGTCCGGTGTTAGCTTGCGACGTATGCGACCCCTGAACGAGACCGACATCCGCGCGTCCTTCGTCAACTGCTCCAAGGGCGAGGCCCGTCGGCTCAACCTGCCCCGAGGCATGGCCGAACTCCCCTGGGAGAACCTGGACTTCCTCGGCTGGCGGGACCAGGGCGCCCCCGACCGCGGCTACCTGGTGGCGGAGCACGGCGGCGAGCTGGTCGGTGTCACGCTGCGGGTGCCGTCGTTCCGGCGCAGCCTGACCAAGACCAACGTCTGTTCGCTCTGCGTCACGGCGCACGCGGGTTCCGGCGTCGCGCTGCTCACCGCCCGGCGTGCCGGTGCGGCGGGGCGGGAGGGGAACACGGTCGGCACGTACATCTGTGCCGACCTGGCCTGCTCGCTCTACCTGCGCGGCCTGAAGAAGTCCGCGCTGGTGACCCGGCCCGACGAGTCGCTCCCGCTGGAGGACCAGATCGCCCGCACGCTGGCGAACCTGGACACCTTCCTCACCCAGGTCCGGACGGACACCCTGGCTTCCTGACCGCCGTCCGGCCCGGTCGGCCGCGGCGGGGTCGGCGGGCCGGGTCCCCGGCCCGCCGTGCTACTGGCCGCGCAGCTGGTTCATGTCCCGGCGGTCCCGCTTGGTGGGCCGCCCGGCACCCCGGTCGCGCAGGCCGGGCACGGCCAGCAGCTCGCGCGGCGGCCTCGGAGGACTGTTGTCCACCAGGCACTCCGCCGCGACGTCGGCGCCGACCCGCTTGCGGATCAGCTTCCGCACCACGACGACCCGCTCGTAGCCCTCCTGGCGCACCCGCACCTCGTCGCCGGGCTTCAGCGACTGGGCCGGCTTGGCCCGCTCGCCGTTGACCCGGACGTGCCCGGCCTTGCAGGCGTCGGCCGCCGCCGACCGCGTCTTCGCGAGCCGCACCGACCAGATCCAGCTGTCCACCCGGACGCTTCCCTCGACATCGACCATCCTCCGAGCCTACCGAGACCGCCCGGGCGGCCCCGACCTCAGCCGGACGGACCCCGCCACCGGACCGGACCGGACCGGACCGACGGCGCTACCGGCGGTCGGGTGCCTCCTGGACGGCCCAGCCGTTGCCGTCCGGGTCGCTGAAGAAGACGAACGAGTTCCACTCCCCGCCGCGCCCGTCCACCCGGGTCCCGTCCTCGAAGTGCTGCACCGGGCTGACCTCCACGCCCCGCGCGACCAGCTCGGCGTGCGCCCGGTCGATGTCCGGCACCACCAGTTGGAGACCCTTCAGCGAGCCGGGCGGCGCCTCCGTCATCCCGGCGCCCACCACGATCGAGCAGCCGGATCCGGGGGGTGTCAGCTGGACGACCCGCACGCCGTCCCGGATCCGGGTGTCGTGGTCGACGGTGAAACCGGCCTGTTCCTCGTAGAAGACCTTGGCCCGGTCCACGTCCGGCACCGGGACCACCACCACTTCGAGCTTCCAGTCCATGGCCTCGCCCCTTCCCTCGGGCCCCTCCAGTATCGGCCGAGGCCCCGATGCGCGCCCGGCGCCCGGCCCCGGGCGGTGAACCGCGCCGACCGGCCCCGTCCGTCGGCCCCGCCCACCCGCCCCGCCCACCCGCCCCGCCCGTACGACCCCGCTACGCGTCCCCGCACCCGTGATCCCGGGCCCGCCGTCGCCGCCCACCGGGCCCGCCCGCCGGTCGGCTAGCCTGGGCCACGATGAACCACCTCTCGACGCCCGCCGCCGCGACCCCCTTCGCCACTCCCTGGGGCAGCCTCGACCTCACCCGCTACCCGGAGGACCCGCGCGAGCTGCTGCGCGCCTGGGACGCCGCCGACGAGTACCTGCTGCGGCACCTGGCCGGCGAGGCCGACTCCGCCCAGGGCGGGGCCACCGACCTCACGGGCCGGGCGGTCACCGTCCTCGGCGACCGCTGGGGCGCCCTGGCCACCGCGCTCGCGCGGTTCGCTCCCGCCCAGATCAGCGACTCGCACCTCGCCCAGCGGGCCACCCGCGCCAACCTCGCGCGGGCCGGCGCCGACCCGGCCGCCGTCCGGCTGCTCACCACCCGGGACGCCCCGCCCGCGCGGATCGACGTCCTGCTGGTGCGCGTCCCCAAGAGCCTCGCGCTGCTGGAGGACCAGTTGCACCGCCTCGCCCCGGCCGTCCACCCGGACACCGTGGTGATCGGCACCGGCATGGTCACCGAGATCCACACCTCCACCCTCCAGCTCTTCGAGCGCATCCTTGGGCCGACCCGGACCTCGCTCGCCGTCCGCAAGGCCCGGCTGATCTTCTGCACGCCGGACCGGACGCTCGACCCTGGCCCCAACCCCTGGCCGCACCGCTACGCGCTGCCCGCCGACATCGGTCCTGCCGCCGGCCGCACCGTGGTCAACCACGCCGGCACCTTCTGCGCGGACCGCCTCGACATCGGTACCCGGTTCCTGCTCGCCCACCTGCCGACCGCGGCGCCGGGTGACCGGATCGTCGACCTCGGCTGCGGGAACGGGGTCGTCGGCACCGCCGCCGCCCTGGCCGCGCCCGGCGCCGAACTGGTCTTCGTCGACGAGTCCCACCAGGCGGTGGCCTCGGCGGAGGAGACCTTCCGCGCCAACCTCGGCCCGGACGCCCCCGCCGAGTTCCTGACCGCCGACGCGATGACGGCCGAGGCGGTGGCCCCCGGGTCGGTGGACCTCGTCCTCAACAATCCGCCGTTCCACTCGCACCAGGCCACCACCGACGCGACCGCGTGGCGGATGTTCACCGGTGCCCGTCGCGCGCTGCGGCCGGGCGGTGAGCTCTGGGTGGTCGGCAACCGGCACCTCGGCTACCACGAGAAGCTCCGCCGTCTCTTCGGCAACTGTCAACTCGTCGCCGGCAACCCGAAGTTCGTCGTCCTGCGGGCCGTCCGCCGGTGAACCGCCGGGTGCCGGGCCGGCGGGGTGCGGTCGGGCCCGTCCCACGCGGGTCGTTTTCCCCTTAAGTAAGGGTAGCCTAAGCTAATCGCCGACGACGGGCGGAAGATCGCCCGCGCGGTCGGAACGCCCTGTCCTCGGGCGTGGGGGTGGGGCGTGCCCGTTGCGGCGCCCCTCGCCCCACTCCTTGCATGAATGTTCCGTACTGCGTATATTCATGCCACGACGAAGGAGGGAATGCCATGGCATTGCGAGTCGCCGTCGCCGGCGCGAGCGGATACGCGGGCGGTGAGGTGCTGCGTCTGCTGCTCGGCCACCCGGAGGTGGAGATCGGGGCGCTGACCGGCGGTTCGAACGCCGGCACCAGACTGGGCCTGCTGCAGCCGCACCTGCTGCCGCTCGCCGACCGGATCCTGGAGCCCACCACCACCGAGGTGCTGGCCGACCACGACGTGGTGTTCCTGGCGCTGCCGCACGGACAGTCCGCCGCCGTCGCCGAGGAACTCGGCGGGAACGTGCTGGTCGTCGACTGCGGGGCCGACTTCCGGCTCAGGGCCGCCGCCGACTGGGAGCAGTTCTACGGCTCCGCACACGCCGGCACCTGGCCGTACGGGCTGCCCGAGCTCCCCGGCCACCGTGCCGCGCTCAAGGGCAGCAACCGCATCGCCGTCCCCGGCTGCTACCCGACCGCCGTCTCGCTCGCC
The DNA here is from genome assembly GCF_036322525.1 of Streptomyces sp. BE20. Classification (NCBI taxonomy): domain Bacteria; kingdom Bacillati; phylum Actinomycetota; class Actinomycetes; order Kitasatosporales; family Streptomycetaceae; genus Streptomyces; species Streptomyces sp. BE20. The sequence goes on along the minus strand of NZ_JAQYWW010001022.1, from coordinate 102,906 downwards.
CTCTTCCCCGCGTACGCGGCCGGACTCGCCGAGCCCGAGGCCGTCGTCGTCGCCGCCTCCGGCACCTCCGGCGCCGGCAAGGCGGCCAAGACCCACCTGCTCGGCAGCGAGGTCATGGGCAACGTCAGCGCGTACGGCGTCGGCGGCGTCCACCGGCACACCCCGGAGATGTCCCAGAACCTCACCCCGCTCGCGGGCGAGCCGGTCGAGGTCTCCTTCACCCCCATGCTCGTCCCGATGCCGCGCGGCATCCTCGCCACCTGCTCCGCCAAGGCGAAGCCCGGTGTGACGGCCGAGAGCCTGCGCGCCGCCTACACCGAGGCGTTCGCCGACGAGCCGTTCGTCCGTCTGCTGCCCGAGGGGCAGTGGCCGCAGACCAGCAGCGTCTACGGCTCGAACGCCGCCCTCGTCCAGATCGCCCTGGACGAGGCCACCGGGCGGATCATCGCGATCAGCGCGATCGACAACCTGGTCAAGGGCACCGCCGGTGGCGCGGTGCAGAGCATGAACATCGCCCTGGGCCTGCCCGAGGAGCTGGGCCTTCCCGTGAACGGAGTCGCACCGTGACCGACCACCAGAACCTCGGAGTGACGGCCGCCAGGGGCTTCCGCGCCGCCGGTGTCACCGCCGGTATCAAGGCCTCCGGCACCCCGGACCTCGCCCTGGTCGTCAACGACGGGCCCTCGCTCGCCGCCGCCGGCGTCTTCACCGCCAACCGGGTCAAGGCCGCCCCCGTGCTCTGGTCCGAGCAGGTCCTCAAGGGCGGCTCGGTCTCCGCCGTCGTCCTCAACTCCGGTGGCGCCAACGCCTGCACCGGCCCGCTCGGCTTCCAGGACACCCACGCCACCGCCGAGAAGGTGGCCGAGGAGCTCACGCTCAACGCCGGTGAGGTCGCCGTCGCGTCCACCGGCCTGATCGGCGTCCGCCTCCCGATGGACCTGCTGCTCCCCGGCGTCGCCACCGCCGCCGCCGAGCTGAGCGCCACCGGCGGCGAGGCCGCCGCGATCGCCATCAAGACCACCGACACTGTCCACAAGACGGCCCAGGTCACCAGCCCCGCCGGTTGGACGGTCGGCGGCATGGCCAAGGGCGCCGGCATGCTGGCCCCCTCCCTGGCCACCATGCTCGTCGTCCTCACCACCGACGCCGACCTGGACGCCGCCGCCCTGGACGCCGCACTGCGCGGCGCCACCCGCACCACCTTCGACCGGATCGACTCCGACGGCTGCATGTCCACCAACGACACCGTGCTGCTGCTCGCCTCCGGCGCCTCCGGCACCACCCCGGATACCGCCGACTTCGACGAGGCGGTCCGCACCGTCTGCGCCGACCTCGCCCGCCAGCTCATCGGCGACGCCGAGGGCGCGAGCAAGGACATCCGGATCGACGTCACCGGCGCCGCCACCGAGGACGAGGCCGTCGAGGTGGCCCGGACCATCGGCCGCAACAACCTCCTGAAGTGCGCCATCCACGGCCAGGACCCCAACTGGGGCCGCGTCCTGGCCGCGATCGGCACCACCGCCGCCACCTTCGACCCCGACCGGCTCGACGTCGCCATCAACGGCGTCTGGGTCTGCCGCGACGGCAGCGTGGGAGAGGACCGCGATCTCGTCGACATGACCGGCCGCGAGGTGGTCGTCACCGCCGACCTCAACGCCGGCGAGGCCACCGCCACCCTGTGGACCAACGACCTCACCGCCGACTACGTGCACGAGAACAGCGCCTACTCCTCCTGAGACCTGCTACCTGAGCCGGGGACAGAAAACGTGCAGATCGCACCCAAGGGCGAACAGGCCCGCAACAACACCGCGTTGCCCAAGGCCCTGACGCTCATCGAGGCGCTGCCGTGGCTGGAGCGGTTCCACGGCAAGACCGTCGTCATCAAGTTCGGCGGCAACGCCATGGTGGACGACGAGCTCAAGGCGGCCTTCGCCCAGGACGTCGTCTTCCTCCGCTACGCCGGTCTCCACCCGGTCGTGGTGCACGGCGGCGGCCCGCAGATCAGCGCCCAGCTCGACCGGCTCGGCCTGGAGTCCTCCTTCACCAACGGACTCCGGGTCACCACCCCCGAGACCATGGACGTGGTCCGGATGGTGCTCGCCGGCCAGGTCCAGCGCGAACTGGTCGGGCTGCTCAACGGCCACGGCCCGTTCGCGGTCGGCATGACCGGCGAGGACGCCCACACCATGACGGCCGTCAAGCGGTACGCGGTCGTCGACGGCGAGCAGGTCGACATCGGCCTGGTCGGCGACATCGTCAACATCGAGGCGGGCGCGGTGAAGGCGCTCATCGCCGACGGCCGCATCCCCGTGATCTCCTCGATCGCCCGGGGCGTCGACGGCCACGTCTACAACATCAACGCCGACACCGCCGCCTCCGCCCTCGCGGTCGCGCTCGGCGCGGAGATGCTCGTCGTCCTCACCGACGTCGAGGGTCTCTACAAGGACTGGCCGAACTCCGACGACGTGATCAGCCAGCTCGGCGCGGGCGAGCTGGAGGAGCTGCTGCCCGGCCTGGCCAGCGGGATGCTCCCGAAGATGGAGGGCTGCCTGCGCGCCGTCCGCTCCGGCGTCGGCACCGCCCGCGTGCTGGACGGCCGGGTGGCGCACAGCCTGCTGCTGGAGATCTTCACCGACGAGGGCATCGGCACGATGGTCGTGCCGGACGACGAAACGACCGTGACCGGGGGACTGGCATGACTTCCAACGAGCAGCTCACCGAGCGGTGGCAGCACGCTTTCACCGACAACTACGGCACGCCCCGGATCCCGCTGGTCCGCGGCGAGGGCAGCAAGCTGTGGGACGCGGACGGCAAGGAGTACACCGACCTGCTCGGCGGCATCGCCGTCAACGTGCTCGGCACCGCCCACCCGGCGATCGTCGCGGCCGTCGGCCGGCAGATCGCCACCCTCGGCCACATCTCCAACCTCTTCATGGCCGAGCCGACCATCAGCCTCGCCGAGCGGCTGCTCGCGCTCGACGGCCGCGCGGGCCGGGTCTTCTTCTGCAACTCCGGAGCCGAGGCCAACGAGGCCGCCTTCAAGATCGGCCGCCGGACGGGCCGCACCCGTGTCGTCGCCCTGGAGGGCGGCTTCCACGGACGCACCATGGGCGCCCTCGCGCTCACCGGCCAGCCCGCCAAGCAGGAGCCGTTCCGCCCGCTGCCCGGCGACGTCACCCACGTCCCGTTCGGCGACGTCGAAGCGCTGCGGGCGGCCGTCACCACCGAGACCGCCGCCGTCTTCCTGGAGCCGATCCAGGGCGAGAACGGCGCCGTCCCGCTGCCCGACGGCTACCTCGCCGCGGCCCGGGAGATCACCCGCGCCACCGGCACCCTGCTCGTCCTGGACGAGATCCAGACCGGCATCGGCCGGACCGGCCACTGGTACGCCCACCAGGCGTTCGAGGGGGTCGAGCCGGACGTCGTCACGCTCGCCAAGGGGCTCGGCGGCGGCCTGCCGGTCGGCGCGGTGCTCGCCTTCGGCGAGGCCGCCGACCTGCTGACCCCCGGTCAGCACGGCACCACCTTCGGCGGCAACCCGGTGGTGGCGGCCGCCGCCCTCGCCGTCCTGGACACCATCGAGTCCGAGGGCCTGCTGGAGCACGTTCGCAAGATCGGCGACCGGCTGCGGCACGGCGTCGAGGCGATCGGCGACCCGCTGGTCTCGCACGTGCGCGGCGCCGGCCTGCTGCTCGGCATCGTCCTCACCGAACCGGTCGCGGGCGCGATCCAGGCCGGGCTCCAGGAGGCCGGCTTCCTCGTCAACGCCGCCGTCCCGGACGCGATCCGGCTCGCCCCGCCGCTGGTGCTCACGGAGGAGGAGGCGGACGCCTTCCTCGCCGCCCTGCCGGACGTCCTCCGGGCGGTCCGCGAGGGCGCCCCGGGCGATGCGAACCGAGCGTAGTCCGGGAGAATAATCACATGACCGTTCCCCACTCCGGCCAACCCGCCGCCGGCCCGACGCCGCAGGTCCCCCAGACCCGCACCGCGCGCCACCGGCGGATCGTGGACCTGCTCACCCGCCAGCCCGTGCGCTCGCAGAGCCAGCTCGCCAAGCTGCTCGCCGACGACGGACTGGTGGTCACCCAGGCCACCCTCTCCCGGGACCTGGACGAGCTGGGTGCGGTGAAGATCCGCAACCGGGACGGCGCGCTCATCTACGCCGTCCCGGCCGAGGGCGGCGACCGCACCCCCCGCGCACCGATGGGGGAGTCCGCCACCGAGGGCCGGATGGCCCGGCTGGCCGGCGAGCTCATGGTCTCCGCCACCGCCTCCGGCAACCTCGTCGTACTGCGCACCCCGCCGGGTGCCGCCCAGTTCCTCGCCTCGGCGATCGACCAGGCGGAGGTCTTCGAGATCATCGGCACCATCGCCGGCGACGACACCGTCCTGCTGATCAGCCGGGACCCGGCGGGCGGCCAGGCCCTCGCCGACCACCTGATGCAGCTCGCCCAGGCGAAGGCCCAGTAGCGGCATCCCCTTCTGTGGGCCCGGTTTCCCCGGGCCCGCAGTCGTATCCGCGGCCCCGTCCACGGCCCGACCGACCGGACCGACCGGCCCGCCCGCAGCACGCCCGAAGTCCCGTCCGTCACCCCGCCGGCAGTCCCGTTCGTGGAAGCTCCCGGTCGGCGTTTTGAGTTTCATACGGAGTAGTGCATACTTATGCCTATCGCCGTAAGCCTGTTCGCACTGTTGTGAAGGAGAAAGCCGTGACCGAGCGCGTCGTACTCGCCTACTCGGGCGGTCTGGACACGTCCGTCTGCATCGGCTGGATCGCCGAGGAGACGGGTGCCGAGGTCATCGCCGTCGCCGTCGACGTCGGCCAGGGCGGCGAGGACCTGGACGTCATCCGCCAGCGGGCGCTGGACTGCGGTGCCGTCGAGGCCGAGGTCGCGGACGCCCGCGACGAGTTCGCCGACGAGTACTGCCTCCCGGCCATCAAGGCCAACGCCCTCTACCAGGGCGAGTACCCCCTCGTCTCCGCCCTGTCCCGGCCGGTCATCGTCAAGCACCTGGTCGCCGCCGCGCAGAAGCACGGTGCCACCACCGTCGCCCACGGTTGCACCGGCAAGGGCAACGACCAGGTCCGCTTCGAGGTCGGCATCCAGTCGCTGGCCCCCCAGCTGAAGTGCATCGCCCCGGTCCGCGACTACGCGATGACCCGGGACAAGGCGATCGCCTTCGCCGAGGCCAAGGGCCTGCCGATCGCCACCACCAAGAAGTCCCCGTACTCGATCGACCAGAACGTCTTCGGGCGGGCCGTCGAGACCGGCTTCCTGGAGGACATCTGGAACGCCCCGATCGAGGACGTCTACGAGTACACCCAGAACCCGGCCACCCCGCGCGAGGCCGACGAGGTGGTCATCACCTTCGACGCCGGCGTCCCGGTCGCCGTGGACGGCCGCAAGGTGACCGTCCTCCAGGCCGTCGAGGAGCTCAACAAGCGGGCCGGCGCCCAGGGCATCGGCCGGCTCGACATGGTCGAGGACCGGCTCGTCGGCATCAAGTCGCGGGAGATCTACGAGGCCCCCGGCGCGATCGCCCTGATCACCGCCCACCAGGCGCTGGAGAACGTCACCGTCGAGCGCGAGCTGGCCCGCTACAAGCGGCAGGTCGAGCAGCGCTGGGCCGAGCTGGTCTACGACGGCCTCTGGTTCTCCCCGCTCAAGCGCGCCCTGGACGGCTTCGTCAACGAGGCCAACCAGCACGTCTCCGGCGAGATCCGGCTGGTGCTGCACGGCGGCCGGGCCGTCGTCAACGGCCGGAAGTCCGACCAGTCGCTGTACGACTTCAACCTCGCCACCTACGACACCGGCGACACCTTCGACCAGTCGATGTCCAAGGGCTTCATCGAGATCTTCGGGCTGTCCTCGAAGATCGCCGCCCGCCGCGACCTCGGCTGAGTCCCCGCCCCGACAACCGGCCCGACCTCCGGCCCGAACTCCGTCCGAACCCCCGGGCGGGCCCGGGCCGAACCGCCCCGACCGGGGCCCGAACCACCTCTCCCGGTCCCGGCCGCGCCCACCCCCGCGGCCGGGGCCACCCCTCCCGAACCCTCTCGCGCAAAGGAGCCCGTGCGATGTCCGCCGACCAGACCACCTCCGGTGGCGACGTCCGCCTCTGGGGCGCCCGCTTCGCCGACGGCCCGTCCGAGGCACTGGCGAGGCTCTCCGCCTCGGTGCACTTCGACTGGCGCCTCGCGCCGTACGACATCGCCGGCTCCAAGGCCCACGCCCGCGTCCTGCACAAGGCCGGCCTGCTCTCCGACGAGGAACTCGCCGGCATGCTGGACGGGCTCGCCCGGCTGCTCACCGACGTCGAGGCCGGCACCTTCACCGGCACCGTCGCCGACGAGGACGTCCACACCGCCCTGGAGCGCGGTCTGCTGGAGCGGCTCGGCCCCGACCTGGGCGGCAAGCTGCGGGCCGGGCGCTCGCGCAACGACCAGATCGCCACCCTCTTCCGGATGTACCTGCGGGACCACGCGAAGATCATCGGCGGGCTGGTCCTCGACCTCCAGCACGCCCTGGTCGGCCTGGCCGAGGCCCACCCGGACACCGCCATGCCGGGCCGCACCCACCTCCAGCACGCCCAGCCCGTCCTCTTCGCCCACCACGTCCTCGCACACGTGCAGGCCCTCGGCCGGGACGCCGAGCGGCTGCGCCAGTGGGACACCCGCACCGCCGTCTCCCCGTACGGCTCCGGCGCGCTGGCCGGCTCCTCGCTCGGCCTCGACCCGGAGGCCGTCGCCGCCGACCTCGGCTTCGAGCGGGGCTCGGTCGGCAACTCCATCGACGGCACGGCCTCGCGGGACTTCGTCGCCGAGTTCGCCTTCGTCACCGCGATGATCGGGATCAACCTCTCCCGGATCGCGGAGGAGGTGATCATCTGGAACACCAAGGAGTTCGGCTTCATCACGCTGCACGACGCCTTCTCCACCGGTTCGTCGATCATGCCGCAGAAGAAGAACCCGGACATCGCCGAGCTCGCCCGGGGCAAGTCCGGCCGGCTGATCGGCAACCTCACCGGTCTGCTCGCCACCCTCAAGGCGCTGCCGCTGGCCTACAACCGGGACCTCCAGGAGGACAAGGAGCCGGTCTTCGACTCCTGCGACACGCTGGAGGTGCTGCTGCCCGCCTTCACCGGCATGATGGCCACCCTCACCGTGCACCGGGAGCGGCTGGAGGAGCTGGCCCCGGCCGGGTTCTCGCTCGCCACCGACATCGCCGAGTGGCTGGTCAAGCAGGGTGTGCCGTTCCGGGTCGCGCACGAGGTGGCGGGTGCCTGCGTCAAGGTGTGCGAGGCCGACGGCATCGAACTCGCCGACCTGACGGACGAGCAGTTCGCCGCGATCTCCCCGCACCTGACGCCCGAGGTCCGCTCGGTGCTCAGCGTGCACGGCGCGATCGCCTCGCGCAACGGCCGGGGCGGCACCGCCCCCGACGCCGTGGCGGTCCAGCTCGCCGAGCTCAAGGCGGACCTCGCGGTCCAGCAGGAGTGGGTCAAGGGCTGACGCCCGGTCACCGAACCGGGGGAGGGGCGCGACGGTCCGACCGTCGCGCCCCTTTCGCGTGGACGCGACCGGGCGGGCGTAACCGGCCGGGCCCGTACCCGGTCATCCACGGTATGTGCACCAACCTCCCGTTCGTCCCCTCCGCCGAGGACGAGGTCCTCGCCGAGCTGCGGCGCCGCCTCGTCCGGGAGGCAGTGGCCGCCCTGCCCGGCCGCTGCCCGCAGCTGATGGCCGCCCTCGTCGAGGACCCGCCGCCTACCTACCGCGAACTCTCCGAACGCCTCGGGATGCCGCGCGGGTCCATCGGGCCCACCCGCTCCCGCTGCCTCGCCTGCCTCCGGGCCCGCCTCCACGCCGAGCGCTACGCCTGAACCGTCGCGGGGCGCGGTCCCGCCCCGCGCCCTCCGGCCCCGGTCATCCGCCACGTCGTCGCGCCACCGTCCGACTCCCCGTCCGGCCCCCGACCGGCTCCGAAACCGGGCCCTCGACCGGCCCCGTCGGGCGTGACCCTCGCCACGTCCGGGGGTCGAAAGGTTGAGGGCAGCTGACGCGCGGGTAAGGCGCTGGCGAACGTAGCTCTTGACGGTGGCGCGGTCGCTCGGATACTGACCGTGAGCACGCCATCGGCGGCACGGCCCTCACCAGGGCCGCGCGGCTGGTACGTTCGTGCGCCACCCCCGGTCCGGGAAGACCCCCGGCCGGGACATCTCCGGCAGGGCATCCGGTGCGACACCCTCACGTTCGCGCGCCGGGCACAACGATGGGGAGGCCCCCGCACATGGGCATGACCGTGATCATCTCGACCGCCGAGGCGGAGGACGCGGAGCAGATCCTCAAGCTCCAGTACCTCGGCTACCAGACCGAGGCCGAACTCTACGGCGACTGGGCCATCGAGCCCCTGACACAGTCGTTGGAGAGTCTGCGCGCCGAACTGACCGAACAGCACTTCCTCGTCGCCCGCCTCGGCGGCGAGATCGTCGGCACCGTACGCGGCCGGGTCGGCCCCGACGGCGTCGGCCGGATAGGGCGCCTGGTCGTCCACCCCCGGATGCAGCGGCACGGCCTCGGCGGCCGGCTGCTGGAGGCACTGGAACACCGCCTCTCGGAGGACGGCGCGGTGAGCTCCTACCGGCTGTTCACCGGCCACCGCAGCCTGGGCAACCTGCGTCTCTACGCCCGCCAGGGGTACCGGCAGACCACCGTGGAGCAGGTCAGCGGCCGGCTGAGCCTGGTCCACCTGGAGAAGCCCGCCGAGGTCGAGCTCGCCGCCACGGCCTGACCCTCCGCCGCACCCTCCCGATCCGGCGCCGCCATCATTCGGACCTCCGAAGGCGGCGCCGGTCGGCATTTGCGCAGGTCAGAGCCATGTGCGTCCGCATTGCGGACAGCCGGTCCGAATAGTTGGGACCACATCGACCCATCTGATTTACTGGCTCACATGACTGCGACGACGAAATGGACCCCCACCGGCACCCTGCCGGCAGGTGAGCGTGCCATGTGCCGTCGAATGTGTCACCGCTGAGGGCCACCGTTCCCTCCCCCTCGCCGCCGGCCGGGGGACCACATCTCGCGCCCCGAAGCGAGACCCGGCCGCTCCCGTCCGAGTGAGCGAGCCCAGCCTGCCGTCACCACCCCCTTCACCCCGCCTGCCCGTCCACGGGCGGGTGGCCGTCACCGTTGACACGTAAGGGCCACGCCGTCGCGCGGCCCGGCCGTGGACCGGCGACGATCAAGGGGTGGCAGGTCCGGACCCCCCTGGCGCAACGCCGTCCTCGTCGCCGACCGCAACCCGGTCCGGCGGTTGCACGCCGCCCGCCCCCGACCCACGGAAGCAGCTGTGATCACCACCACGGACCTCACCAAGGTCTACCGCTCAAGCGGCCGCGAGGTGACCGCCCTCGCCGGCGTCGACCTCCACGTCCGCCCCGGCGAGGTCTACGGCGTCGTCGGCACCAGCGGTGCCGGCAAGTCGACCCTCATCCGCTGCGTCAACATGCTGGAGCGCCCCAGCTCCGGGACCGTCACCGTGGACGGCGTCGAGCTCACCGCGCTGTCCGGCGGCGAGAACCGGGCCGGCAGGGAACTGCGCGAGGCCCGCCGCCGCATCGGCATGGTCTTCCAGCACTTCAACCTGCTCTCCTCGCGGACCGTCCAGCAGAACGTCGAGCTCCCCCTGGAGATCATGGGGCTGGACGGGGCCGAGCGCCGCCGCAAGGCCGCCGAGCTGCTCGACCTGGTCGGCCTCGGGGACAAGGCCCGCAGCTACCCCGGTCAGCTCTCCGGCGGTCAGAAGCAGCGCGTCGGCATCGCCCGCGCCCTCGCCGGCGACCCGAAGGTGCTGCTCTCCGACGAGGCCACCTCCGCACTCGACCCGGAGACCACCCGGTCGATCCTCAAGCTGCTGCGCGACCTCAACCAGCAGCTCGGCCTCACCGTCCTGCTGATCACCCACGAGATGGACGTCATCAAGTCCGTCTGCGACTCCGCCGCCCTGATGCGCGGCGGCAGGGTGGTCGAGTCCGGCGAGCTCACCGACCTGCTCGCCAAGCCCGGCTCGGAGCTCGCCCGCGAGCTCTTCCCGCTCAGCGAGTTCGGCACCGGCCACCCCGGCAGCACCGTCCTGGAGATCACCTTCCAGGGCGACAGCTCCGCCCGGCCGTTCGTCTCCCAGCTCGCCCGCACCTACCAGATCGACATCAACATCCTCGGCGCCGCCGTCGAGACCATCGCCGGCCGGATGGTCGGCCGGATGCGGGTCGAGCTGCCCGGCTCCCGCGCGGACAACGTGGTGCCGATCGGTTTCCTGCGCGAGCAGGGCCTTCAGGTGGACGTGCTGGAGACGGCGAACGGGGCGGCGGCATGACCTGGGACCAGATGCAGGAACTGATGTGGCCCGCCACCTGGGAAACCCTCCAGATGGTCGGCGTCGCCACCGCCGGCACCGTACTGCTCGGCCTTCCGCTGGGCGTGCTGCTGGTCCTCACCGACAAGGGCGGCCTGCTGCAGAACCAGCCGGTCAACAAGGTGCTCGGCGCCGCGGTGAACATCGCCCGCTCGGTGCCGTTCATCATCCTGATGATCGCGCTGATCTCCTTCACCCGCTGGTTGGTCGGCACCTCCATCGGGTGGGAGGCCGCCACCGTGCCGCTCACCATCGGCGCGATCCCCTTCTTCGCGCGGCTGGTCGAGACCTCCGTCCGCGAGGTCGACCGCGGCCTGGTCGAGGCCGTCCAGGCCATGGGCGGCTCCACCTGGACCATCGTCCGCAAGACGCTGATCCCCGAGGCGCTGCCCGCCCTCGTGGCCTCCGTCACCACCACGATCATCACGCTGATCAGCTACTCCGCCATGGCCGGCGTGGTCGGCGGCGGCGGCCTCGGCACCCTCGCCATCAACTACGGCTACTTCCGCTTCGAGACCGCCTTCATGTGGATCATCGTCGCGGAACTGGTGATCATCGTGACCGTCGTCCAGCTGATCGGCGACCGGGCCGTCCGTGCCCTCGCCAACCGCGGACGCACCGGCGGCCGGACCCGCCTGCTCGGCCCGCGCGGCCGCACCCCCGAGGCCCCGGCCACCCCCGACGAGGACGTCGTCGCCCGCTGACCTTCCGATGTCCGAACCCGGACCCGGCTCCCCGTATCACGCAGAAAGGCACTTTTCGTGCGCAACGCCCTGAAGTTCACCAGCGTCCTCGCCACCGCCGGCATCGCCCTCTCGCTCGCCGCCTGCGGCAGCAACGGCGACTCGGCGTCCTCCGACCCGAACGCCGCGCTCACCGTCGTCGCCAGCCCCACCCCGCACGGTCAGATCCTCAAGTACGTCAAGGACAACCTGGCGGAGAAGGCCGGCCTCAAGCTCACCATCAAGGAGGTCACCGACTACGTGACCCCCAACACCGCGGTGCAGGACGGCTCGGCCGACGCCAACTACTTCCAGCACGTGCCGTACCTGGAGGACTTCAACAAGAAGCACAACACCCAGATCGTCTCGGTCGAGACGGTCCACCTGGAGCCCCTGGGTGTGTACTCCAAGAAGGTCAAGACCATCGGCGACCTCAAGGACGGCGCCACCGTCGGCCTGCCGAACGACGCCACCAACGAGGGCCGCGCGCTCAAGCTGCTCGCCGACAACAACCTGATCACCCTCAAGGCCGGTGTCGGCACCGCCGCCACCCCCGCCGACGTCACCGCCAACCCGAAGAACCTCAAGTGGAAGGAGCTGGAGGCCGCCCAGCTGCCCCGCTCCATCGACGACCTCGACGCCGCCGTGATCAACGGCAACTACGCGCTGGACGCCGGCCTCAAGCCGGCCACCGACTCACTGCTCCTGGAGAAGGCCGAGGGCAACCCCTACGCCAACATCCTGGCCGTCAAGCAGGGCAAGGAGAACGACCCGCGGGTCAAGAAGCTCGCCGAGCTGCTCCACTCGGCCGAGGTCAAGAAGTACATCGACGACACCTTCAAGGGTTCCGTCATCCCGGCGTTCTGACACCGGCGCGCCGAACCGCGCTCCGACCCGTCCCGCCGGACCCGCACCGGGCCCCCGCCGCACCTCGGCGGGGGCCCGGTCGGGCAGTATGCACCAGTGACGGTCCGACAGACCCGGAACTGACGTACCGTCGTGCGGTCCGTGCACCGCGTGAGACCCGGGCACCGGCGAGGCGTACGGTGTGTCCACGACCCGGCGAGGAGAGACGGCATGGCAGCGAGCTTCCCCGAGACCGCCATCAGCACCGAACGGCTGCTGCTGCGCCCGCTTGCGGAGGACGACGCCGCCGGCCTCGCCACGATGATGGCCGACGAACTCGTCCTGGCCTGGACCGACCTCCCGCACCCCTTCACCGAGTCCTACGCCGCCGAACTGGCCCGCAGTCTCGCCCCCGCCCACCGGGCCGCCGGCCGGGGCATCGTCTTCGCCGTCACCGAGCACCTCACCCAGCGGCTGGTCGGCCTGGTCGAACTGCGCGCCACCGACTGGCGGCTGCGCTCCACCGAGATCGCCTTCGTCACCGCCGCCTGGGCGCGCGGCGAGGGCTACGCGCCGGAGGCCGTCCTCGGCGTCGCCCAGTGGCTCTTCGAGGACCGCGGCTTCCTCCGCCTGGAGATGCGCACCGCCGCCGGCAACACCGCCGCCCAGCAGGTCGCGCAGAAGATCGGCGGCATCAGCGAAGGCGTCCTGCGCAGTGCGTGGATAGTGCGGGGTGAGGCCGGCGAGGTGGTGGAGGAGAGCCGCAGCGACCTCATCCTGTGGAGCCTGCTGCCGGAGGACATGGAGACCCCTGACACCGTCCAGGCCGGGGCCTGGCCCGGCGACCGCCACTACGTCCTGCGCGACTGACCCCCCGAGGCCGCCCGGTGCCCGGCCGCCCCGCCGCCCGTACGTGACGGACATGTGTGCGGGATGTCGCCGACGGGGGGATCGCACCCGGTAGCCTCTCCACCGGCGCCGTACGCGGGCGCAGCATGTCGGCGCACGGATGGCGAGGGGGAACAGCCGCAGATGGCTGACCGGATCACGGTCATCGGGTGGGACGGCACCCCGCTGACCGAGGCCGCCGCAGCGGCCCTCGCCGCAGCGACCCTGGTGGCCGGCGCCCCGTACCAGCTCAGGACCCTCCCGGTGCCGCCCGCCGCCGAGCGCATCATCCTCGGCAGCATCCGGCCGGCCGCCCGCCGGATCGCGGAGCACCGCGGCGCGGCCGTCGTCATCGCCGAGGGGGACCCGGGCTTCTTCGGTGTGGTGCGCACCCTGCGCCGCCCCGAGTACGGCCTCGAACTGGAGGTCCTGCCCGCCGTCTCCTCCGTCGCGGCCGCCTTCGCCCGGGCCGGCATGCCCTGGGAGGACGCCCAGGTGGTCAGCGCCCACGGCGGCCGGCTGCGCCGTGCCGCCAACGTCTGCCGGGCCAACCCGAAGGTCGCCGTGCTCACGGCTCCCGGGGCCGGGCCCGCCGAACTCGCCCTCATGCTCCGTGGCGTGCACCGCACCTTCGTGGTCTGCGAGGCGCTCGGCACGCCCGACGAGGACGTCACCGTGCTCACCTCCGACCGGGTCGCCGACCACGTCTGGCGCGACCCCAGCGTGGTGCTGGTGATCGGCGGCAGCAGCGGCGGCGGCCCCGGCGGGGGACCGCAGGCCGGCACGGCCTCGGAGGCGGCCGGCTGGATCGCCGGCCGTCCGGTCGGGTATCCCGGCGTGGAGCGGGGCTGGGCGCTCCCGTCCGACGCCTACACGGGCGCCGGGCGCGCGGGGGGCGAGCCCGGCGCGTCCGAAACGCTCCCCTCGCACGTGCGCGCCCTGGTGCTGGCCCGCCTGGGGGCCCGCCCGGGCGACCTGGTCTGGTCGGTGGGGGCAGGCAGCGGCGAGCTCGCCGTGGAGGCGGCCCGGTTCGGTGCCGCCGTCGTCGCCGTCGAGTCCGACCGCGCGGCCTGCGCCCGGCTGGCCGTCAACGCCCGCCGCTACGGGGTCGAAGTGGAGATCGTGCAGGGCCGCGGCCCCGAGGTGCTGGGCGGACTCCCGGAGCCCGATGCGGCGGTGGTCGAGTCGGGCGGTGCCGACGTGGTGCGCGCCGTCCTGTCCCGCCGCCCCGAGCGGGTCGTGGCGGTGGCCCGCACCCTCGGCGAGGCGGAGGAGGTCCGCCGGGCGATCGCCGGAGCGGGCTATCGCGCGGACGGCGCACTCCTCCAGTCCGCGCCGCTGCTCGCGCCCGCCGCGGCCCCTGTCGCCGCGTCGGCTTCCGCACCCGCCGCCGCGGCGGACACCGGCTCCGGACTCCGCCTCGGTGTGGGCGATCCGGGCACCTTCCTGCTCTGGGGTGAGCAGATCGTGTGAAGGCGCGGTCGCCGCAGGGTGGTGATCCCGGCCGCGGATCTCCACCGCGGTGGCCCGACGGAAGGCGCGGTGGCAGGCGCGGCCGGTCCGACGGTGATCCAGGTCGCATCCGGACACCGATTCGAGAGGCGGCGCCGCCGGGCCGGTAGTGTGGCGTCCGGGACGGCTGCGACGTCCGACAGCCCGCCCGATCCGGTCGGTTTGTCGCCTTTTTGACGTGGTGCAGGCCGGTACGGCTCGGAGTGTGGGCAATTCGACGGGCCGCCTGCCGGACCTGGAGAATGCCGTAGGGTCCGGTGCGGTCGTGCCGGTTGCCCCGGCTTGTCGTTGTTTCAGATGACGCGCCACCCCTCGCGGGTGGTGCGCGGGCCGGGGTGCCGCAGCGCGCCGGAAGGACTTCGGCCGCAGCGCCTCGGCGCGGCGGCCATGTGTGGTTGAGGGGCGGGCCGGTGCAGGCCCGGCCCGTGCGGATGGGCGCTGCGGTCGGTGATCGCGTCGCCGAGGGCGCGGCAGCGGCCTGGAAGGAGCTTTGACATGACCGATGGCGGCCACGTCCCGAACGAGGGACTGCCGGAGCACCTGCTCGCCGGGCCCGACCCGCTCGGCGGCCCGGAGGGCGTCGCGGCTGTCGCACCCGTGCAGGGCGTCGCGACGGACGGTGCGGTCCCCGGACAGCTGATCCCGAACCCCACGGTTCCGGGTGCGGGCTTCCCGGGCGCGGTGCCCCCCGGCGCGGGTGTCCTTCCGCCGCAGGGTGTCCCCGGCCAGGCCCTGCCGCTCGGCGCGCCCGGCTTCGTCCAGGCCCCGGGCGTTCCCGTCGGCACCGGTGTCCCGGGCGCCGTCGGCGAGGGCTGGGCCGCGGACCCGGGCGCCCCGCGCCCCGCCTTCCACTTCCTCGACCAGCCCGACCAGCCGGACGGGCTCGACGACGAGGACGACGTCCTGCTCATGCCCGGCCCGCAGGGCTCGTGGGGCGAGCCGGCCGCGACCGCCGCCGACCAGCAGGTCGCGCCGGGCACCCCGGTCGAGCCGTCCTGGCCGCCGCTGGACCCGCCGCCGCTCGGCGTCGACCCGGCCGTCCCGCAGGCCCACGGCGTACCGCAGGCGCCGTTCCCGGCGCAGGCCGGTCAGGCCGTTCCCGTCCAGCAGAGCCCGGAGCAGGCCGCGGCCGCCCAGGCGCCGCGCCGTCCGCTGCACGCCGGACCGCCGATCCCGGACCCGTCCCTGATGACCGGCCAGGTCCCGGTCCGCTCGCTCGCCGACCGCGGACCCTCGCAGGGCGGCACGCCCGCGCACGGCATCCCGGTGATCCCGGCCGCCGTCCAGCCGGAGCCGCAGGCCGTCCCGGTCGCGCCGGCCCAGCCGGTGCCGCACGTGCAGCCTTTGCCGCAGGCCCAGGACGTCCGGCCGGTGCCGGACGCCGTGCCCGTGCCGCAGCCCGTGGACGGCGACGTCCAGCAGGCCCCCGCCGTCGAGGTCCCGGTGGCCCCTGAGGCCGTCGCGGCCACCGAGCCCGTCGCCCAGCCTGTCGAGGCGACCGGGACCGTCGAGCCCGCGCAGGCCGAGGCGGTGCAGGCCGAGGCCGCCCCCGTGGCCGTGCCCGCCGTGCCCGCCGTGCCCGCGGGAGAGGCTCCGGGCACCGACGCGCCGAGCTCCGAGCAGCCGTCCGCCGAGCAGCCGGTCGCCGTCGAGGCCCCGGTCGCCGTCGCGCAGCCCGTCGCCCCGGCCGGACAGCCCCGCCGGATCTCCGCCTTCCTCGCCGCCCCGACGCCGCACGGTCTGCCCCAGGTGGAGGCGGTGGACCAGCCGGCGTCGGCCGTCGCCGAGGACGCGGCGCAGCAGTCCGCGCCCATAGCGCTCGCCGGGCAGCCTGCGGCGGAGGCCACCGCCCCGGCGCCCGAGGCCGTCCCGGCAGCCGAGCCGGCCCCGGCCGAGCCGACGGCCGTCGCTGTGTCCGAGACGGTGGACGGCCCCGCCGAGAACGCGGAGGCCGCCGCCGCGACCGCCGTGGGCACCGGCGAGATGCCCTCCGGCCGGTCCGTCGCCGGCCCGGCCGCCGAGCCTGCCCCGGCGGACGCCGCTCCGGCCGACGCGGTCGCGCCCGTCGAGGCCATCGTGTCCGTCGAGGCCATCGTGTCCGTCGAGGCCGCCGCGCCCGTCGAGGCCGCGGACGGCGGTGCCGCCGACGCGGTCCAGCCGGCCGTTCCCGCCGAGCCGGTGGACGCCGCCGGACAGCCCGTCGTGCAGGCCCCGGAGGCCGGGGAGACCGCCGAGGCGGCCCAGGCCGCACCCGAGGCCCCCGTCGTCGAGACCCCTGCCACCGAGGCCCCCGTCGTCGAGACCCCTGCCACCGAGGCTCCCGTCGCCGACCTCCGGGCCGCCGGGGTTCCGGTCGCCGAGGCCCCGGTCACCGAGGTTCCGGCCGCGGCCGAGCCGGCCCCCGCCGAGGAGCCGTCGCCCACCGAAGCCCCCGCCCCGGTCGAGCCCGGGACCGTCCGGCCCGCCGAGCCCGCCACCGACGCCACCGCCCCGGCCGAGGCCACGGTGCCCGCCGAGACCACGGAGGCCGTCGAGCCCGCCGAGACCACGGAGGCCGTCGAGCCGGCCGAGGCCACGGAGCCCGCCGAAGCCGCGGAGGCCACGGTGCCCGCCGAGGTCCTCGCGGAGGCCGCCGAACCCGCCGAGCCGGCCGAACCCGCCGAGCCGCGCGGCCCGGCGGCCCCCGGCTACGACGAGGCCGGTCGCGAGGCCGTCCACCAGGTGATCCGCGAGCGCCGCGACATCCGCAACGGCTTCCGCCCGGACCCGATCCCGCACGAGGTGCTGATCCGGGTCCTGGAGGCAGCCCACACCGCGCCCAGCGTCGGCTACTCGCAGCCCTGGGACTTCGTGGTCATCCGCTCCGCCAAGACCCGTCGCAAGATGCACGGGCTGGCCGAGCGGCAGCGCGAGGCGTACGCCGACTCGCTCCCCAAGGGCCGTGCCAAGCAGTTCAAGGAAATCAAGATCGAGGCGATCCTCGAGACGCCCGTGAACATCGTGGTCACCGCCGACCGCACCCGCGGCGGCCGGCACACCCTGGGCCGGCACACCCAGCCGCAGATGGCCCCCTACTCGGCGGCCCTCGCCGTCGAGAACCTCTGGCTGGCAGCCCGCGCCGAGGGCCTCGGCGTCGGCTGGGTGAGCTTCTTCGACGAGGAGGAGCTGGTCCGCGAGCTCGGTCTGCCGGAGCACCTTGAGGTCGTCGCCTACCTGTGCGTCGGCTTCGTCGACGCCTTCCCGGACGAGCCCGAGCTCCAGCAGCAGGGCTGGGCCAAGAAGCGCCCGCTCTCCTGGGTGGTCCACGAGGAGCAGTACGGCAACCGTGCCCTGCCCGGCGAGGAGCCGCACAGCCTGCTCTCCGAGACCCTGCGCGGCATCCGCCCGCTGGACGCCAAGGCGCTCGGCGAGGCCTGGGACCGGCAGAAGCGGATGACCAAGCCGGCCGGCTCGCTCGGCATGCTGGAGATCATCTCCGCCCAGCTCTCCGGACTCTCCCGCAAGTGCCCGCCGCCGATCCCGGAGCCCGCCTGCGTCGCGGTCTTCGCCGGCGACCACGGCGTGCACGCCCAGGGGGTCAGCCCCTGGCCGCAGGAGGTGACCGCCCAGATGGTCGGCAACTTCCTGGCCGGGGGAGCGGTGGTCAACGCCTTCGCCCGCCAGATCGGCACCGAGGTCTGCGTGGTCGACGTCGGCGTGGCCGCCGAGCTGCCGGACGCGATCCAGCAGGGCCGCACCACCGGTCTGCTGCCGCGCAAGGTCAAGCCCGGCACCGACGACATGACCAAGGGCCCCGCGATGACCCGCGAGGAGGCCCTCAAGGCCATCGAGGTCGGCATCGAGACCGCCCGCGACCTCGTCGCGGCCGGCAACAAGGCCCTGGTCACCGGTGACATGGGGATCGCCAACACGACCGCCTCCGCCGCCCTGATCTCGGTCTTCACCGGCCTGGACCCGGCCGAGGTCACCGGGCGCGGCACCGGCATCGACGACGCGACGCACGCCCGCAAGATCGAGGTCATCCGTACCGCGCTGGCCCTGCACCAGCCGGACCCGGCCGACCCGATCGGGGTCCTCGCCGCCGTCGGCGGTCTGGAGCACGCGGCGATCGCCGGCTTCCTGCTCGGCGCCGCCTCGCTGCGCACCCCGGTGATCCTGGACGGTGTGATCGCCGGTTCGGCCGCGCTCGCCGCCAAGGCGATCGCCCCCGAGGTGCTGGCTGCCTGCATCGCCGGTCACCGCTCGGCCGAGCCCGGCCACCAGGCCGCGCTGACCAAGCTGGGCCTGCGTCCGCTGATCGACCTCGACCTGCGGCTCGGTGAGGGCACCGGTGCCCTGCTGGCCCTGCCGCTGGTGCAGAGTGCGGCCCGGGCGATGCACGATGTAGCCACGTTCGACTCCGCCGGGGTCACCGAGAAGGCCTGACGCCCTCCCGCACCGTTCCGCGTACCGGCCCGAGGGCGCGCCGTGACGCGGAGCGGTGCGGCGGCGTACCCCCACCACCCTCACCCGATCCAGGAGCACCGCCGATGACCGCGCCCACCCCTCACCCCAGCACCGAGGGCCGCACCCCGTACCCGGTCGGCCTGCTGCTCGCCGGCCGCCGCGTGGTGGTCGTCGGCGGCGGTCACGTCGCCCAGCGTCGGCTGCCCGCCCTGCTCGCCACCGGCGCGGACGTGCACCTGATATCCCCGGTCACCACCCCGGCGGTCCAGGCGATGGCCGACGCGGGCGAGCTGACCTGGCACGAGCGGCGCTACCGGGACGGCGATCTGGCCGACACCTGGTACGCGCTGGTCGCCACCGACGACCCGGCGGTGAACACCGCGGTCAGCGCGGAGGCCGAGCGCGAGCGGGTCTTCTGCGCCCGCAGCGACGACGCGGCCGCGGCCACGGCGTGGACGCCGGCCAGCGGGCGTGACGCGGGTGCCACGGTCGCGGTCCTCACCGGGGATCCGCGCCACTCCGCGGCCCTGCGCGACTCGATCGTGGAGGGGCTGCGGGACGGCTCCCTCGCCGCCCGCCAGTACCGTGCGCACGGTGCGGGGGTGGCGCTGGTCGGCGGCGGTCCGGGCGACCCGGACCTGATCACCGTCCGGGGCCGCCGGCTGCTCGCCGACGCCGACGTCGTGGTGGCCGACCGGCTGGCGCCGCGCGAGCTGCTCGCCGAGCTGCCGGAGCACGTCGAGGTGATCGACGCCTCGAAGATCCCGTACGGCCGGTTCATGGCCCAGGAGGCGATCAACCGGACGCTCGTCGAGCACGCCAAGGCCGGGAAGTTCGTCGTCCGCCTGAAGGGCGGCGACCCGTACGTGTTCGGGCGCGGGGGCGAGGAACTGCTCGCCTGCGCGGAGGCCGGACTGCCGGTGACGGTCGTGCCCGGCATCTCCAGCTCGATCAGCGTGCCGGCGGCGGTCGGCGTGCCGGTCACCCATCGGGGGATGACGCACGAGTTCACCGTGGTCTCCGGTCACGTCGGCCCGGACGACGAGCGCTCGCTGACCAACTGGGACGCGCTCGCCGGGATGACCGGGACGCTGGTGCTGCTGATGGCGGTCGACAAGATCGGCGCGATCGCGGCCCGGCTGATCGAGGGCGGGCGCCCGGCGGACACCCCGGTGGCCGTCGTCCAGGAGGGCACGACCGCCGCCCAGCGCCGGGTGGACGCGACCCTGGCCACCGTTGCCGCCACCGTCGAGGCCGAGCAGATCAAGCCCCCCGCGGTCATCGTCGTCGGCGACGTCGTGGACGTCCTGGCCGCCGCGTCCGGCACCGCCCGGTCCTGACCTCCGGCCCCGGGCCCACGGGCCCGGGGCCGGGCGGCGCCCCCGCCGGCCGCTACTCCAGCGGCTGCTCCGTCCAGATCACCTTCCCGGTGGCCGTGTACCGCGTGCCCCACCGGTCGGCGAACTGGGCGACCAGGAAGAGCCCGCGCCCGCCCTCGTCCGTGGTGGCCGCGTACTTCAGGTGCGGCGAGGTGCTGCTGGTGTCCGACACCTCGCAGATCAGCGACCGGTCACGGAGCAGCCGGACCCGGATCGGCCCCGTCCCGTAGCGGATCGCGTTGGTGACCAGCTCGCTCAGGATCAGCTCGGTGACGAACGCCGCCTCCTCCAGCCCCCACTCCTCCAGCCGTTCGGCCACCGCCGCCCGCACGCCGCCCACCGCCGCCGGGTCGGACGGCACCTCCCACTCCGCCACCCGGTCCGGCGACAGCACGTGGGTCCGCGCCACGAGCAGCGCGATGTCGTCCTGCGGCCGCGCCGGCAGCAGCGCCCCCAGCACGTCCGCACAGGTCTGCTCCGGCGTCCTCGGCGGCCCGGCGAGTGCGGCCCGCAGCAGCTCCAGCCCCTCGTCGATGTCCCGCTCGCGGTCCTCCACCAGCCCGTCGGTGTACAGCACCAGCCGGCTGCCCTCGGCGACCTCCAGCTCGACCGTCTCGAAGGGCAGCACCGCCAGCCCCAGCGGCGGCCCGGTCGGCAGCTCCGGGTAGACCACGTGCCCGTCCGGCCCGACGAGCGCAGGCGGCGGGTGCCCGGCACTGGCCAGCGTGCACCGCCGGGACACCGGGTCGTAGATCAGGTACAGGCAGGTGGCACCCGTCACCGCCGCCGGGCCGCCGGTCGCCGACTCCTCCTGGTCGATCCGGTTGACCAGCTCGTCCAGGTGCCCGAGCAGTTCGTCCGGCGGCAGGTCGAGGGTCGAGAAGTTGTGGATCGCCGTCCGCAGCCGGCCCATGGTCGCCGCCGCGTGCAGCCCGTGCCCCACCACGTCGCCGACCACCAGCGCCACCCGCGCGCCGGGCAGCGGGATCACGTCGAACCAGTCCCCGCCCACCCCGGCCTGCGCCGGCAGGTACCGGTGCGCCACGTCCAGCGCGTTCTGGTCCGGCAGGCTCCGCGGCAGCAGGCTGTGCTGCAGGGTCACCGCCATCGCGTGCTCCCGGGTGTAGCGGCGCGCGTTGTCGATGCAGACGGCCGCGTGCGCGACCAGCTCCTCGGCGAGCGCCAGGTCGTCCTCCTCGAAGGCGTCCGTCCGCTCCGAGCGCCAGAACCGGGCCACTCCCAGCAGCACGCCGCGGGCCTTCACCGGGACCCGTACCAGCGAGTGCACCCCGTACGCGAGCACCTGCGCCGCCCGCTCGGGGTCCTGGTCCCGCCAGGCCGACGCCTCCGCCAGCCGCGGCTCGACCGCCGGCAGCCCGCTGTGCAGGGCGCCCGCCAGCGGCGTCGACGGCACCACCTCCAGCACCGTTCCCACCGGGTAGAACGGCGAGTCGTCCCGCACCCCGGCGAACGCCGCCCGGCGCATCCGCCCCAGGTCCGGACCGGGCGGTGGTTCCTCGCCCGCCAGCACCTGTTCGGCGAGGTCGATGGTGACGTAGTCCGCGAACCGCCCCACCGTGACCTGCGCCAGTTCCTCCGCGGTCCGTTCGACGTCCAGCGTGCTGCCCACCGCCACCCCGGCGTCGTACAGCAGCCGCAGCCGTCGTTGCGCGACCTCGGCCCGCCCGGTCAGGGCCATCAGCTCGGTCGAGTCGCGCAGCGTGGCGACCGAGCCGGGCGGCCCGCCGTCCTGGTCGGTCGGCCGGACGTTCACCGCGAGCAGCCGCTCACCGGCGAGCACGACCTCGTCGGTGACCGCCCGCCCGGCGGTCAGCAGTTCCTCGGGCGCGCGGTCGAGTCCCAGTTCGGCGACCGGCCGGCCCTCGGCGTCCGCCGGCAGGTCCAGCAACCGGCGTGCCTCGTCGTTGCAGAGCAGCAGCATCCCGTCACCGCCGATGATCAGCACGCCCTCGCGCACCGCGTGCAGCACCGCCGCGTGGTGCTCGTACATCCGCGTCATCTCGGCCGGCCCGAGCCCGTGCGTCTGCCGCCGCAGCCGGCGGCTGACCAGCGCCGTGCCGCAGGTGGCCAGCCCGAGCGCGATGGCGGCCGCGCCCAGCACCACCGGCAGCTGCCGTTCGCTCGCGCTGCTCACATTGGCGATCGTGATGCCGGCGGACACCATCCCGACCACCTGGCCGTCCGGCGCGTGCACCGGCACGATCGCCTGCACCAGGGGTCCGATGGTGCCGACGACCTGCTCGACCACGACCTGTCCCTGGAGGGCGGGCTGGTAGGTCCCCACGAACTTCTGACCGATCCGGTCCGGGTTGGGGTGGGTGAAGCGGATGCCGTCGGTGTTGAGCACGACGACGAAGTCCACACCCGCGTTGACCGCCACCGACTGTGCCTTGGGCTGGAGGATCGCGGTCGGGTCGGGGGAGCGCAGCGCCTCGACCATGCCGGGCGAGTTGGCGAAGGTCTGGGCGACCGCCACCGACCGGTTGGTGGCCTCCTGCCGGGCGTCGTTGCGGGACTGGACGACCAGTGCGACGACGGCCGCGGCCACCAGCAGCAGGACCACCACGACCTGCAGCGCGAACACCTGTCCCGCCACCGACCGGCTCTTCGCCGGCCCCTGTCGGGCCGCTCGGGGTTGCTGGTGCCGACCGTGTGGGCGCCCACCGGCGGAGCCGGCGGTACCGGTGGATCGGGGCGAGGTGGTGGAACCGGATGCACCAGCGGCCGACGGAGCCCAGGATCGGCCCGGAAAACGGGCCATACGTCATATTTGCACTCCGCCCGGCAGGGGGCCAAGGGCACCACCCCCGACCCTTGGGCCGTTTGGCCTTCCCCGGCCCGGCTTGGCAAGATCGCAGGGTGTCCGAACCCAGCACCATCACCGACCCCGCCGACCCGCGCCTCGCCGACTACACCGGCCTGACCGACGTCGAACTCCGCCGCCGCCGCGAACCCGCCGAGGGCCTCTTCATCGCCGAGGGCGAGAAGGTCATCCGCCGCGCGCTGGCGGCCGGCTACCGGATGCGGTCGATGCTGCTGACCGCCAAGTGGCTGGACGTGATGGCCGACGTCATCGCGGACGCCGACGCCCCCGTCCACGTCGTCGAGCCCGCGCTGGCCGAGGCCGTCACCGGGTACCACGTCCACCGCGGGGCCCTCGCCTCGATGGAACGCCGACCGCTGCCGGACGCTGCCGAGGTGCTGGCCGGAGCCCGCCGGGTGGCCGTCCTCGAAGGCCTGGTCGACCACACCAACCTCGGCGCGATCTTCCGCAGTGCCGCGGCGCTCGGCATGGACGCCGTCCTGCTCTCGCCCGACTGCGCCGACCCGCTCTACCGGCGTGCGGTCAAGGTCTCGATGGGCGCCGTCTTCGCCGTGCCGTACGCCCGCCTGGACCCGTGGCCGGCCGCGCTGGACGCGGTCCGCGCCGCCGGGTTCAGCCTGCTGGCCCTCACCCCTGCCGAGAGCGCCGTCGACCTCGCCGGTCTGGCGCCCCACCGCCTGCCCAAGGCCGCGCTGATGCTCGGTGCGGAGGGCGACGGCCTCACCCGGGCCGCCGTCGGGGCCGCCGACCACGCGGTCCGCATCCCGATGGCGCACGGCATCGACTCGCTCAACGTCGGCGCGGCGGCGGCCGTCGCCTTCTACGCCGTCACCGCGGCCTGACGGATCCGGTGCGCACGGGGCGTCGGCCGGTCCGACGTCCGGTGCGCCGGGCCCGATCCGGGCGGGCCCTCGGCCCGGTGGCCCTCAGCCCGTCGGGGCGGTGGGCGGGGCGGGAGCCGCGGCGGGCGGAGCGGTGACGGCCGGCGTGGTGGAGCCGGAGCCCGGCCAGGACTCCTCCAGGGTGCCGTCCGCGCGCACCGTGTACCGGGTCGAGGTGGCCGAACCCGTCTGGGCGACCCGCTCCTCGCGGACCAGCGCACCGTTCTCCAGCCGCCAGGTCGCCGTGGCCTGCGGATCCGCGGCCGAGGAACGGGAGGCCAGCGCGACCGGCGCGTCCCCGTTGAAGGAGAACAGCTGGACGAGGTCGACCGGCACCGAGCCCTCGGAGCGGCGCAGCACCACCAGGGCCGCCGGAGCCCCCTTGTACCGCGCCGGGAGTACGGCGCTCAGGACGACCTGGGGTCCGGTCCCCGCGGAGCGGCCGTCGCGCAGGGTGACGGCCGCTCCGCTCGCCGGATCGGGGTAGGCGCGGTTCGGCCAGTCCACGGCGGGCCCGGCGCCCTGTGCCGGGCCCAGCGCGCCCTCGCCGGCCACCGCGCTCGCGCGCGCCGCAGCGGTGAGCGGAGAGGCGGACTGGGCGATGCCGTCGGCGGAGAGGCCGGTGCCGGCCGAGCCCGCCGGGCCCTGGGCGGGGGTCGACGGCGGGGCCGCGCCACCCTGCTGCTCGCCCGCACCCGGCGCCGCCGGGGCCGAGGCCGAGGGCCGCATCCCCTGGTTCTCCCGGTTCTCGCACCCCTGCGCCGCGGCGATGGCGAGTGCGACCCCGACCGTCACGGTGACGAAGACCACGAGGCGCTGCCGGAGCAGCCGCTGCCGGGCCGCACCCGGACGGCCGCCCGGTACGGGTGTGTGCTGCCGGTCCTGGGCCCGCCCGCGCGGCCGGGCCGGCCGCTGGTCCCGCTCCCGCGCGCCGCCGGGTGCACCGGGGCGGCCGGGCGGAGGGGTCTGCTGGCGTTCGCGCATCGGCCGGGTGGCCTGGGCCGCGTCGGGCCGGGGGAGCGGTGCGGTGGCCGCCTGCCCGCCCTGGCCGGGGGCACGTCGCGGCGGCCCGCCGGGGGGTCCGGCGGGCCGGCCCACCGCTCCGGCGCGGGCGCGCGAGGCCGCTGCCGGGTCCGCTGCCCGCCCGGGGGCCGGGACACCGCGCGGGGCGGCGGCCGGTGGTCCCGGCGGGACGCTGCCGGCCGGCCGGGCGGCGGCTCCGGGCCGCCCCTCGGTGCCGCGCGCGGTGAGCGGTCGGGTCGCCCCGGGGGCGGCTGCGGCGGCGCCACCCGGGGCCGCCCCGTTCCGCTCCGCCGCGGCGTCGCGTGCCGTACTGCCGTCGGAGGAGCCGCGGTTCCGTCCGAACGTCCCGCCGGAGGCTCCGCCCGCCGCGGTGCCGCGCGCGGCCAGTTCGCTCAGCCGCTCGTGCAGGGCGGCGGCGCCGGGCCGTTCGGCGGGCTCCTTGGCCAGGCAGGCCCGGATCAGCGGTGCCAGCTGGGGCGGTACCGCGGTGAGGTCGGGTTCCTCGTGGACGACCCGGTAGAGCATGACCTCCGAGGAGGCGCCCGAACCGAACGGGGTGTCGCCGGTGAGCGCGTACGCCAGGGTGGCCCCGAAGGCGAAGACGTCGGTCGCGGGCGTGACGGCGGCCCCCCGGACCTGCTCGGGCGCGAGGAAGCCCGGGGAGCCGACCGCCGTGCCGACGTGGGTCAGGGTGCTGGCCCCGCGGGACCAGGCGATACCGAAGTCGATGATGCGCGGGCCGCGTGGCGAGAGCAGGATGTTGGACGGCTTGAGGTCCCGGTGGACGACCCCGGCCTCGTGCACCTTGACCAGCCCGTCGGCGAGCGCGGCTCCGATCCGGGCCGCTTCGGGCCAGCTCAGCGGTCCGTCGTCGCCGACCCGCTTGTACAGCGACGGCCCGGGGACGTACGCGGTGGCCAGCCAGGGGCGGTCGGCCTCGATGTCGGAGCCCATCACGCGGGCGGTGCAGGCGCCCCGGATCTTGGAGGCGGCGGCGATCTCGCGGGCGAAGCGGGTGCGGAACTCGATGTCCTCGGCCAGTTCGGCCCGGATCAGCTTGAGTGCGACGCGCTGCCCCCGGCGGTCCGAGCCGAGATAGACCACCCCCATCCCACCGGCTCCCAGCCGCCGGTGCAGGCGGTACGGCCCGACGATGCGGGGGTCCTCACGCCTCAGCCGCATCATCGCCATCTTCGTTCCCCGTCAGACCGTGGGTGAGGCCCCGTCGGTTGGGGCGTCGTCAGTTCCTGTCTGGCACAGCTTACGGACTGCCTGCTGCGGTGTGCTGATACGCAACACCTCAAGCCACCGTCCGATAGTCCGATCTTGGACTGACCTCGGGACGCGGCTGCTGAAACGTTTCTCGGGGTCGCCCCTCAGGGTTCCCCCGGGGGTGCGACGGAGGACGTCTCCCCCTGCGGTAGTAGTCCCCAGGTCCGAGCGTCATCCTCCGGGAGGCCCGGAGAACAGTACGACGGCATGACGCCCACCGAACCCCTCGGGCCATAGCGTTGTCCTCAGCGGTGGACGGGGAGCTCGTCCCCCGAGGTAAGCCGTCCACCGCGTCCACCTTCACACAGAACTGCTCACGAATCAGGAGTCAGGGCATGGCAGCGCAGCTCACGGGAACGACCTCCCGCCGCCGTCGGCCGGCCTTCACTCAGCCCCAGGCCGCGGAGCCCACCAGGCACCCGGCCGTGGCGGTGGCCATGGCACTGCCCTGCGCGGTGCTGCTGGTCAGCCTGTTCGGGGGCTGGGAGCAGATGGCGACCCAGGCTCAGGCGGTCGCCGATCTGATCGGCCACTGACCCACCGGCCGGGACCGGTCGGCCTCCGGGCCGGCCCACAGAACGGGCACTGGATCCCCTGGGGACGGGGAGCCGGTGCCGCCGGGGAGGCCGCGACCGCGTTGACACGCGGACGGGCGAGAGCGGTGCGCAGAGCACCCCGGCAGGAGGAGATGCCGCGTACGGACGTCGGTGAGGGCGACCGTACGCGGCTCTTCTGTCTTTCGAGGCTGTCGGCCGACCCCCCGAAGCTTCCCCCGCGTCCGCACGGGACCCGCAGCCGGGCACGTGGTTCGGGCGGTCCGGAGCACGCAAAAGGCAGGGGCCGCGACTCTTCGGAGTCGCGGCCCCTGCCGTTACTGTGCGCGATACTGGGATTGAACCAGTGACCCCTACCGTGTCAAGGTAGTGCTCTCCCGCTGAGCTAATCGCGCCTGGTGCGGCGGTCCTGCAGCAGACCCCGGAGGGCCCGACGTGCGCGATACTGGGATTGAACCAGTGACCCCTACCGTGTCAAGGTAGTGCTCTCCCGCTGAGCTAATCGCGCCTGGTGCGGCGGTCCTGCAGCAGACCCCGGAGGATCCGACGTGCGCGATACTGGGATTGAACCAGTGACCCCTACCGTGTCAAGGTAGTGCTCTCCCGCTGAGCTAATCGCGCGGGGAGGTCACCCGGTGGAACCGGGAGTCCTCTTGGAGGTGGAGACGGGATTTGAACCCGTGTAGACGGCTTTGCAGGCCGTTGCCTCGCCTCTCGGCCACTCCACCAGGCAACACTCGAAGAACGATCTTACACTGTTCTCCATCGAGCGGACGACGAGATTCGAACTCGCGACCCTCACCTTGGCAAGGTGATGCTCTACCAACTGAGCCACGTCCGCCTGTCTCCCGGGATCTTCACCGTTTTTCCCGGCTGCGCTCCCTGGCGACGTGTTGAACTCTAGCGGATTCCCGGGCCAGCTAAAAATCCGTTCCCGCAGCGTGCCGCCGGGGTGCCCGCCGGGCGGCCGCGGGCCGGGCCCGCGCCGACCTCGCGGGACGGCCCCGTCGCGAGGCGAACGGCACCCTGAGTGACACCCGCAGGTCATCCGGCGCACGCCCGCGCGATGCCCGACTCTGCTCACGCCCCCCGACCTACACTTCAGGCACCGCAACCGAGCAAGCCCGTGCAGGAGACCCGTGTCCGGCCACCCCGCCCCCCACACCCCCCTCGCCCGCTTCGGCGGCCGCCTCGCGACCGGGCTGCGCGACGTCACCTCGGATCCGGCGGCCCTCGACTCCGCCGGCTACTGGGCCGTCGTCCACGACTTCGAGGGCCGGCTCACCTGTGCCCGCTTCGACGACGTCCGCCCGGCCCCCGCGCCCCCGTCCGGCGCGGGCTGGCGGGGACCGGCCGCCGACCGCTGGCGCAGCTCGCTCGACCACGCCTCCTACACCGCGGGCGTCCGCCGGATCCGGGAGCACATCGCGGCCGGCGAGGTCTACCAGGCGAACCTCTGCCGCGTGCTGTCCGCGCCGCTGCCGGACCCGGACCGCACCGACGTCGACGCCCTCACCGGCCTGCTCGCGCACGGCAACCCCGCGCCCTACGCCGGCACCGTCCGGCTGCCCGGCCACGGCGTGGAGATCGCCACCGCCTCGCCCGAGCTGTACCTGCGCCGTACCGGCCGCACCGTCTCCTCCGGCCCGATCAAGGGCACCGGCCGCACCGAGGACGACCTCCTCGACAAGGACCACGCCGAGAACGTGATGATCGTCGACCTGGTCCGCAACGACCTCGGACGGGTCTGCGCCACCGGCAGCGTCAGCGTCCCGGACCTCTGCGCCGTCGAGAAGCACCCCGGCCTGGTCCACCTGGTCTCCACCGTCGACGGGACCCTGCGCGAGGACGCCGGCTGGCCCGAACTGCTCTCCGCGACCTTCCCGCCCGGCTCGGTGACCGGGGCCCCCAAGTCCAGCGCCCTGCGCATCATCGAGGCGCTGGAGACCGCCCCGCGCGGCCCCTACTGCGGGGCCGTCGGCTGGGTCGACGCCGACCGCGGCGAGGGCGAACTCGCCGTCGGCATCCGCACCTTCTGGATCGACCGGACCGACCCGGCCGCCCCCGAGCTCCGCTTCGGCACCGGTGCCGGCATCACCTGGGGATCCGACCCCGACCGCGAGTGGGCGGAAACCGAACTGAAGGCCGCCCGCCTGGTCGCGATAGCGTCGGGCACCGACACCCCCACCGACTGAGAGCGGGAACGCCCCGGCGCGGTCTCCGGACCCCGGCCGGAACCGACCCGCCCACGCCCCACCCACGAGGAGCAGCCCTCGATGCAGCACCCCACCACCAGCTGGGTCAACGGGTCCCTCGTCGACTCCGCCGACCCCGCCCTGTCCGTCCTCGACCACGGACTCACCACCGGCGACGGAGTCTTCGAGACCCTGAAGGCCGTCGACGGCCGGGCCTTCGCGCTCACCCGCCACCTCGACCGGCTCACCCGCTCGGCCCGCGGCCTCGGCCTGCCCGATCCCGACCACGACCGGGTCCGCGAGGCCTGCGCCCGGGTCCTCGACGCCAACCCCGTGCCGCTCGGCCGGCTGCGCGTCACCTACACCGGCGGCGTCGCCCCGCTCGGCTCCGAACGCGGCGACGACGCCCCCACCCTGGTCGTCTCCCTCGGCACCGCCGCCCGCCGCCCCGACACCACCGCCGTCGCGGTCGTCCCCTGGCGCCGCAACGAGCACAGTGCCGTCGCCGGTCTGAAGACCACCTCGTACGCCGAGAACGTCGTCGCCCTCGCCGCAGCCCACCGCGCCCGCGCCTCCGAGGCGATCCTCGCCAACACCGCCGGCCGGCTCTGCGAGGGCACCGGGTCCAACGTCTTCGTCGTGCTCGACGGAACCCTGCTCACCCCGCAGCTCTCCTCCGGCTGCCTGGCCGGCATCACCCGCCGGCTCGTCATCGACTGGTGCGGCGCCCAGGAGGCCGAACTGCCGCTCGACGCGCTCCAGCGGGCCGAGGAGGTCTTCCTGACCTCCACCCTGCGCGACGTCCAGGCCGTCACCCGCGTGGACGGCCGCGAACTGGCCGGGCCCGGTCCGGTGACGACCAAGGCCATGGCGGTCTTCGCCGAGCGCAGCGCCGACGACCTGGACCCCTGAGCGCCGCCGGGGCTCCCGGCCCCGCCCACCCCGGCGGGTAGAACACCCGGGCGGCGGGAAGGGACCCCGGCATGACCACCACGCTGCGCCCAGAGGGCCCGGAGACACCCACCGCCGCCGGCGGCCGCACCAGACGCTGGCGGATCTGCGCCAACGGCCGGCCGGTCGGCGCCCTGCGCACCAGCCTCGTTCCGCGCGGCGGGCAACTCTGGGGCGAGATAGCCGAGTTGGAGGTGCATGAAGGGCGCGGGCGGGGGCGCGGAACGTTCGGCGCCCTGGCGGCCGAGGAGGTGCTGCGCGGCTGGGGCTGTACCCGGGTGGACGCCGACATCCCCGAGTCCTCGCAGCTCGCGCGCTCGCTCGCGGTCACCCTCGGCTACAGCGAGCGGATGCGGAACATGGCCAAGCGCCTCACCGCGCCGCCCGCGCTGCCGCCCGGCCTCACCGCGCACCCGATCGGGGCGGAGGAGTTCCCGGACTGGCTCGCGGACGCCAAGGAGGGCTATCTGCGCGACCTGGTCTCGTCCGGTCTCGCGGAGGAGCAGGCCCGCGCCAAGTCCGACGCCGACCACCTGAACCTGCTGCCCCTGGGGGCCGGCACCCCCGGTGTCGCGCTGCGCAGGCTGAGGGGTGCCGGGCCGGACCCGCTGGGCTCGCTCTGGCTGGCCCTGCGGGTCCGCGACCTGTCCGACGGCGCGCCGCTGGCCTGGGTGATGGTGGTCGAGGTGGCCGAGGCCCACCGGGGCCACGGCCACGGCCGGGCGCTGATGCTGCTCGCGGAACGTGAGTGCCTGGCCGCCGGGGTCCGCGACCTGGGGCTGAACGTCTTCAGCGGCAACGAGGTCGCGATCCGGCTCTACGAGTCGCTCGGCTACCGGGTGACCAACCGCGTCTACGGCAAGACGCTGATCTGACGCCGGATCCGCCGACGGGACGTCAGGAGCGCTGCGCCGCCTCGATGACGGCGACGATCCGGTCCAGCAGGCCGTCCTGGCTCCGTCCGCCGTCCAGTCGCTGCCCGGCGATCACGTAGGTCGGCGTGCCCTGCACGCCGATCGCCTTCCCCTCGGCCTGGTCGGCGTCGACGATCAGCATGTGCCGCCCGTCCACCAGCGCGGTGTCCACCTCCTCGGCGTCCACCCCGACCTCCCGCGCCACCTCCAGCAGCACCTCGGTGCCGCGCGACTCCAGCTCCTCGACGCGGGCCAGCAGCGCCTCGACGTACGGCCACCCCAAGCCCTGCGCGAACGCCTCCTCGGCGGCCTCCGCCGCGGCGTAGGCGTGCTTGTGCTTCTCCAGCGGGAAGTGGCGCAGCTCGACGGGGAGCGCGTCGCCGTACCGGGCGCGCAGCGTCCGGACGTCGTCCAGGGCGGTGCGGCAGTCCGGACACTGGAGCTCGCACCAGAACTCGAGACGGGGGAGGGAACCTTCGATCATGCCCCCAGTGTTCCACTAGTGGGCTCCGTGCCGTCCCGGTGGCGGTCGGGCCCGGCCAGACCGGAGCGACGGGAGGTCCGACGAGATGACCAGTTCGACTGACAGGCCGACCGGCCGAGCGGCGCGCGGTGCGCGGGCGGCGGCCGACGACGGGACGCGGCCGTGCTGACGGCGGCGGTGAGCTTCGCGCTGACGGCGGCCGGGGTGGCCGTCGCGGGCCTGCGCGCGTACCGCCGGCGCTTCCTCTCCGCTACCCGTTGGTTCGCGTTCGCGCTGGTGCCGGCCGGTCTCTACCTGACCGGCCTCTTCCCGGTGGCCCGGACCGTCGGCAGCGAGCTGGCGGACTGGGCGACGAAGCTGGTCTTCGACCCCCGGGTCTGGACCGGCGTCGTGCTGCTGGGCGTCTCGGCCGCGCTGCTGGCCACCACCCGTTGGGCGGGCCGTCGCGGCGCCGTCGCCGGGGGCGGGGCGCGTCCGGCGGCCGGTCCGGCTCCCGCACGCCCGGCCGTCGGCGCGAATCCCGGCGGTGTCACGGGCACCGCGCCGTTCGATCCGGCGAGGCAGACCGAGCAGCCGAGGCAGGCCGAGCCGCAGAAGCCGGCGAAGCAGCAGAAGCCGGCGAAACAGGCCAGGCGGGACGACGGGCTCGGGGACTTCTCCGACATCGAGGAGATCCTGCGCCGCCGCGGGATCTGAGCGGAAGCGGCCCGCCCGCGCCGGACCGGGACCCGGTCCGGCGGTTTCGGCCTGCCGTCGGGCCCGTCGCCCGAACCACCGCCTGCCCCGTTCGGGGCCGGGGCCGGCGGTCAGGCCGAGGGCACCGACTCGGCGGACCGCTGGCGCGCCCGGTAGGCGGCGACGTGCAGCCGGTTCCCGCAGGTCCGGCTGTCGCAGTAGCGCCGCGAGCGGTTGCGCGAGAGGTCGACGAAGACCCGTGCGCAGTCCGGTGCCTCGCAGCGGCGCAGCCGCTCGCGTTCGCCGGCGGTGAGGATGAAGGCCAGCGCCATGCCCAGCTCGGCGGCCAGGTGGTCACCGAGCGCGGCGTGCGGCGCGAAGTAGTGGATGTGCCACCCGTGGTGGTCGTGGTTGGTGAGCCGGGGTGTCGTGCCGGCGGCGGCGACCAGGGCGTTCACCAGCTCGGCGGCCTCCTCGGTGGACTCCGTCCCGAAGACCTCGCGCAGCTGCGTCCGCAGCTCGTGCACCCGGCGCAGGTCGCCGTCGGTGAGGGAGTCGACCTCGCTGATCTCCTGGCGGATCACGAAGGCGTCGAGCGCGGCCACGTCGGGCAGCAGCTCGGTGCCGCACACCTCGGGTGCGGTGTTGAGCAGCTCGACGAGGATGCTCAGCGCGCACTCGGTGTCATGGGTGATCAGCACGTGGGGGCTCCTCGCGCGGAGGGGGCCGTCGGCGCCCCGCGACTACGGTCACTCCCAGACCTTACCGGGCCGCGCCGCACACGGTGCCGGCTTCCTTCGAAGGTGCGTACGGATCTCGTCAGTGCGGGCGGAGAGGGCGGGCGGGAGGGGGCCGGGAGCGACCGGCGGCCGGCCCGCCCGGAAGACGCCTGCGCCCGGCAGTGAGGCCGGCCACCCCTGCGGGTGGCCGGCCTCACTGCCGGGCGCCTTCGGTGCTCCGGCCCGCCCCTGATGGGGGCGAATCGTTTCACCGGCCCCGAGACCGCGTCGTGCGCGGCTGAGTTTGCTGCCGTGCCCCCGAGTAGGACGGCTGCGGTGACGGCAGGAGGTACGACCCCGCCGACAGCGGGGCGTGACCGCCTCCGGTCGGGGTCAGCTTTCGGCGAGGATGTGGGACAGCTCCCGGTCGAGGTCGAAGTGACGGTGTTCGGTGCCGGGGGGTACGGCGGCGTCCGTCCGCTTGAGGAACGACTCAAGCGCCCGGGCCGGGGCCTCCAGCAGGGCTTCTCCTTCCGGAGAGCTCAGCGCGATGCAGACCACCCCTTGCCCGTGGCTGCGCGACGGCCAGACCCGGACGTCGCCGGTACCCGTGGGTCGGTGCAGCCCCTCCGCAAGGAGATCTCGGGCGAACACCCACTCCACGGTCTCGTCGGCGCCGGTGTGGAACGTGGCGTGCACGGCATAGGGGTCGGCGGTGTCGTAGCGCAGACCCGCGGGGACGGGCAGTGAGGACTCGCTGGACACGATGAGGCGCAGGTGCAGCTCGCAGCTGACCGTGGTGTTCATAAGCGCCATGGCCTTTCGCTCAGTGTGCGCTCGGGGAATCGCACGTCGGCGAACGGACCATCCCACCTCCAAGACCGATGTAAACCCCTCTGTCCCGATTCGGGCGCGAGTCGTACCCCTTACGGCGCATTGCGGAATCGCCACAGAGTGCCCCGCAGGGCATTACCGGCCCGCTTCTCGGTTAGTTTCCTGGCATGACTGTGCGAAGCGACAAGGCACGCGGTGACGCGGGCGGGAACACGGGAACGGGGGATGTGATCGTGCCGGACGACACGGGGGTGCCGACGGGGTCGGGGAACGACGACGAGGACGGCGACGGTGGGGGTACGGGGGCGGACGCGGACGGTGGCCGGCCGCTGGGCTCACGCGCGCCGCACTTCATCCGCCGCTCCCGCCCGCTGCACCTGAGCTGGCAGGTGGCCGTCTTCCTGATCGGCCTCGCGGTGGTGGTGCTCGGCGTGATCATGCTGCCGCTGCCCGGGCCCGGCTGGGTGGTCATCTTCCTGGGCATGGGCATCTGGGCGACCGAGTTCGTCTGGGCCCAGCTGGCGCTGCGCTGGACCCGGCGGAAGGTGGCCGAGGCGGCCCAGAAGGCCCTGGACCCGCGGGTCCGCCGCCGCAACATCACGCTCACGGTGATCGGCCTGACGGTGATCGCCGGGATCGGCGGCTGGTACCTGTGGAAGTACGGGCTGGTCATGCCCTGGAAGATCGACGAGGACTGAGCGGGGGTCCGTCGCGGACCGGGTGCGGACCGTGTGCGGTCCGGCCGGGGAGCGGGGGCCGGCCGGTGCGCCGTCCGGGTGAGGCGGCCGTTCCGGGGGCCGGGGCGAGCGTGTTCGGACCACCCCGTGGGATGCGGTAATGTTTTCCCTGCACCCGGGCGATTAGCTCAGCGGGAGAGCACTTCGTTCACACCGAAGGGGTCACTGGTTCGATCCCAGTATCGCCCACCGGAATGCATTGTGATATGTGAGGCCCAGTCGATTATCGGCTGGGCCTCACATGTATTTCCACAATCCGGTGAACGTCATCCGGGAATGAACTGAGGCGCAGTCATCTTCCGTGCGGAGTGCGAGTTCTGCGGATGTGTCGACCGGCACCCCGGGGAAGCGAGTTGTACCGCACCCCCCGAATGGTGCTACAGTTCTTCTCGTTGCCCGGGCGATTAGCTCAGCGGGAGAGCACTTCGTTCACACCGAAGGGGTCACTGGTTCGATCCCAGTATCGCCCACCGGACAGCATGCAGGCCCCGACCGGAGACCGGTCGGGGCCTGCGGCGTTCGCGCGCACACCGAACGCCGGGCGCCCGGACCGGCCCCGCCGCGCTACGCCGCCATCTCGCACCTGTGGTCCGGGGACAGCCGTCGCCCGCATCCGCACCGGGCCGGCCGCAGCGGCCAGGACAGGTCCACCCGCTCGTCCGCCCCCGACCGGTCGAACCACGCCTGCAACCCCCGGGCCTGTGCCGCGTGCCAGACCGCCTGCCGCAGGTGCAGCTCCGCCACCGTCAGCCCGCCCAGCGCGGCCGGATGGCGCGCACCGATCGTCCGGACCACCGCCAGCGTCGCCGCCGCGTCCGCCGCCGCGTCGTGCGCCCCGGCCAGCCGCACCCCGTAGTGCGCGCACAGGTCGGTCAGCGTCCGGCGGCCCTTGCGGTACCGGTCCACGTGCTTGTCCAGCACCCGGGGATCCAGTATCAGCAGGCCGGCCGGGCCCACCGCGTCCGTCAGCGTGACCCCGCGGTGCCGGCGCAACTCCCGGTCGAGCAGGGTCAGATCGTAGGGCGCGTTCATCACCGCGACCGGGCGGCCGGCCCGGGCCTGCGCCGCCAGTGCGGCGGCGATCTCCGCCACCACCGTCCGCGCCGGGCGGCCGAACGCCCGGACCCGTTCGTCGGTGATGCCGTGCACCGCGCGGGCACCGTCCGGTATCGGCACGCCGGGGTCGGCCAGCCAGGTGGTCGCCTGCGGGGCGGCGCCCGGGGCGAGTTGGACCACCAGGGCGGCCGACACGATGCGGTCGGTCTCGACGTCCACGCCGGTGGTCTCGGTGTCGAAGGAGGCGATCGGGCCGGTGAACCAGTGCTGCTGCATGACTGCCCCTCGGATACAGCGCGTTCCCGCCCTGGTGATACCCGCTCCTGACGTCCCCTCAACCGTTTGGCGCACCACCGGCCGGGCACCCTGCCGACAGGTGCCCTGTTCGAATCGGGACGGGCCCGGGGGGACGGGGGGAGGAACCCGGCGATGGCACTGACCCAGCCGCAGCCCGACGAGGCGGAGGCCGCCCTGCGGGGCAACCTGGCGGTGACCGCCTGCATGGAGACCCTGCAGGTCGGCTACCTGCACGCGGTCGCCGCCGCGGCCGGCTGCTCGCTCTCCCAGCCGTTCCCCGACAACGGCATCGACTGGCAGGTCAGTCACGGCTCCCGGGTCCACGAGATCGACGACGAGGTGACCGTCAAGATCCAGCTGAAGGCCACCCAGCAGATCGCCCCCGATCCGCGCGGCCCGTACTTCAGCTTCACCCTCGACAACGACCACCTGCGCAAGCTCGCCCGCCCCCGGGTCGCGGTGCCCCGCATCCTCGTCGTGATGCTGCTGCCCCGCCGGGTCGACCACTGGCTCGCGGCCCGGCCGGACGCGCTGGAGCTGCGGCACTGCTGCTACTGGGTCAACCTGGCCGGCCACCCGGTCACCGGGCAGCGCCGGACCAACGTCCGGGTACCCACCGCGAAGGTCTTCGACGACCGCGCACTGTGCGACATCATGGCCAGGGTCGGCGCGGGCGGCAGCCCGTGACGGCCCGGCCCCCGGCCGGGAGGAGCCGCACCATGACACTGCCCCACGGGCCACTGCGCCCCGGTCCCGGCGAGCCGCAGGCCCGGGCGCTGCCCGACCCGGCCGCCGTCGACCCCGCGGTGCTCGCCACCCTGCTGGCCCGGCACGGCTGGGTCCGGCGCGGCGGGCCCTCCGCCCGGTACGGCCGCTGGACGCCCCCCGACGGCACCGACCCCGGCACCAGCCTGATCGTCCCCGCCGGTGACGGCTTCGACGACGCCGTCGACCTCCTCGCCGACGCCGTCACCGCGCTCTCCCGCTCCGCCAGCCCCTCCGCCCGCGCGATCCTGCTCGCCCTGGCCGTCCCCGGCGACGAGCTCCAGTGGCGCCGTGACCTCGCCGGCCCGCCGGGCTCCGCTCCCGCGACGGTGCCCTGGGACGACACCGAACGGCTTCAGCGGGCGGCGCGCGCCATGCTCGCGGCCGGCGCCAAGGCCGGCCGCACCCGGGCCGCGTACTTCGGAGCCCGCCTCGACAGCTGGGCCGGGGACTTCCTCGACCGCGTCCTGGTGGTCTCCGGCGGCCCCGGCCTCACCGCCTACACCCCCGCCCCCGAGGGCCGGGCCGCGGTCACCACCCTGGTTCGCGCCCTGGAGGCGCTGCGCGACGCCGTCGACTACCGCCGGGTCAGCGGCGGTGCGGAGGCCTTCGAGAACGCCGTCCAGTCCGGCGTCAGCCGCGAGCTGGTCGAATCCGTCGAGGAGCTGGTGCGCGGCGCCACCGCGAGCCGGCTCACCGTCGCCTGGTCGGCCGCCGCCGGGACCCCCGGCGGTTTCGGCGACCGCCGGATCGCCCTGGAGTTCTCACCCGGCGACCTGCCCGCCCTCGCGGAGGCCGCGGAGCTGCTCGAACGCATCGAGCCCGCCGTCGCCGTCACCGTCGTCGGCGTCGTCGTCCGGCTCAAGCGCGCCGACCCGGCAGGCCCCGGCAGCGTCCGCCTGCGGGTGCTCGGCGGCGCCGAGGTCGACGAGGTCAAGGTCCGCCTGCCCGATCCCGCCTACCGGCTGGCCGCCGAGGCCCACCTGGCCGGCACCCCGGTCAAGATCAGCGGCCGGCTCGAACGGCGCGGCGGCTTCCGCCGGCTCACCCGGCCCACCGGTCTGGAGCCCTGCGGGCTGGAGGAGGCGGAGCGGGAGCGGCTGCTCAAGACCCTGGGCGACGGGTAGGGAGGATACGGAGGTGACGGCGGGGCCACCGGTCTCGGTACCATCGTCACGCGCAGCGAAGTGTTGCGCCCTATGAATCCAGCACGTCAGGAGAGACCGGTGACGGACGTCCGGGTAATCATCAGCCGCGAACCCGATCGGGAAGAGCGCGTGGTGACCACGGGTACTACGGCCGCCGAGCTCTTCGCCGACGACCGTTCGATCATCGCCGCCCGCGTCGGCGGCCAGCTCAAGGACCTCGCGTACGCCGTTCAGGACGGCGACGAGGTCGAGCCGGTCGAGATCGGCAGCAAGGACGGCCTCGACATCCTGCGCCACTCCACCGCGCACGTCATGGCCCAGGCCGTGCAGCAGCTCTTCCCGGAGGCCAAGCTCGGCATCGGCCCGCCGGTCAAGGACGGTTTCTACTACGACTTCGACGTCGAGAAGCCGTTCCACCCCGATGACCTCAAGGCCGTCGAGAAGAAGATGCAGGAGATCATCAAGCGCGGGCAGAAGTTCTCCCGCCGGGTGGTCACCGACGAGGCCGCCCGCGAGGAGCTGGCCGGCGAGCCGTACAAGCTGGAGCTGATCGGCCTCAAGGGCTCCGCCGCCACCGCCGGCGAGGGTGCCGACGTCGAGGTCGGCGCCGGCGAGCTGAGCATCTACGACAACCTGGACCCGAAGTCCGGCGAGCTGTGCTGGGGCGACCTCTGCCGCGGCCCGCACCTGCCGTCGACCCGGATGATCCCGGCGTTCAAGATCATGCGCTCGGCCGCCGCCTACTGGCGCGGCAGCGAGAAGAACCCCATGCTCCAGCGCCTCTACGGCACCGCCTGGCCGACCAAGGACGCGCTCAAGGCGCACCTGGAGTTCCTGGAGGAGGCCGCCAAGCGCGACCACCGCAAGCTCGGCAGCGAGCTCGACCTCTTCTCCATCCCCGAGGAGATCGGCTCCGGCCTCGCCGTCTTCCACCCCAAGGGCGGCATCATCCGCCGCGCCATGGAGGACTACTCGCGCCGCCGGCACGAGGAGGAGGGCTACGAGTTCGTCTACACCCCGCACGCCACCAAGGGGAAGCTCTTCGAGAAGAGCGGCCACCTCGACTGGTACGCGGACGGCATGTACCCGCCCATGCAGCTCGACGAGGGCGTGGACTACTACCTCAAGCCGATGAACTGCCCGATGCACAACCTGATCTTCGACGCGCGTGGCCGCTCGTACCGCGAACTGCCGTTGCGTCTCTTCGAGTTCGGCACGGTGTACCGGTACGAGAAGTCCGGCGTGGTGCACGGCCTGACCCGCGCCCGCGGCTTCACCCAGGACGACGCGCACATCTACTGCACCCGTGAGCAGATGGCCGACGAGCTCGACTCGACGCTCACCTTCGTGCTCAACCTGCTGCGCGACTACGGCCTGAACGACTTCTACCTGGAGCTGTCCACCAAGGACCCGGAGAAGTTCGTCGGCTCGGACGACGCGTGGGAGGAGGCCACCGCCGTCCTCGCCGCCGTGGCCGAGAAGCAGGGCCTGCCGCTGGTGCCGGACCCGGGCGGCGCGGCCTTCTACGGCCCGAAGATCTCGGTGCAGGCGAAGGACGCCATCGGTCGTACCTGGCAGATGAGCACCATCCAGCTGGACTTCAACCTGCCCGACCGCTTCGACCTGGAGTTCACCGCGGCGGACGGCTCGCGCCAGCGGCCGGTCATGATCCACCGGGCGCTGTTCGGCTCGATCGAGCGGTTCTTCGCGGTGCTGCTGGAGCACTACGCCGGTGCCATGCCGCCGTGGCTGGCCCCGGTCACGGTGACCGGCATCCCGATCACCGACGAGCACGTGCCGTACCTGCTGGAGGTCGCGGCCGAGCTGAAGAAGCGCGGCATCCGGGTCGAGGTCGACACCTCGGACGACCGGATGCAGAAGAAGATCCGCAACGCCCAGAAGAGCAAGACCCCGTTCATGCTGATCGCCGGCAACG
Source organism: Streptomyces sp. BE20 (assembly GCF_036322525.1). NCBI lineage: Bacteria > Bacillati > Actinomycetota > Actinomycetes > Kitasatosporales > Streptomycetaceae > Streptomyces > Streptomyces sp. BE20. The sequence goes on along the minus strand of NZ_JAQYWW010001022.1, from coordinate 63,412 downwards.
ACGACGTCGAGGCGGGTGCGGTGTCCTTCCGCTACCGCAACGGCGAGCAGAAGAACGGCGTCCCGGTGGCCGACGCGGTCGCCGAGATCGTGGACGCCGTGGAGCGCCGCATCCAGGTGTGACACCACGGTCACGCGTGAGCGCGGGGCGGGCTCCTCGGGAGTCTGCCCCGCGCTGCTTTGCAAGAACGGCCGGGCGAATATGCTGATCAGCATGACGACTGAGCCGGAACTGCAGCGGGGCGTCGGCGAGCCGGACGGCTTCCGCCGCCTGTGGACCCCCCATCGGATGGCCTACATCCAGGGCGAGAACAAGCCCACCGGCCCGGCTCCGGACGACGGTTGCCCGTTCTGCTCGATTCCGTCGCTGAGCGACGAGGACGGGCTGGTCGTCGCACGCGGCGGCTCCGTGTACGCGGTGCTCAACCTCTACCCGTACAACGGCGGTCACCTGATGGTGGTCCCGTACCGGCACGCGGCGGACTACACCGAGCTGGACGAGGCGGAGACGGCCGAGCTGGCGGTGTTCACCAAGAAGGCGATGACGGCGCTGCGCGCGGCCTCGGGCGCGCACGGCTTCAACATCGGGATGAACCAGGGGACGGCGGCAGGTGCCGGGATCGCGGCGCACCTGCACCAGCACGTGGTGCCCCGCTGGGGCGGGGACACCAACTTCATGCCGGTGGTCGGCCACACCAAGGTGCTGCCGCAACTGCTGGCGGACACCCGCAAGATGCTGGCGGAGGCCTGGCCGCAGGACTGAGCCGGGACGGACCGGGGCCCTGCCGACCGTGTGTCGGCAGGGCCCCGTCGTGCCCGGTGCGGCCGTCAGCCGGCGTCGTAGTGGTCGACCTTGAACGGGCGGCTGCCCTGGGCCTCGGCCTTGAGCCCGGCGGCGCGGCCCTTGAAGGCGCGGTCGGTGTCCAGGTCGTGCTCGGCGAGGAACTCCAGGGTGGCGGTGTGGACGGCGCCGAGCACCGGGTGGGCCGAGTTGAGCGCGTTGTCGGCCATGGTGCGGGTGCCCCACGGCAGGCCGGCCCAGATGTGCCGCAGGCCGAAGGGCTCGGGCAGGCCGAGGCCGCCGCCGAGCCAGCCGAGCAGGGCGGGCATCCGGTAGAAGGGCGCGCGGACGGCCTGCCGGACGACCTCGTCGTTGTCGATCAGCGGGAGCTTGACCGTGCGCTCCTCCCAGAACCGCACGGTCTTGGCGACCGACTTCTCCTTGGCCTTGGGCTTGTCGAAGAAGAAGCCGTTGATCGGGCCGAGGGCGTAGCCGGCGACGGTGATGTTGAGGGTGTTGGCGAGCAGCACCACGGTGACGGTGAAGGTCAGGACGAGCTTGCCGTCGTGGGTGATGAACTGGGTGGCGAGGTAGTGGCGGGGGCCGCCGCCGAAGGTCTGCTTGTCGGCGACCGCCTGGACGGCGAAGTCGCGCATGTGGTCGCCGTCCATGTCGGCGCCGCCGGGGCGGCTGATCTCGTCGGCGCTCTCGCCGACCTCGAAGACGACCCACTGCTTGACCCGGACGCCGGGCATCCCGCTGTTGGCGACCTCGCTGATGCCGAGCGACTTGAGGTGTCCGGAGATCTTCCGGACGAGGTCCCAGGGGTGGAACTGGCGGAAGTCGATCTGGCCCTCGGCGGGGCGCAGGGTGTCGATGAGCTTCCACTCGCCCCAGCGGCGGCCGACGCCGAGGATGCCCTTGGGGCCGGCGTAGTGCTGGATGTTGGTCTCCTGCTCGGAGTCCAGCCGGCCGAGCTTGGCCCGCAGGTCGGCGGCCTTCTTGTCGAGGTCGTCGCGCGGGACGGCCATCGGGACGGTCGCGGCGACGGCGTTGCCCTCGACCAGCTGCAGCCAGCGGGCGCGCAGGTCGACGGCGGTGCGTTCGACGATGCGCTTCGCGAGGTACCAGCCGATGACCGGGGCGAGCATGACCAGGCGCAGGTAGATGCCGAGGACGCCGCCGACCGGGGGCTTGATCGCGAGCAGGGCGGCGAGGGCGGCGACGAGGACGAGGACGACGGCCCCGTACACGCCGGCGTTCTTGGGGTTGTCGCGCCGGAGCCAGGCACGGAGCTGGAAGGCGCCCAGCCAGACGAGGGCGCCGGGCAGGCAGAGCACGCCGGTGACGACGGAGATGGTGGACAGCTGCCGGTCGCGGTTGCGGCGGATCTCCTCGGCGGCGAGGCAGTGCTCGACGACCTGGCGGGTCTCGACGCCGAAGGCGGGGACCAGGGGCTTGCGGTCGCCGCCGAGCGCGCGGGAGATGAGCGCCTTGCTGAAGGCCTCGCCGAAGTTGGGGGCGAAGAGGGCGAAGCGGCCCTTCTTCGCGGTGGCTCCGTCGAGCTTGCCGGCGTCGTCGGCGAGCTTGCCGTCGCGGTACGCGGCCGAGGAGAGTGCCTGCGTGCCGGCGGTCTGCGGGCCGACGTCGGTCCGGGGTATCTGCGCACCCGGGGTCATGTCGAGTGTCGTCACGGTGGCGTCCCCTCCTCCCCTTGTCCTGCGGCAGATTACCGTGCCGTGGTGCCGCTGTGTGGATGATCGTCTGAAGTGCCGTCACGATCGGGCCATGGTGGACCTGTGGGGCATGATGCCCAGGTTTCGGGAGCGCGATGCGCCGGGGCGGACCCCGGCTGCCCTGTCCGCCGGCGGCGGCGTCGGATGGTGCACGATGACGGTATGAACAACGTGGTGGTGAGGGATCCGGTGCTGGTCTTCGACGGGGACTGCGCGTTCTGCACGACCTGCAAGAACTGGGCCGAGCGGTACCTGCGGCAGACCCTGGCGTCGGGCGGCTGGGACGCGGTGCCGTTCCAGTTCGCGGACCTCGCCGGCCTGGACGGGGCGGCCGGGGGGCGCGGGGAGGTGTCCTGGGAGCGCGCGGAGCGCGAGCTGCTCTGGGTGACCCCGGCCGGCCGCGTCTACGGCGGGGCGCAGGCGGTGGCGCGGCTGCTGCTGCGCTCGGGCGGGGCGTGGGCCTACCTGGGCGGAGTCCTGGCGTCGGCGCCGGTGCGGCCGGTCGCGGCGCTGGCCTACCGGTGGGTGGCGAGGAACCGGCACCGGATGCCGGGCGGGACGCCGGCCTGTGCACTGCCGCAGCGCCCGGCCGCCGCCGCGCCCGACGGGCGGGGCGACACCGACGCCTGACGGGCCGACGGCCGGCGGACCGGGGCGGCCCGCCCCGGCGCTCGGCCCGCCGACTCGGCCTGCGCGTTTCGGTGGTCAGTCCTTCCCGGTGAAGCGGGCGGCGAGCGCGGCGGGCATCGGTTCGTGGCGCAGGTGGGCGCGGCTGAACCCGGCGGTGCCGTGGGTGAGCGAGCGCAGGTCGACGGGGTAGCGGGCGAGTTCGAGCTCGGGGACCTCGGCGCGGAGCAGGGTGACGCCGGGGCCCGCGGTCTCGGTGCCGAGGACGCGGCCGCGGCGGGCCGAGAGGTCGCCGAGGACGGCGCCGAGGTAGTCGTCGGGGAGCAGGATGCCGACCGCGGCGACGGGTTCGAGCAGCCGGATGACGGCGTGCTCGGCGGCGTCGCGCAGGGCGAGGGCGGCGGCGGTCTGGAAGGCCGAGTCGGAGGAGTCGACGGAGTGCGCCTTGCCGTCGGTGAGGGTGACCCGGATGTCGACGAGCGGGTGTCCGGTGGAGACGCCCTTGGCGAGCTGGGCGCGGACGCCCTTCTCCACGGAGGGGATGAAGTGCCGGGGGACGGCGCCGCCGACGACGTGCTCCTTGAACTCGAAGCCGGAACCGGCCGGCAGGGGTTCGACCTCCAGCTCGCAGATGGCGTACTGGCCGTGGCCGCCGGACTGCTTGACGAGGCGGCCGTGGCCGGCGGCGGCGGTGCCGAAGGTCTCGCGCAGGGCCACCCGGTGTTCCACGGTGTCGACGTGGACGTTGTGCCGGGTGCGGAGGCGGTCGAGGACGACCTCGGCGTGGGCCTCGCCGGTGCACCAGAGGACGAGCTGGTGGGTGTCGGGGTTCTGCTCCAGCCGGAGGGCCTGGTCCTCGGCGGCGAGCCGGGTGAGCGCCTGGGAGAGCTTGTCGTCGTCGGCCTTGCTGTGGGCCTCGACGGCGATCGGGAGCAGCGGTTCGGGGAGGGTCCAGCCGTCGAGCTTCACGGGGTGGCCGGGGTCGTGGGCGGTGTCGCCGGCCCGGGCGGTGGTCAGCTTGGCGGCGCAGACGAGGTCCCCGGCGACGGCGTGCGGGACGGGGCGCTGGAGTTTGCCGAAGGGGCTGGTGAGGGCGGTGACGCGCTCCTCGGTGTCCTGGTCGGCGGGGTGGTCGGGGCCGGCGAGGTGGATCCGGGTGTCGGGGCGCAGGGTGCCGGCGTAGAGCCGGAGGAGGCTGATCCGGCCGACGTAGGCGTCGCCGGTGACGCGGACGACCTGGGCGGCGAGGGGGGCGTCGGGGTCGCACTCGGGGGCGGGGCGGGTGCGTTCGGTGGGGTCCGGGAAGGACGCGGCGATCAGGTCCAGGAGTTCGGTGGCACCGAGGCCGTTCTCGCTGGTGGGGACGGCGGGGTGGAGGGCGCACGCGAGGACTTCGCGGCGCAGGCCCGCTTCGAGGGCGTCGGTGTCGAGGGGGTCGCCGGAGAGGTAGCGCTCCATGAGGGTGTCGTCCTGGCCGGAGATGGCCTCGACGAGGCTCTCGCGGGCCGGGGCGGTGTCCGGCAGCGGCTCGGTCCGTCCGTAGGTGTGGCCGGTGAGCAGGTCGACGCTGCCGTCGGGGTGCCCGTCGTGGTGGACGGGCAGGAAGAGCGGCCGGAGGGTGTCGGGTCCGAGACCGAAGGCGTCGTGGCAGGCGGCGAGGATGTCGTCGAAGCTGCTGCGGGCGACGTCGAGCTTGGCGACGGCGATGGCGCGGGGGATGCCCTCGGCGGCGCACTCGCGCCAGAGGGCGCGGGTGGGGGCGGTGACCGGGTCGGTGGCGGAGACGACGAACACGGCGGCGTCGGCCGCGTGCACGGCGGCGTGCAGCTCGGCGGCGAAGTCGGGGTGGCCGGGCGGGTCGATCAGGTTGATCTTGACGCCGTTCCAGGCGAGGGGGAGGACCGAGAGCTGGACGGAGCGCTGCTGCTGGTGCTCGACGGGCTCGTGGTCGGCGACGGTGGTGCCGTCGGCGACGCGGCCGGGGCGCCCGACGGAGCCCGCGGCGTGGGCGAGGGATTCGGCGAGGGTGGTCTTGCCCACGCCGGCGCAGCCGATGAGGACGACGTTGCGCAGGTCGCGAGGTCCGGTCACGGCGGGTGCCTGGCCGGCTCGGGCGGTGCTGCGGTCGGGCATCGGGGTCTCCTCCCGTCGCGCCGAGACTGACGGTGAAAGTCTAGGTGCGACGGTCCGCGCGCGCCGGGTCGGCGGGGTGCGGGTGCCGGGACGGCCGGTGCCGGGGGCACACGGGGGCCGGTCGGGCGGTGCGTGGGCGGGGTCGGTTCCCCGGCGTGGCTACCATGGGTGCGCCGGGTGGGCTGATCCATTCGGTCGTCTGCCGCGCACTCTGGCCGCAGGCGGGTACCAGGCAGATCGGAGCGGTCCGGAAGGCCATGCTGAACAAATACGCGCGTGCCTTCTTCACACGTGTCCTGACCCCGTTCGCCGCGTTCCTGATCCGGCTGGGTGTGAGTCCCGACACGGTGACGCTGGTCGGTACGGCCGGTTCGGTGACGGGTGCGCTGGTGTTCTTCCCGCGGGGGGAGTTCTTCTGGGGCACCGTCACGATCACGCTGTTCATCTTCTCGGACCTGGTCGACGGGAACATGGCCCGGCAGCTGGGGCGGTCCACCAAGTGGGGGGCGTTCCTGGACTCGACGCTGGACCGGGTCGCCGATGCGGCGGTCTTCGGCGGTCTGGCCATGTGGTACGCGGGCAAGGGTGACAACGACCTGCTCTGCGCGGTGGCGGTGTTCTGCCTGGCGAGCGGGCTGGTGGTGTCGTACACCAAGGCCCGGGCCGAGAGCCAGGGGCTGCCCTGTGACGTCTCGGGACTGGTGGAGCGGGCCGAGCGGCTGGTGATCAGCCTGGTGGCGGCCGGTGTGGCGGGTCTGGCCACGTTCGGGGTGCCGTACGTGGAGTGGCTGCTGCCGGTGGCGCTGTGGCTGGTGGCGGCCGGCAGCCTGGTGACGGTGGTCCAGCGGATGGTGACCGTGCGCCGTGAGGCGTTCGAGGCGGACCGCGTGGCGGCCGGGAGCTGAAGGGGCGGGCCTGCGGTGAAGGACCGACTGGTGTACGCGGCGTACGCGACGGGCTGGGGCGTGCTCAAGCACCTGCCCGAGCCGGTGGCGCGAGGGCTGTTCGACCGGCTGGCGGACTACGCGTGGCGGCGGCGCGGCCCGCGGGTGCTGCAGCTGGAGGCGAATCTGCTGCGGGTGCGCCCGGGGGCGGACGAGGCGCAGCTGCGGGAGCTGTCGCGGGCGGGGATGCGCTCGTACATGCGGTACTGGCTGGAGTCCTTCCGGCTGCCGGTGTGGAGCCGGCAGCGGGTGGCCCGGGACGTCCGGGTGGACGGCTTCGACCAGCTGCGGGAGACGCTGGAGTCGGGGCGCGGCGCGGTGATCACGCTGCCGCACATGGGCAACTGGGACCTGGCGGGCGCCTGGGTGGCGCTGGAGGGCTTCCCGTTCACGACGGTCGCGGAGCGGTTGGAGCCGGAGCGGCTGTTCGACCGGTTCGTGGCGTTCCGCGAGAGCCTGGGCATGGAGGTGCTGGCGCTGACCGGCGGCTCGGTGAACGTGGTCGGCACGCTGGCGCGGCGGCTGCGGGAGGGGAAGCTGGTCTGCCTGGTGGGGGACCGTGACCTGTCCGAGGCCGGCGTCGAGGTGTCGTTCTTCGGCGAGGCGACCAGGATGCCGGCGGGCCCGGCGGCGCTCTGCCAGCGGACCGGTGCGGCGCTGATGCCGGTGTCGCTCTGGTACGAGGGCACGATGCTCCGGGCGCAGATCCACCCGGAGATCGCGGTGCCCGCCGAGGGCGACCGCAAGGAGAAGACCCGGGTGATGACGCAGGCGATGGCGGCGGTCTGGGAGGACGCGATCCGCGAGCACCCCGAGGACTGGCACATGCTGCAACGGTTCTGGCTGGCCGACCTGCCCGTCCGTGAGACGGTGGGGGCACCGGCCCGTCCGGTGGGTCGTCCCGTCGAGGAGCCCACCGCCGAGGCCTCCGGGGCCTGACGGCCCGCCCGGAGGCCCGCCCGAAGGAGCATGAGGAGACCTGTGAAGATCGGCATCGTCTGCCCGTACGACTGGGACGTCCCCGGCGGGGTGCAGTTCCACATCCGGGACCTCGCCGAGCATCTGATCGGCCTGGGCCACGCGGTGTCGGTGCTGGCCCCGGCCGAGGACGACGAGGCGCTGCCGCCGTACGTGGTCTCGGCGGGTCGGGCGATGGCGGTGCCGTACAACGGCTCGGTGGCGCGGCTGAGCTTCGGCCTGCTGTCGGCGGCCCGGGTGCGGCGGTGGCTGCACGAGGAGCGGTTCGACATCCTGCACGTGCACGAGCCGGCGGCGCCGAGCCTGTCGATGCTGGCCGCCTGGTCGGCGTCCGGGCCGATGGTGGGCACCTTCCACACGTCGAACCCGCGGTCGCGGGCGATGATCGCGGCCTCGCCGATCCTCCAGCCCGGGCTGGAGAAGATGCGGGCCCGGATCGCGGTGAGCGAGTACGCGCGCCGGACGCTGGTGGAGCACCTGGGCGGCGACGCGGTGGTGATCCCGAACGGCGTGGACGTGGGGTTCTTCGCCGAGGCGGAGCCGGACGACCGCTGGACCGGCGGGGCGGAGCGCGGGGAGCCCGGCACGATCGGGTTCGTCGGCCGGATCAACGAGCCGCGCAAGGGCCTGCCGACCCTGCTGGCGGCGATGCCGCGGATCCTGGCCGAGCGGCCGGGGGTGCGGCTGCTGGTGGCGGGCAAGGGCGACGAGGAGGAGGCGGCCGCGGGCCTGGCGCCGGAGGTCCGGGCGCAGGTGGAGTTCCTCGGCATGGTGAGCGACCGGGAGAAGGCCCGGCTGCTGCGCAGCGTCGATCTGTACGTGGCGCCGAACACCGGCGGCGAGAGCTTCGGGATCATCCTGGTCGAGGCGATGTCGGCGGGTGCGCCGGTGCTCGCCAGCGACCTGGACGCGTTCAAGCAGGTGCTGGACGGCGGGGACGCCGGCGAGCTGTTCCCGGTGGAGGACGCGGACGCGCTGGCCCGGTCGGCGCTGCGGCTGCTGGCGGATCCGCAGCGGTTGCGGGAGCTGAGCGGGGCGGCGTCCCGGCACGTGCGGCGGTTCGACTGGTCGACGGTGGGCGCGGACATCCTGGCCGTGTACGAGACGGTGGCGTCGGGGGCCGCGGCGGTGGTCGAGGCGGACGAGCGCGGCGGCCGGTGGGGCCGGTTCGGGCTGGCCCGGGACTGAGCCCGGGGCACCGGGGCCGGTCCGGGCCCGGTGCGGGGATTGCCCGGGGGCCTGCCGCGGTTAGGGTCTGCCAGACCCGTTCCCGCGTACTGGAGGCATCCGATGCCGCAGATCTCCGTCGACTACTCGCCGAGCCTGGACGGCTCCTTCGACCGCCGGGCGCTGGGCCTGGCGATCAACCGGCTGGCGGTGGAGACGATCGCCGCGAAGCCCGAGGGGTGCAAGACGATCTTCCGCCGGAACGATCCGGAGATCGTGGTGGGGGAGAGCGAGCGCCCCGAGGCGCAGGTGTTCGTGCAGTTCGCGATCTTCCCGGGGCGCGGCCCGGAGGCGAAGACGGCGCTCACCGAGGGGGTCCTGGCGCTGCTGGCCGAGCACGTCGCGCCGGCGCCGGGGGAGCGGCTGCACCTGGCGGTGGACGTCCGGGACATGGACCGCGAGGTGTACCGCAACACGGCGATCGAGGGGTGAACCGGGAGCACCCGGTAGCGTAGCGCCCCGTGACTACCTGGATCTGGGCCGGCGTGGCCGTGGTGCTGTTCGGCATGTATCTGAGTTGGACGGCCGGCCGGCTGGACCGGCTGCACGCCCGGATCGACGCCGCCCGCGCGGCGCTGGACGCGCAGCTGGTCCGCCGGGCGTCGGTGGCGGTCGAGCTGGCCACGTCCTCGCTGCTGGACCCGGCGGCCTCGTTGCTGCTGCTGGACGCCGCGCACGCGGCCCGGCAGGCGGAGGACGAGCAGCGCGAGGTGGCGGAGAGCCAGTTGAGTCTGGCGCTGCGGGCGGTGTTCGCCGACCCGGAGCAGGTCGCCGTGCTGGTGGCCGAACCGGGCGGCGAGGAGGCGGTCAAGGACCTGACGGCGGCGGCGCGGCGGGTGCCGATGGCGCGGCGGTTCCACAACGACGCGGTGCGGGCGGCCCGGGCGGTGCGTGAGCACCGGCTGGTGAGGTACTTCCGGCTCGCGGGCAAGGCCCCGTTCCCGATGGCCTTCGAGATGGACGACGCGCCGCCGGCGGCGCTGACGCCGGAGGGCTCGCCCTCGTAGGGCGGGCCGTCGGCGGGGGGCCTCGCGCGCGCCTTGCGGGGCCGGTTCCCCCGGGGCCGGGGCCTCGGGGCGCCCTCGGGAAGGCATCCCGCAGGGGGGCTCCTAGGGGTGTCCCTTTCCGGACACCTCTTCCCGGACGGTTCTTTGCGGGGCGTGTCGGACACGTCCGGGTGTCCGCTCTTTAGCCCGTCGGAGCGGGGGGCCGGATCCGGCCTGTTTGTCGTAACCCGACGGTCGGGCTGGACCGGGTGGCGCATGGAGGCGCCGTTTCTTCCGCCTACCATAGGGCGATAGCACTGGTTCATCTTCGAGTGAGGTCTCACGTGTCCACCACCCCCACCACCGCAGACCAGCCGCAGATCGGTACCGCCCGGGTCAAGCGCGGCATGGCCGAGCAGCTCAAGGGCGGTGTGATCATGGACGTGGTCAACGCCGAGCAGGCCAAGATCGCCGAGGACGCCGGCGCTGTCGCCGTCATGGCGCTCGAGCGGGTCCCGGCGGACATCCGCAAGGACGGCGGCGTCGCGCGGATGTCGGACCCGAACATGATCGAGGAGATCATCGAGGCGGTCTCCATCCCGGTCATGGCCAAGTCCCGGATCGGCCACTTCGTCGAGGCCCAGGTCCTGCAGTCGCTCGGTGTCGACTACATCGACGAGTCCGAGGTGCTGACCCCGGCCGACGAGGTCAACCACTCCGACAAGTGGGCCTTCACGACCCCCTTCGTCTGTGGTGCCACCAACCTGGGCGAGGCGCTGCGCCGCATCGCCGAGGGCGCGGCCATGATCCGCTCCAAGGGTGAGGCCGGTACCGGCAACGTCGTCGAGGCCGTTCGCCACCTGCGCCAGATCAAGAACGAGATCGCCAGGCTCCGCGGCTTCGACAACAACGAGCTGTTCGCCGCCGCCAAGGACCTGCGCGCCCCGTACGAGCTGGTCAAGGAGGTCGCCGAGCTCGGCAAGCTGCCGGTCGTGCTGTTCTCCGCCGGTGGTGTGGCCACCCCGGCCGACGCCGCGCTGATGCGTCAGCTGGGCGCCGAGGGCGTCTTCGTCGGCTCCGGCATCTTCAAGTCGGGTGACCCGGCGAAGCGTGCCGCCGCGATCGTCAAGGCGACCACCTTCTTCGACGACCCGAAGATCATCGCCGACGCCTCCCGCAACCTGGGCGAGGCCATGGTCGGCATCAACTGCGACACCCTGCCGGAGAGCGAGCGCTACGCCAACCGCGGCTGGTAGTCCCGCCGGACGGCCCGCCGCGCGGTGTGACCATCTGCGCGGCGGGCCGCTGCGCGTCGTCCGAACGAGAGTCTGAAGAGGTAGTGAGAGTGTCCACTCCAGTGATCGGCGTCCTCGCCCTGCAGGGTGACGTCCGCGAGCACCTGGTCGCGCTGGCCGAGGCCGACGCGCTGGCCCGCCCGGTCCGCCGTGCCGAGGAGCTGGCCGGGGTCGACGCCCTGGTGATCCCCGGTGGGGAGTCCACCACGATGTCCAAGCTGGCGCTGCTGTTCGGCGTGATGGACCCGCTGCGCGAGCGCGTGGCCGCCGGCATGCCGGTGTACGGCACCTGCGCGGGCATGATCATGCTGGCCGACAAGATCCTGGACGGGCGCGAGGACCAGGAGACGGTGGGCGGCATCGACATGACCGTGCGCCGCAACGCCTTCGGGCGGCAGAACGAGTCCTTCGAGTCGGGTGTCGTCTTCCAGGGTCTGGACGACGCGCCGGTGCACGGCGTCTTCATCCGCGCCCCCTGGGTGGAGGGGGTCGGCGCCGGCGTTCAGGTGCTGGCCGAGCTGCCCGCCGCCGACGGCCCGGAGAGCCGGATCGTGGCGGTGCGCCAGGGCAACCTGCTGGCCACCTCGTTCCACCCCGAGCTCACCGGCGACCACCGGGTGCACGCCTACTTCGTGCGGATGGTCGAGGAGCACCTCGCCGCCGCGTGACCGCCCGCCGCGTGACGGTCCACCGGTGACCGTGTGCGAGGGACCGGTGGCGGCACCGGTAAGATCTCATCTGTTCATTTCCCTTTGGCGACGTAAAGGAGCTGGCGATGTCCGGCCACTCTAAGTGGGCTACCACCAAGCACAAGAAGGCCGTGATCGACGCCAAGCGCGGCAAGCTCTTCGCCAAGATGATCAAGAACATCGAGGTGGCGGCGCGCACCGGCGGTCCCGACCCGGCCGGCAACCCGACGCTCTACGACGCCATCCAGAAGGCCAAGAAGAGCTCGGTCCCGATCGACAACATCAACCGCGCCGTCAAGCGCGGCGGTGGCCTGGAGGCCGGCGGCGCCGACTACCAGACGATCATGTACGAGGGCTACGGCCCGAACGGCGTCGCGGTGCTCATCGAGTGCCTCACCGACAACCGCAACCGTGCCGCCTCCGACGTGCGCGTGGCGATGACCCGCAACGGCGGCTCGATGGCCGACCCGAACTCGGTGTCCTACCTGTTCACCCGCAAGGGCGTCGTGATCGTCCCCAAGGCGGACGGCGTGGACGAGGACAAGCTCTTCGAGGTCGTCCTCGACCAGGAGCCCGAGGAGATCAACGACCTCGGCGACTCCTTCGAGATCGTCTCCGAGGCCTCCAAGATGGTCGCCGTCCGCACCGCCCTGGTGGACGCGGGCGTCGACTACGACTCGGCCGAGGCCAACTTCCTCCCGAGCATGCAGGTCGAGGTGGACGTCGAGGGCGCCCGCAAGATCCTGAAGCTGATCGACGCCCTGGAGGACAGCGACGACGTGCAGAACGTCTTCGCCAACTTCGACATCAGCGACGAGGTCGGTGCGCAGCTCGACGCCGAGTGATCGGACCCACGTCCCGGCCCGGTGGTCCCACGACCACCGGGCCGGTGTCGTTCGAGCCGTTGTCCGACCCGGGCGGTAGCCTTCGCAGGTTGCCGCCGGTCGCGGCGGGTCGCAGTGCCCGCGGACGAGCGGCGGGTTAGCGAGAGGCGGGGCAGGAGTGCGGGTACTGGGTGTGGACCCGGGGCTGACCAGGTGCGGGGTCGGCGTGGTCGACGGCGCGCCCGGCCGGCCGCTGCGGATGATCGGGGTCGGGGTGGTGCGCACGCCGGCCGACGCCGAGATCGGGCACCGGTTGCTGCTGGTCGAGCAGGGCATCGAGAGCTGGCTCGACGAGCACCGGCCCGACCTGGTCGCCGTCGAGCGGGTCTTCGCCCAGCACAACGTGCGCACCGTGATGGGCACCGCGCAGGCCAGCGCCGTCGCCATGCTCTGCGCCACCCGGCGCGGCATACCGGTCACCCTGCACACGCCGAGCGAGGTCAAGGCCGCCGTGACCGGCTCCGGCCGGGCCGACAAGGCCCAGGTCACCGCCATGGTGCAGCGGCTGCTGCGGTTGGACGCCCCGCCCAAACCGGCCGACGCCGCCGACGCGCTGGCGCTGGCCATCTGCCACATCTGGCGCGGCGGCGCCACCGACCGGATCGCCGCCGCGCTCGCCAAGGCGGCCCCGAAGACGGCCGCTGCCGGGGCGGCGCCCGCGAAGGCGCCCGCCGCCCGCCCGTACTCCGCCCGTCCCACCCGAGGAGCCGCCCGATGATCGCCTTCGTCCAGGGACCGGTGGCCGTGATCAGCGGCTCCACCGTCGTCGTCGAGGTCGGCGGCGTGGGGATGGCCGTCCAGGTCACCCCGGCCACCGCAGCCGGACTGCGTCCCGGGGAGCCCGCACGGCTCGCCACCTCGCTGGTCGTCCGGGAGGACTCGCTCACCCTCTACGGCTTCGCCGACGACGACGAGCGCGCGGTCTTCGAGATCCTCCAGGCCGCGCCCGGTGTCGGACCCCGGCTCGCCCAGGCGATGCTCGGCGTGCACAGCCCGGACGCGCTGCGCACCGCCGTCGCCGCGGGCAACGAGAAGGCGCTGATCGCCGTCCCCGGTATCGGCAAGGCCAAGGCCGCCAAGCTGCTGCTGGAGTACAAGGACAAGCTGGGCGCCCCGCACGGCAGCGTCCCGGCGCAGAAGCCGATCGCCACCGGGCCTGCGCCGTGGGGCGAGCAGCTGCACGCGGCCCTGGTCGGCCTCGGCTACGCGCCGCGCGAGGCGGACGAGGCGGTCACCGTCGTCACCCCGGAGGCCGAGGCACAGGCCGTCCCGGACGTCGGCACCCTGCTGCGGTCCGCCCTGCGCTCGCTCAACCGGGCGCGCTGACCGGGCACGCCGACCGGGGACCCGCGGTCGCCCTACCGCCCTACCGCCCTACCGATCTGACCACCTGTCACCTTGTCGACATTGGAGCCCGCACCAAGTGAGCGCGCGAACCACCCAGAGGGGCGCCGGTGACACCGCCGGCGAGCGGAGCGGGGAGAGGGCATGAGCCCGTACGACTCCGACCCGACCGACCGGCTCGTGGCGGGAGCCGCCGACGGTGAGGACCAGGCCGTCGAGGCGGCGCTGCGGCCCCGGCAGCTCGACGAGTTCATCGGCCAGGAGCGGGTGCGCGAGCAACTGTCACTGGTGCTCCAGGCCGCCCGTCAGCGTGGCGCCGCCCCTGACCACGTGCTGCTCAGCGGTCCGCCCGGGCTGGGCAAGACCACCCTGTCGATGATCATCGCCGCCGAGCTGGGCGCACCGATCCGGATCACCTCCGGTCCGGCGATCCAGCACGCCGGTGACCTCGCGGCGATCCTCTCCTCGCTGACCGAGGGCGAGGTGCTCTTCCTCGACGAGATCCACCGGATGTCCCGGCCCGCCGAGGAGATGCTCTACATGGCGATGGAGGACTTCCGGGTCGACGTGATCGTCGGCAAGGGCCCGGGCGCCACCGCCATCCCGCTGGAGCTGCCGCCCTTCACCCTGGTCGGCGCCACCACCCGGGCCGGACTGCTGCCGCCGCCGCTGCGTGACCGGTTCGGCTTCACCGGGCACATGGAGTTCTACGCCCCGGCCGAGCTCCAGCGCGTGGTGCACCGCTCGGCCGCCCTGCTGGACGTCGAGATCGACACGGCCGGCGCCGCCGAGATCGCCGGCCGCTCCCGGGGCACCCCGCGCATCGCCAACCGGCTGCTGCGCCGGGTCCGCGACTACGCCCAGGTCCGGCACGACGGCGTCGTCACGGTGGAGATCGCCCGCCACGCGCTGGACGTCTACGAGGTCGACGCCCGCGGGCTGGACCGGCTTGACCGTGCGGTGCTGGACGCGCTGCTGCGGCTGTTCGGCGGCGGCCCGGTCGGGCTGTCGACCCTGGCCGTCGCGGTGGGGGAGGAGTCCGAGACGGTCGAGGAGGTGGCCGAACCCTTCCTGGTCCGCGAGGGTCTGCTGGCCCGGACACCGCGCGGGCGGATCGCCACCGCCGCCGCCTGGCAGCACCTCGGTCTCACCCCGCCGGTCCAGACCACCAGGGGGGCCGTACCGGCACAACCGGACCTTTTCCGGCCGGAACAGGGCTGAACGGGTGAGGTCGGAGCGTGTGTGCACCGTGCACGCCCGCGCCGGGGGCAGTCGGAGAAGTCGTGGGGGAAGTCCCGGGAAACTGTGCAGGCGGAGGGTCGCCACTTTCGGCGGCAGGATGCGATGCTTGGCGTTGTCCGATCAGTTCGGGGTCGCCTAGACTCCGCCGGACCGCCCCTCTCACCCGACGGGACGACCAATACCACACAGGCCGCCGGCCGGCGGCCCGCTAAGGACCCTGGCTGCAGTGAACCTCATCATCCTTCTCCTCCCGATCATCGCGATCGTGCTCATGTTCCGGTCGCAGAAGAAGCGCCAGCAGCAGATGCAGAAGATGCAGACCGCGCTGGAGCCAGGGGCGGGGGTGCGCACCATCGGCGGCCTGTACGCCCAGGTGAAGGCGGTCAACGACGAGACCGTCGAGCTGGAGATCGCGCCCGGCGTGGTCGCCTACTTCACCAAGAGCGCGATCGCCGCCGTGCTGGACCCCGCGGAGTACGACGCGATCATCAACGGCCGCCCGGTCGACGACGAGCTGTCCGAGGCCTCCGACGAGGACGCCGAGATCGAGCCGGCGGACGAGAAGCCGCTGTCGCTCAGCAAGGACGGCGCCGAGAAGGCCGAGGCCGAGGGCGGGGCTCCCGCGAGCAAGTAGTACGGTCGGGCACCCGCCCGGCCGCGCGGCGAATCGCCGCGAGCCCACAGGACTCAGGGCCGCAGTTCCGCCACACCCCGTCCAGCCACGCGCAGGGCGGGGTCCGGTGGGGGGAAGTGGCATGGACAGGGAGAAACGAGCAAGGTGGCAACACCCAAGTCGCGCCCGCGCGACGGCTACCCAGGGAGGGCGCTGGCCCTCATCCTGGTCGTCACCGTCGGACTGGTCGCCCTCATGTTCGGGACGGGTCACACCAAGCCCCGCCT
Organism: Streptomyces sp. BE20; assembly: GCF_036322525.1. Taxonomy (NCBI): domain Bacteria; kingdom Bacillati; phylum Actinomycetota; class Actinomycetes; order Kitasatosporales; family Streptomycetaceae; genus Streptomyces; species Streptomyces sp. BE20. The sequence goes on along the minus strand of NZ_JAQYWW010001022.1, from coordinate 47,647 downwards.
CGGGATCGACCTCGCAGGCGGCACCAGCATCACGCTGAGCGCGAAGTCGACCGACCCCAAGGCGATCAACAAGTCCAACATGGACATCGCCACCGGGATCATCGAGCAGCGGGTCAACGGGATGGGTGTCTCCGAGGCGGAGGTCCAGACCCAGGGCGACCAGAACATCATCGTCAACATCCCCAAGGGCGGTGACAAGCAGACCGCGGCCGACCAGGTCGGATCCACCGCGAAGCTGTACTTCCGCCCGGTCCTCGCCCTCGCTCCGAGCGGCCTCCAGGCCCCGGCGCCGTCCGCGACCCCCTCGGCGAGCGGCAGCGCCGCCCCGAGCGCCACGGGTACCCCGAGCGCCGCCGCGTCGGCCTCGGCCGGAACCACGGCCGCCGCGCCCAGCGCGAGCGCCACCAAGCAGGGCCGGCCGGTCGGCGAGGCCCTCGCGGCCGACGCCACCCCGACCGCTGCCGCCACCGGCGCCGCGGCCACCGGTACCCCGTCCGCGGCCGCCACGGGCGCCGCCGCGACCGGTACCCCGAGTGCCCCCGCCACCGCCCCCGTCACGCCGGACCTCTCCGCCGCGATGACCTCGGGCACGGTGCCGCCGGAACTGGCCGCCGAGTTCGCCGCGCTCGACTGCACCAAGCCCGAGCAGCGCCAGAACCACCAGAAGTCCGAGGGTGCGCCGGCCGTCGCCTGCACCCAGAAGGACGAGAACGGCATCTTCTACAAGCTCGCTCTCGGCCCGGTCGCGGTCTTCGGCGCGGACGTCTCCAAGGCGCAGGCCAGCATCGACACCCAGCAGGGCGGCGGCTGGCAGGTCCAGCTGCAGTTCAACGGCAAGGGCACCGACGCCTTCACCGCCGTCACCGGCCAGCTGGCCACCCAGCCCGACCCGACCAACCAGTTCGCCATCGTGCTGGACGGCCAGGTCGTCTCCCACCCGTACGTGCGCAGCGCCATCCCCGGCGGCTCGGCCGTGATCTCGGGCAGCTTCACCCAGTCCGAGGCGCAGGGCCTCGCCAACCAGCTGAGCTTCGGCGCACTGCCGCTGGAGTTCGCCACCAGCGACGTCACCACCGTCTCCCCGCAGCTCGGCGGCGACCAGCTGAAGGCCGGTCTGGTCGCGGGCCTGATCGGCATGGTCCTGGTGGTCCTCTACTCGCTGGTCTACTACCGGGGTCTGGGCCTGGTCTCGATCGCCGGCCTGCTCGTCTCGGCGGCCCTGACCTACTCGATCATGAGCCTGCTCGGCGCCGGGATCGGCTTCGCGCTGAACCTGCCGGCGATCTGCGGTGCGATCGTCGCGATCGGTATCACCGCCGACTCCTTCATCGTGTACTTCGAGCGCATCCGTGACGAGGTCCGCGAGGGGGCCCCGCTGCGGCCGGCCGTCCAGCGTGCCTGGCCGCGCGCCCGGCGCACCATCCTGGTGTCGGACTTCGTCTCGTTCCTCTGTGCCGCCGTGCTCTACGTGGTCTCGGTCGGCAAGGTGCAGGGCTTCGCGTTCACGCTGGGCCTGACCACCGCGCTCGACGTCGTGGTGATCTTCCTCTTCACCAAGCCGCTGATCACGCTGCTGGCGCGCCGGAAGTTCTTCTCCGACGGCCACCCGTGGTCCGGCCTGGACCCGAAGCGGCTGGGTGCCCGCCCGCCGCTGCGCAGCACCCGTCGTCGCACCCCCTCGTCCTCCGCCGCCGTGAAGGGGGCCTGACACCGTGTCACGCTTCTCCAATCTGGGCCACAAGCTCTACCAGGGCGAGGTCAGCTTCGACTTCGTCGGGCGCCGCAAGCTCTGGTACAGCATCTCCGGGGTGATCGTCCTGGTCGCCGCGATCGGCCTGGCGATGGGCCTCCACCTCGGTATCGAGTTCAAGGGCGGCTCGGTCTACACCGTGTCCAAGCCCGGGCTCTCGGTCTCGCAGGCTCAGGAGTCGGTCGACAAGATCGTCGAGTCGCACCCGCTGGTGCAGTCGACCGAGAACGGCAAGATCCGCATCCAGGTCTCCTCCGAGGAGAAGGTCAGCTCCTCGGTCATCACCGAGAACCTGGCGAAGGAACTCGGTGTCCCGGTCCAGGAGATCGAGGCCCAGGTGATCGGCCCCAGCTGGGGTGAGCAGATCTCCAACAAGGCCCTCACCGGTCTGGTCATCTTCATGATCCTGGTGACGATCTACCTGGCGATCGCCTTCGAGTGGCGGATGGCGGTGGCCGCCCTGGTCGCCCTCATCCACGACCTCCTGATCACCATCGGCGTCTACGCCCTGGTCGGCTTCGAGGTCACCCCGGGCACCGTGATCGGCTTCCTGACCATCCTCGGGTACTCCCTCTACGACACGGTCGTCGTCTTCGACACCGTGAAGGAGAACACCAAGGACCTCACGAAGCAGAACAAGATCACCTACAGCGAGGCGGCCAACGCGGGCCTCAACCAGACCCTGGTCCGCTCGCTCAACACCACGGTGGTCGCCCTGCTCCCGGTGGCGGCGCTGCTGTTCATCGGTGGCGGCTTCCTCGGGGCCGGCACGCTGAACGACATCTCGCTCGCGCTGTTCATCGGCCTCGCGGCCGGTGCCTACTCCTCGATCTGCGTCGCCACTCCGCTGCTGGCGCAGCTGAAGGAGGAGCAGCCGGAGATGAAGGCCCTCGCCAAGCGGGTCGCCCAGCGGCGCGCCGCGGAGGCCAAGGCGGAGGCGGCCAAGGACGCCGTCGTCGAGGACGGGGAGCCCTTCTCCGACGAGGACCAGCCGGCGGGTATGGTCGGTCAGCGCGGCAGGGCGGCCGGCACCACGCGTGCCAAGGGCCGTCCGTCCACCAAGCGCTGATCCCCGCTGACCCCTAAGGACCCTTCGTGACCACCGCCGACACCGCACTGGCCGAGCTGTTGAACAGCCGGATCAGGGACGTCCCGGACTACCCGAAGCCGGGCGTGCTGTTCAAGGACATCGCGCCGCTGCTCGCCGACGCCGAGGCCTTCGCGGCGCTCACCCGGGCGCTGGCGGACCGGGCCAGGGAGCTCGGGGCGACCAAGGTGGTCGGCCTGGAGGCGCGCGGTTTCGTGCTGGCGGCCCCGGCGGCCTTCGCGGCCGGGCTCGGCTTCGTGCCGATCCGCAAGCAGGGCAAGCTCCCCGGCGAGGTGTACCGCCGCTCGTACGAGCTGGAGTACGGCTCGGCGACGCTGGAGGTGCAGTGCGACGCCTTCGCGCCCGGCGAGCGGGTGCTGGTGGTGGACGACGTGCTGGCCACCGGCGGGACGATCAGTGCCTCGCTGGACCTGGTGAAGGAGACCGGTGCCGAGCTCGTGGGCGTCGTGGTCCTGATGGAGCTGGGCTTCCTGGACGGGCGCGAGCGGTTGGCCCCGCACCTGGGCGGCGCTCCGCTGGAGACGCTGGTCACGGTCTGAGTCCTCCTCGGTCAACGCTGCGACGGGCGGCGGTCGGAATCATCCGGCCGCCGCCCGTCGGCGTTCCGGGCCGGGCAGGACCGGACAGGACCGGGCCGTTCGTGTCGGTCGTGTGTCCGGTGCGTGTCCGGGGGCGGCCGACCGAACGCCCCGGCGCCCGGCTCGGTACCATGAAGATTCATCCCCTCCCGGTTGTGCGAGTCGCGCGATCCGCGCGGAGGGGCAGGCCGAGCGCCCCGAGGAGTGTCCTTGCCCGACGAGGTTGTGCCCACGGCCGCTGCGGCCGCCCCCGAGAACCGGCCCACGCCCTCGGGGGCCACCCCGGCACGCCCGGCGTCGACCCCGTCCCGCCAGGTCGCCCCGGCGGGTCGCCCGTCCACCGCCGGTGGCATGCGCGCGCGCCTCGCCCGGCTCGGCGGCCAGCGCTCCAGCGTACTCAACCCGGTGCTGGAGCCGCTCTTCCGATCCATCCGGGCCAACGACCCGAAGGCCGACCCGGCGCTGCTGCGCGACATCGAGAAGGCGTACGCGGTCGCCGAGAAGTGGCACCGGGGGCAGAAGCGCAAGAGCGGCGACCCGTACATCACCCACCCGCTGGCCGTGGCCACCATCCTGGCCGAGCTGGGCATGGACGCCCCGACCCTGATGGCCGGGCTGCTGCACGACACCGTCGAGGACACCGACTACGGGCTGGAGACCCTGCGCAAGGACTTCGGCGACTCGGTGGCCCTGCTGGTGGACGGCGTCACCAAGCTGGACCGGGTGAAGTTCGGCGAGGCCGCGCAGGCCGAGACGGTCCGCAAGATGGTCGTCGCGATGGCCAAGGACCCCCGGGTCCTGGTGATCAAGCTGGCCGACCGCCTGCACAACATGCGCACCATGCGCTACCTCAAGCGGGAGAAGCAGGAGAAGAAGGCCCGCGAGACGCTGGAGATCTACGCCCCGCTGGCGCACCGGCTGGGCATGAACACCATCAAGTGGGAGCTGGAGGACCTCGCCTTCGCGATCCTCTACCCCAAGATGTACGACGAGATCGTCCGGCTGGTCGCCGAGCGCGCCCCCAAGCGGGACGAGTACCTGGCCACCGTCATCGACCAGGTCCAGGGCGACCTGCGCGGTGCCCGGATCACCGCCTCCGTCACCGGCCGGCCGAAGCACTACTACTCGGTCTACCAGAAGATGATCGTCCGGGGCCGGGACTTCGCCGAGATCTACGACCTGGTGGGCATCCGGGTCCTGGTCGACACCGTCCGCGACTGCTACGCGGCGCTGGGCACCATCCACGCACGGTGGAACCCGGTGCCGGGGCGGTTCAAGGACTACATCGCGATGCCCAAGTTCAACATGTACCAGTCGCTGCACACCACGGTGATCGGTCCCGGGGGCAAGCCCGTCGAGCTGCAGATCCGCACCTTCGACATGCACCGCCGGGCCGAGTACGGCATCGCGGCGCACTGGAAGTACAAGCAGCGCGCGGTGGCCGGCGCCTCCAAGGTGCGCACCGACACCCCGACCCAGACCCGCAAGGACGACAAGGCCGGCGCCGTCAACGAGATGGCCTGGCTGCGGCAGCTGCTGGACTGGCAGAAGGAGACCGCGGACCCGAGCGAGTTCCTGGAGTCGCTCCGCTTCGACCTGGCCAGCAACGAGGTCTTCGTCTTCACGCCCAAGGGCGACGTCATAGCGCTGCCGGCCGGCGCCACCCCGGTGGACTTCGCCTTCGCGGTGCACACCGAGGTCGGCTACCGGACCATAGGGGCCCGGGTGAACGGGCGGCTGGTGCCGCTGGAGTCGACCCTGGAGAACGGCGACGCCGTCGAGGTCTTCACCTCCAAGGCGGAGAACGCCGGCCCCTCGCGGGACTGGCTCGGCTTCGTCAAGTCGCCGCGGGCCCGCAACAAGATCCGCGCCTGGTTCTCCAAGGAGCGCCGCGAGGAGGCGATCGAGCAGGGCAAGGACGCCATCGCCCGGGCGATGCGCAAGCAGGGCCTGCCGATCCAGCGGATCCTGACCGGCGACTCGCTGGTCACCCTGGCCCACGAGATGCGCTACCCGGACATCTCCTCGCTCTACGCGGCGATCGGCGAGGGCCACGTCGCGGCGCAGAACATCGTCCAGAAGCTGGTGCAGGCGCTGGGCGGCGAGGAGGGCGCGACCGAGGACCTCGCCGAGACGGCGACGCCGACCCACGACAACCGCCGGGCGGCGCGCCGCCGGGCCAAGGGCGACCCCGGCGTGATCGTCAAGGGCGTCGAGGACGTCTGGGTCAAGCTGTCGCGCTGCTGTACCCCGGTACCGGGCGACACCATCGTCGGTTTCGTCACCCGCGGCAACGGTGTCTCGGTGCACCGCGCCGACTGCGTCAACGTGGAGGCGCTCAGCCAGCAGCCCGAGCGGATGATCGACGTCGAGTGGGCGGCCACCCAGTCCTCGGTCTTCCTGGTGGCCATCCAGGTCGAGGCGCTGGACCGCTCCCGGCTGCTCTCGGACGTCACGAGGGTCCTCTCGGACCAGCACGTCAACATCCTGTCGGCGGCGGTGCAGACCTCCCGCGACCGGGTGGCGATGAGCCGGTTCACCTTCGAGATGGGCGACCCGAAGCACCTGGGCCACGTGCTCAAGGCGGTCCGCGGCGTCGAGGGCGTCTACGACGTCTACCGGGTCACCTCGGCCCGCAAGTAGCGGTACGCGCGGCGGCAGCCGCCGCACGGTCGGCGGCGACGGAAAGGCCCCCGGGAACTGGCGAGTTCCCGGGGGCCTTCCTCGTGTCCGGCGGCCTCGGATCAGCCGCTGAACTCCTCCTGGCTCTTGTGCGCCTGCTCCAGCAGGGTCCGGACGCCCGACAGCTCGGACTCCAGCTTGGCGGTCCGGCCGGCGTTGCCGGCCGCGCGGGCCTTGTCCAGGTCGGCCTGGATCTTGTCCGCCTTGGCCTGGAAGAGGCCGACCATACCGGCGGCACGGGCCTTGGCCTCCGGGTTGGAGCGCTTCCACTCGGAGTCCTCGACCTCGCGGATCGCCCGCTCGACCGTGTTCAGCCGGCCGTCCAGCTTCGGCCGGGCGTCGCGCGGCACGTGACCGATCGCCTCCCAGCGCTCGTTGATCTCGCGCAGGGCCGCCTTGGCGGCCTTGAGGTCGGTGATCGGCAGGATCGCCTCGGCCTCGGAGGCCAGGGCCTCCTTGAGCTTCTGGTTGGCGACCTGCTCGGCGTCACGCTCGCTGAACACCGCCGAGCGCGCCTGGAAGAAGACGTCCTGGGCGCCGCGGAACCGCGCCCACAGCTCGTCCTCGACGTCGCGCTGGGCGCGGCCGGCGGCCTTCCAGCGCGCCATCAGGTCGCGGTAGCGGGCCGCGGTGTCGCCCCACTCGGTGGAGGAGGAGAGCGACTCGGCCTCGACGGCCAGCGCCTCCTTGGTGGCCCGGGCCTGGTCACGCTCGGCGTCCAGGGACGCGAAGTGCGACTTGCGGTGCTTGGAGAACACCGAGCGGGCGTGCGAGAAGCGGTGCCACAGCTCGTCGTCGCTCTTGCGGTCCAGCCGGGGCAGGCCCTTCCAGGTGTCGACCAGGGCGCGCAGACGGTCGCCGGCCTCCCGCCACTGGGTGGACTCGGCGAGCTGCTCGGCCTCGGCGACCAGCGCCTCCTTGGCGGTGCGGGTCTCGTCCTGGGCCTTGGCCCGGGCGGCCTTGCGCTCCTCGCGGCGGCTCTCGATCTCGCCCGTGAGCGTGTCCAGCCGCTTGGCCAGCGCCGCCAGGTCACCGACCGCGTGCGCCTCGGTGACCTGCTCGCGCAGGTGCTCCAGCGCGGCCTGGGCGTCCTTGGCGGCCAGGTCGGTGGTGCGCACCCGCTTCTCCAGCAGGCCGATCTCCACCTCGATGCCCTGGTACTTGCGCTCGAAGTAGGCGAGCGCCTCCTCGGGCGAGCCGGCCTGCCAGGAACCCACGACGCGTTCGCCGTCGGCCGTCCTGACGTAGACCGTGCCCTGCTCGTCGACACGGCCCCACGGGTCGCTGCTCATAGCGCGTCCTCCACATGACGTCGCGTCCGCGCCGGGGCGGTCCGCATCCGTCGTCCACAGTTGATGTGCGGCGGACCGATGAGTCCGCCGTCCCCGTCCGCCGAGTACTGCTGCCGAGGGTGACGGCCGGCGGGTCTGGGCACCCTATACAAAGCCAACATAGGCGACCAGTCCCGGTGCTGTCCGCATCCGGGCCGGGCGATTTCGGGCCGGGACCGCGCCGGCGCGCCCCTCGCGGGCGGCGCCGGGCGGTCCCGGGACCGGTCAACCCTTCGCGGTCGTCACCGTGTTGAAGGTGACGTCGGCCATCGGGTGGCCGTCCCCGCCGCCCTCCAGGGTGCCCGCGGCGGCGATCTTCTGGACCACGTCCAGACCGCCGGTGATCTTGCCGAACGGCGTGTAGTTCGGGCCGAGCTGCGTGTCCTTGTAGACGAGGAAGAACTGGCTGCCGTTGGTCCCCGGGCCGGAGTTGGCCATGGCCACGGTGCCCGCCGGGTAGGTGGCGCCGGTCAGGTTCTCGTCGGCGAACTTGTAGCCCGGGCTGCCGGTGCCGCCGGGCGTGGTGGCGCTGGCGGTCGGGTCGCCGCACTGCAGCACGAAGATGCCGCTCGTGGTCAGGCGGTGGCACTTGGTGTGGTCGAAGAACTGCTCGCCGGAGAGGAAGACGAAGGAGTTCACCGTGTGCGGGGCCTTGGCCGCGTCCAGGGTGAGCGTCACCTTGCCGCAGTTGGTGTCCAGCGTCGTGGTGTAGGTGGCCGCGGTGTCGATGCTCATGGCCGGTTCGGCCTGCCACTGCTTGCCGTTCGGCGCGCCCGGCGCCGGGTCCGCGCACCCCTCGACCGGCTTGCGGGTCGGGACGGTGGGCTCGGTCGGGGTCGAGGTGGGAGCGGCCTGGGCGGAGGCCGAGTCCTTCTTGTCGTCCGAGTCGAAGGCGCCGGTCGCGATGAGCGTGCCGCCGCCGGCCAGCACGACCACGGCGAGCGAGGCGCCCAGAATCGTGTTGCGGCGCTTGCGCGCGGCCCTCTCGGCGACCCGGCGCTCCATCTGGCGCTCGTACTTGTCGCGGGCGAGCTGCCGCCGCCGCTGTTCGCTGCTGACCACCGGCTCAGTCTCCTACGGATGTGCGGTCTCGGACGTGGGGGCTTCGTGTGCGGATGTCGATGCGGATCATCGCATCCATCGGCGGCCAAGTGTAGGGACCGCGACCGTAAGAACGGGGTGAACCTGTCAGGTCGAGGTGAACCTGTCACGCGGATCTGGTTCGCAACCGGGCCCGCCCCGCCGGTAGGCTGCCCCTACATCACAGTTCGTAGCCGCATCCCGTAGCCGCCGCTGCGACCGACGCCCGAAGACCCACACCCGAAGGACGCGCGCGTGTTCATCGCCGGATTCCCCGCTGGAGCCTGGGGCACCAACTGCTACCTGGTCGCTCCGGCGCCGGGCGAGGAGTGCGTCATCGTCGACCCCGGCCACCAGGCCGCGCAGGGTGTCGAGGAGCTGATCCGCGAGCACCGCCTGAAGCCGGTCGCGGTCCTGCTCACCCACGGCCACATCGACCACGTCGCCTCGGTGGTCCCGGTCTGCGGCGCCAAGGGCGTCCCGGCCTGGATCCACCCCGAGGACCGCTACATGATGAGCGACCCGGAGAAGGCGCTCGGCCGCTCGTTCGGCACCCAGCTGATGGGCGAACTCACCGTCGGCGAGCCCGACGACGTGCGCGAGCTGACCGACGGCAGCGTGCTGGAGCTGGCCGGCCTCGCCCTCACCGTCGACCACGCCCCCGGGCATACCGGGGGGTCGGTGACGTTCCGGACACCCGGCGCCGAGGACCTCCCTCCGGTGCTCTTCTCGGGTGACCTGCTCTTCGCCGGCTCCATAGGGCGAACCGACCTCCCGGGCGGGGACGGCGAGGCGATCATGCGCTCGCTGGCCCGGGTGTGCCTGCCCCTCGACGACGCCACCGTGGTCCTCTCCGGCCACGGCGGACAGACCACCATCGGCCGTGAGCGCGCCACCAACCCCTACCTCCGACAGGCAGCGGGGGCGTCCGGCGCCCCGGCCTTCCCGCGACGAGGAATGTGACGGAAGAGAAGTTGAGCACCTTCACCGCCCCCAAGGGCACCTACGACCTGCTGCCCCCCAGCTCCGCGACCTTCCTGGCGATCCGCGAGGCGATCGCCGCGCCCGCCCGCCGGGCCGGCTACGGCTACGTCGAGACCCCGGTCTTCGAGGACGTGAAGCTCTTCTCCCGCGGCGTCGGCGAGTCCACCGACATCGTCTCCAAGGAGATGTACAGCCTCACCACCAAGGGCGGCGACGAGCTCGCGCTGCGCCCCGAGGGCACGGCCTCGGTGCTCCGCGCCGCGCTCCAGGCGAACCTGCACAAGCAGGGCAACCTCCCGGTCAAGCTCTGGTACTCCGGCTCGTACTACCGCTACGAGCGCGCGCAGAAGGGCCGCTACCGCCAGTTCTCGCAGGTCGGCGCCGAGGCGATCGGCGCGGAGGACCCGGCGCTGGACGCTGAGTTGATCATCCTGGCCGACGACGCCTTCCGGTCGCTGGGCCTGAGCGACTACACGCTGCTGCTGAACAGCCTCGGCGACAAGCAGTGCCGCCCGGTCTACCGCACCGCGCTGATCGCGTTCCTGGACGGCCTGGACCTCGACGAGGACACCCGCCGCCGCGCCGGGATCAACCCGCTGCGCGTCCTGGACGACAAGCGCGAGTCGGTGCAGGCCCAGCTCGTCGGTGCCCCGATGCTGCGCGACTTCCTCTGCGAGGACTGCAAGGCGTACGACGAGAAGGTGCGCGAGCTGCTCACCGCCAACGGCGTGGCCTTCACCGACGACCCCAAGCTGGTCCGCGGCCTGGACTACTACACCCGCACCACCTTCGAGTTCGTGCACAACGGCCTCGGCGCCCAGTCCGCGATCGGCGGTGGCGGCCGGTACGACGGCCTCTCCGAGATGATCGGCGGCCCCGCGCTGCCGTCCGTCGGCTGGGCCCTGGGCGTGGACCGCACCTTCCTCGCACTGGAGGCCGAGGGCGTCGCCCTCGACCTGCCCGCCGCGACCTCCGTCTACGCCGTCGCGCTCGGCGAGGAGGCCAAGAACGTCCTCTTCGCCAAGGTGGTCGAGCTGCGCCGGGCCGGCGTCGCCACCGACCTCGCCTTCGGCGTCAAGAGCATCAAGAACGCCATGAAGTCCGCCGACCGGTCCGGCGCCCGCTTCGCGCTCGTCGCCGGGGACCGGGACCTCGCCGAAGGCGTCGTCCAGCTCAAGGACCTGACCACCGGCGAGCAGAACCCCGTCGCCCTCGACGCACTCGTCACCACCCTGAAGGAGAAGCAGCTGTGATCCGCACGCACGACGCGGGCACGCTCCGCCCGGAGCACGCAGGCACCACCGTCACCCTGGCCGGCTGGGTCGCCCGCCGCCGCGACCACGGCGGCGTGGCCTTCATCGATCTGCGCGACGCCTCCGGCACCGTGCAGATCGTGGTCCGCGACCTCGACTCGGTGCACGGCCTGCGCGCCGAGTACTGCGTCAAGGTGGTCGGCGACGTCCGCGTGCGGCCCGAGGGCAACGAGAACCCGGACATCCCGACCGGCGCCGTCGAGGTCGTGGTCAGCGGGATCGAGGTCCTCTCCGAGGCCGCGCCGCTGCCCTTCCCGGTCGCCGAGTACGAGCCCGGCACGGTCAACGAGGAGGTCCGCCTCCGGTACCGCTACCTCGACCTGCGCCGCGAGGGCCCGGCCAAGGGCCTGCGCCTGCGCTCCAAGGTCAACAACATCATCCGCCGGGTGATGGAGGACAACGACTACCTCGACATCGAGACGCCGTACCTCACCCGCTCCACCCCCGAGGGCGCCCGCGACTTCCTCGTCCCGGTCCGCCTCCAGCCCGGCCACTGGTACGCGCTGCCGCAGTCGCCCCAGCTGTTCAAGCAGCTGCTGATGGTGGCCGGCATGGAGCGCTACTACCAGATCGCCCGCTGCTTCCGCGACGAGGACTTCCGCGCGGACCGTCAGCCGGAGTTCACCCAGCTGGACATCGAGGCCTCGTTCGTCGACCAGGAGGACATCCTGGCCCTCGGCGAGAAGATCATCGGCTCGATCTGGCGCGAGGTGCACGGCTACGAGGTCCCGAACCCGCTGCCGCGGATGACCTACGCCGACGCCATGGGCCGCTTCGGCTCGGACAAGCCGGACGTCCGCTTCGGCCAGGAACTCACCGACCTCACCGAGTACTTCCAGGGCACCTCGTTCCGGGTCTTCCAGGCCCCGTACGTCGGCGCCGTGGTCATGCCGGGCGGCGCCTCGCAGCCGCGCAAGCAGCTCGACGCGTGGCAGGACTGGGCCAAGGCGCGCGGCGCCAAGGGCCTCGCCTACGTGCTCATCGACGCCGAGACCGGCGAGCTGCGCGGCCCGGTCGCCAAGAACCTGTCCGAGGAGCACCTGGCCGGCCTGGCCGCCGCCGCGGGCGCCAAGAACGGCGACGCGATCTTCTTCGCGGCCGGCAAGCAGCGCCCCTCGCAGGAGCTGCTCGGCGCCGCCCGTCTGGAGATCGGCCGCCGCTGCGAGCTGATCGACGAGTCCCAGTGGGCCTTCCTCTGGGTCGTCGACTTCCCGATGTTCGAGCCCATCGAGGACGACAAGGGCGAGTTCCAGGGCTGGCACGCGGTGCACCACCCGTTCACCGCCCCGACCGCGGAGTCGCTGGCCACCTTCGACACCGACCCGGGCTCGGCGCTCTCCAACGCCTACGACCTGGTGCTCAACGGTTCGGAGCTGGGCGGCGGTTCGATCCGTATCCACCAGCGGGACGTCCAGAAGCGGGCGTTCGACGCGATCGGCCTCTCCGAGGAGGAGACCGCCTCGCAGTTCGGCTTCCTGCTGGACGCCTTCAACTACGGCCCGCCGCCGCACGGCGGCGTCGCCTTCGGCCTGGACCGGATCGTCACCCTGCTCGGTGGGTACGACACGATCCGGGACGTCATCGCGTTCCCGAAGACGTCCACCGGCGGCGACCCGCTGACCGGTGCGCCCACCCCGATCACCCCGGCGCAGCGTCGCGAGGCCGGCGTCGACGCCCAGCCGAAGGTCCGTGAGGACGCCAAGTCCGAGGCCCCGCCGAAGGCCTGACGCCGCATCCGCCGACATCGGCTAACCTTTCACGGCCCCGGACGGCATCACCGTCGTCCGGGGCCGGTCCACAACGGTGTGTGACAGAGAGAGGGTTCCCCCATGAAGGTCAGTACCAGAGTCGAGTGTCCCGAGGACGCACCCGCCACCAGACGCGTCCACATGGCCGCGTTCCCCGGCCCGGACGAGGCCGACCTGGTGGACGCGCTGCGCCGCGATCCCGCCTGGCTGCCCGGCCTGTCCGTGGTCGCGGTCGACGGCTCCGGGCTCGTGGTCGGGCACGCGCTGCTCACCCGGCTGCGGGTCGGCGAGGGCGAGGGCCTCGCGCTCGCGCCGGTCGCGGTCGCCCCGGAGTGGCAGCGCAAGGGAGTCGGCGAGCTGGTGGTCAAGGCGGCGCTGACCGCCGCCGAGGAGGCCGGCGAGACCCTGGTCGTCGTCCTCGGCGACCCGGAGTACTACGCACGGTTCGGCTTCCTCCCGGCCCAGCGGCACGAGGTCACCGGCCCCTTCGAGGTGCCGGACGCGTACTTCCAGGTGCTCGCCCTGTCCGGGTACGACGGGTCTCCGCGGGGCCTGTGCCGGTACCCGGAGCCCTTCGTGGCCGTCTAGCCTCCCGGCCGCCCAGGGCCTGACGCCTGGGTCCCGATGCCTGCGGGCCGCTGCCGACGGTCCGACGCCCGGGGCCCGGCGCCGACGGTGCTAGGGCCTGGCGCCGAAGCCGACCGTCGCCCGGCAGCTGCGGACGAACGCGGCCATGGCGGGCGTCAGCCTCCGGTCCTTCGGCCAGTACAGCCCGATCTGGCTCGGGCTCAGTCCCCGCACCGGCCGGTACGCGACATCCTCACGCGGTGCCAGCCGGCTCATCGTTCCCGGGGCGAAACCGACGCCCTGGCCGCACACCACCGCGGCCAGCCACTCGTCGGTGTTGTGCGCCACCGCGCCGATCCGCACAGGTCGCCCGCCCCGCTCCCGGACCGCCAGCCAGTAGTCCCGCCAGTGCCCGGACTCGTGCGGAATCGCCACGAAGGGCTCGTCGAGCAGCTCCTCGAAGTCGATGACCGCACGGTCGGCCAGCCGGTGCCCGGCGGGCAGCGCCGCACAGCGCGGCTCCTCGCCCAGCACGGCGACGTTGTACCGCTCGGACAGCGACGGCGGGGCGTGCCAGAGCGTCAGGTCGATCTCGCCGGTCGCCAGGCCCGAGGTGGGGTCGAACCAGTTGTTCTGCCGCAGCTCCACCTGCCAGCCCGGCATCCGCCGGGTGAAGTCGGCGACCGTGCGCTGGGTCATCAGGTTGATAATGCCGCCCTCGAACCCCACCCGCAGCGTCGAGCCCTGCTCCGCCGAGGCCGCCCGGGTCGCGCGCAGCGCCTCGTCCCACCCGGACATGATCGCGCCGGTGTGCGCGGCCAGCGCCCGGCCCGCCCGGGTGGGCGCCATGCCGCGCCTCGACCGTTCGAACAGCTCCACCCCGAGCAGGGCCTCCAGCTGGCGGATCTGCTTGGTCAGCGTCGGCTGGGAGACGAACAGCCGGGCCGCGGCTGCGGTCAGCTGTCCCTCCTCGCAGACCGCGGCGAAGCTGCGCAGCAGCCGGGTGTCCACATCCATGCCCCAAGGTTATGGAACCGGAAATTGGACCCGTCCGGCAGGTCTGGGTCAAGGTTGACCGTCCGGCCTCCGGGCCGGCCCACGGGGGAGCCCGGCAGCGGCGGTTCAGGGGGCCGCCGCTGCCGCGCCGGGCACCCGGACCTGCGGGAGCCGCGTTCACCGCCTACCGTGAGGGGTCATCAGCACCCCGCCGAACGGAGGCACCCAGGTGGCAGCGAAGGCCCAGCGCGAGCAGACCGGTCAGGGCGGGAGGGCCGACAGCGGCGGGCGGCCGGACGCTCAGGCGGCCGGGCGGCTGGAGCGGAAGCCCTACGAGCGGGAGCTGCTCCGGCTCCAGGAGGAGCTGGTGAAGCTCCAGGAGTGGGTGCGGGCCGAGGGCGCCCGGCTGGTCGTGGTCTTCGAGGGGCGGGACGCGGCCGGCAAGGGCGGCGCGATCAAGCGCGTGACGGAGTATCTGAACCCCCGCATCGCCCGGGTCGTCGCCCTGCCCACACCCACCGAGCGCCAGCGCACCCAGTGGTACTTCCAGCGGTACGTCGAGCACCTGCCGGCCGCCGGGGAGATCGTGCTGTTCGACCGCAGCTGGTACAACCGGGCCGGGGTGGAGAAGGTGATGGGCTTCTGCACCGACGAGGAGTACTGGCAGTTCCTGCACCAGTGCCCGATCTTCGAGCGGATGCTCGCCGAGTCCGGCCTGCTGCTGCGCAAGTACTGGTTCTCGGTCAGCGACACCGAGCAGGAGCGGCGCTTCCGGGACCGGCTGGCGGACCCGATGAAGCGGTGGAAGCTCTCGCCGATGGATGTCGAGTCGGTCGCCCACTGGGAGGACTACTCGCGGGCCAAGGACGAGATGTTCCTCCACACCGACACCCCGGAGTCGCCCTGGCACGTGGTGGAGAGCGACGACAAGCGGCGGGCCCGGATCAACATGATCGCCCACCTGCTCTCCACCGTCCCCTACCGGGAGGTCAGCCCCCGGGAGATCGTCCTGCCGCCCCGGCCCGCCTCGCGCGGCTACCAGCGGCCCCCGCGCGACCTGCAGAAGTACGTCCCGGACCACGCGGCGGGCCTCGGCCGGTCGTAGGGCTCGCCCGGCCGGGGACCGCCGTGCCCGCCGTGCCCGCCGTGCCCGGCCGGGGACCGCTCCGGGAACGGGGAGGGGCCGGGAGGGGGCCGTACTGCTCCGAACGGCTCCGCGGCGTTGCCGGACTCCCGCCCTCGGCGTGCGATGGACGTGCTCGGGACGGCGCGGGCGGCCGGCACGGCGCCCGCCGGAGGTCAGGAGACCCGCCCATGTTCGTTCGCACGGTCTACGCCACCGGCGACCCGGCCGCACTGGACCGGGCCCTCGACGGCCTCCGCGCCGAGGCCGTCGGGCTGCTCGCCCCGGAGCCCGGCTACCGCGGCTTCGGACTGTTCGCCGACCGGGAGCTCGGCATCCTCACCATGGGCTCCTGGTGGGAGAGCGCCCGGGCGGAACGCGAGAGCGACGAGCGGCTGCGCGGACGGCGGGCCGAACTGCTGGCGCCGTTCGCCGGGACGGTGACCACGGACCTCTGGCAGGCGGTGGTCGCCGCCCGGCCCGTGCAGGCCGGTCCGGGGGCCTGGTTCCGGCTGGCCCGGTTCGACTTCGACCGGGTGCAGGGCGACCGGATCGCCGCCGCCTTCCGCGAGCGGGCGCTGCCCGCGATGCAGCGGATCGACGGGTTCCTCGGCGGCTCCATGCTGTTCGCCGTCGAGGACGAGCGTGGTTCGGTGGGCGGGCTCTTCGCGGACCGGGCCGCGCTGGTGGCCTCCCGCGGCGCGGTCGCGGAGGCCCGGGCCCGGGCGGTGGCCGGCGGCGGGGTGAGGCTGCGCTCGCTGGAGGAGTTCGAGGTGATCCTGCTCGACCTGCCGAAGCAGTCGTCGCCGTAGTGGTACGCCGTGGTCGTGGTCGTACGCCGTCGTCGTGGCCGGGGTGCCCGCGGGCGGCGGGCGGGCCGGGCTGTCGGCGGGCTCGCATAGGCTTCCGGTGTGGACGAACCGGACCTCTTCACCGCCGCCGCCGAGGAACGCCAGGCCAAGGAGCCCGGCCGGGCCCCGCTCGCCGTGCGGATGCGCCCGCGCACCCTCGACGAGGTGGCCGGCCAGCGGCAGCTGCTGAAGCCCGGCTCGCCGCTGCGCCGCCTGGTCTCCGGCTCGCGCGGCCCGGCCGCGACCAGCTCGGTGATCCTCTGGGGCCCGCCCGGCACCGGCAAGACCACGCTGGCGCACGTGATCAGCCAGGCCGTCGAGGGCCGCTTCGTCGAGCTGTCCGCGATCACCGCCGGGGTGAAGGAGGTCCGCGCGGTCATCGACGGCGCCCGCCGCGCCGTCGGCATGACCGGCCGGGAGACGGTGCTCTTCCTGGACGAGATCCACCGCTTCTCCAAGGCCCAGCAGGACTCGCTGCTGCCCGCCGTGGAGAACCGCTGGGTCACCCTGATCGCCGCGACCACCGAGAACCCGTACTTCTCGGTGATCTCCCCGCTGCTCTCCCGCTCGCTGCTGCTCACCCTGGAGTCGCTGACCGACGACGACGTCCGGGCCCTGCTGCACCGCGCGGTGGCCGACGAGCGCGGGCTGGCGGGCGCGGTGGAGCTGACCGCCGAGGCGGAGGACCACCTGGTCCGGCTGGCCGGCGGGGACGCCCGGAAGGCGCTCACGACGCTGGAGGCCGCGGCCGGGGCGGCGCTGGAGAAGGAGGAGGCCGCGATCACGCTGGCCACCACCGAGACCGCCGTCAACCAGGCCGCCGTCCGGTACGACCGGGACGGCGACCAGCACTACGACGTGGCCAGCGCGCTGATCAAGTCGATCCGGGGCAGCGACGTGGACGCCACGCTGCACTACCTGGCCCGGATGATCGAGGCGGGGGAGGACCCGCGGTTCATCGCCCGCCGGCTGATGATCTCGGCGAGCGAGGACGTCGGCCTCGCCGACCCGACGGCGCTCCAGACGGCGGTGGCGGCGGCCCAGGCGGTGGCCCTGATCGGGTTCCCGGAGGCGCGGATCATCCTCTCCCAGGCGGCGATCGCGCTGGCGCTGGCGCCCAAGTCCAACGCCGCCTACCTGGCGATCGACGCGGCGCTGGCGGACGTCCGGCAGGGGATGGCCGGGTCCGTCCCGCCGCACCTGCGGGACGCGCACTACGGCGGCGCCGGCAAGCTGGGGCACGGCCAGGGGTACCAGTACCCGCACGACCTGCCGGAGGGCATCGCGACGCAGCAGTACGCGCCGGACGCGGTGCACGGCAAGGAGTACTACCGGCCGACCCGGCGCGGCGGCGAGGCCCGGTACGCGGACGTCGTGGAGTGGACCAGGGGGCGGCTCAGGGGAGAGTGATCCCCGGGTATACTCGTGCGAAGTGCCATGTCCCGGGACGGCGGCAGGGGAGACCCTGACCGACCGGCCGCACCAGCGGGACACCGGCCACGGCCCTCCTCGGAGGGCCCAGGAGCGTCGCGCACCGTTTCGGTGTCGCGTGCAGCCCACCAGAGCACCGTGGTGGGCCACTCGTGTGCAAGTACTTCCGTGCCCGGCTCCGGAGAGCGGCTGATCGCACTGCCTTCAGGGCGGTGGGGTTGTCTCCGGGTCGCGACGAGCGACCTCCGTCAACACCTGGTGAAGCCGTAGTCGGAAGCAAGGAAGGTTTGGTTCATGGCGAACCAGAAGCGTCCCAAGGTCAAGATCGCGCGTGCGCTCGGCGTGCCGCTGACCCCGAAGTCCGTCAAGTACTTCGAGGCCCGCCCGTACCCGCCCGGCCAGCACGGCCGTGGCCGCAAGCAGAACTCGGACTACAAGGTCCGTCTGCTGGAGAAGCAGCGTCTGCGCGCCCAGTACGACCTGAGCGAGAAGCAGATGGCGCGCGCGTTCGACCGCGCGAAGAAGGCCGAGGGCAAGACCGGTGAGGCGCTCGTCGCCGAGCTGGAGACCCGTCTGGACTCGCTGGTGCTGCGTTCGGGCATCGCCCGCACCATCTACCAGGCCCGCCAGATGGTCGTCCACGGCCACATCGAGGTCAACGGCGGCAAGGTCAACAAGCCGTCGTACCAGATGAAGCCGGGCTTCGTGGTCACCGTCCGCGAGCGCAGCAAGGAGAAGGTCCCGTTCCAGGTCGCCCGTGAGGGTGGCTACGCGGGTGAGGGCCAGACCCCGAAGTACCTCGAGGTCAACCTGAAGGCCCTGGCCTTCCGCCTGGACCGTGCGCCGCAGCGCAAGGAGGTCCCGGTGATCTGTGACGAGCAGCTGGTGGTCGAGTACTACTCGCGCTGACCCGCGAGCGGTACGCCTGTCGTACCCAGCGAGCCCCCGTCGCCTTCGTGGCGACGGGGGCTCGCCCCTTTTCCGGTGCCCCGGGACGGGCGTCACCCGGACCGGTTCAGTACTCCTCGCCGGTCATCGCGGCGACGAGCCGCAGGTGCGGGCGGGCCTCCTCGGCGCGGTTCTGGCGCTCCAGGGTGCGCCCGAGCATCAGCCGGGCGTAGTCCTCGGCGGGGTTCGCGTCGAGCACCCGGCGCAGCTCGGCCTCGGCCCGGGACAGCTGGGCGGAGTGGAAGTAGCTGCGGGCCAGGAGCAGCCGGACCGAGAGGTTGGCCGGCTCCTCGGCCAGCACGTCCTCCAGCATCCGGGCGGCGTCCGTGTACGCCTTGGAGTCGAAGTAGAACGTCGCCATGCGGTAGTCGTCGGCGGTGTGGGTGGCCACGGGGTGCTCCTTCCGTACGGGCCGGGTGTCTCTGGCCGCTCCAGCAATGGACAGGATTCAACTATTCCCGCCCGGATCCTCGCCCGCGGCCGGCGGCGGCGCCCTGCCCGGCCCGGCGGCGGTGCGGTCGCCGGCCCCCGCCGTCCCGGCCGCCGCGGGCTCAGCGCCAGACCGGTGACGGCCGCGGCGTCGGCGGCATCGGTCCGGGACCCGGCCCCGGGCTCGGCCCCGGGCCCTCCGGACGCCCGCCGCCGAGGGCCCGGCGC
Organism: Streptomyces sp. BE20; assembly: GCF_036322525.1. Taxonomy (NCBI): domain Bacteria; kingdom Bacillati; phylum Actinomycetota; class Actinomycetes; order Kitasatosporales; family Streptomycetaceae; genus Streptomyces; species Streptomyces sp. BE20. Next base: position 28,500 of record NZ_JAQYWW010001022.1, on the reverse strand, counting down.
ACGGCCGCGTCCAGGTCCAGCCGGGCGCCGCTGGCGAAGAAGTCGGTGAACTCCTGCTCGGTCAGCCCCGCGCCGGCCCGCTCCTCGCAGGCCCTGTGCGGACCGTTGAAGGTCCGCGAGCCGAAGAAGGGCTTGCCCACCGTCTGCCAGATCCGGTGCGCCGCGCCCTGCAGCACCCGGGCCTCCCGCAGGTCGCCGGGCTCGCCCGGGCCGCCCGGCTCCGTCTCCAGCAGCGCCAGCAGGTCGATCGCCAGCACGATCCCCAGCAGGTCGTTGAACAGGTGGTTGAGCCGGACGCTCTCGCGGGCCAGGGCCCGGGCCGGCCGCACCTCGCCGTTCAGCCAGTGCGAGTACGCGAGGGCGTAGAGCGCGTACGCGTACGCCCACTGCTCGCCGTGGTCCTCGCACAGCTCGCGGACCTGCCCCAGCCAGAGCTCGCCGCTCTCGCGGTCGCCCTGGAAGAGGTAGGCGATGCCCAGCTCGAACATCGCCATCAGCACGTTGCTGTTCAGCTCGCCGATGGTCCGGTAGTGCCAGAGCGCCTCCTCGAACAGCTCGGCCGCGCGGACCGGATCGTCGCCGATCAGCGCCGCGCAGCCCTGCCGGTGCACGGCGTAGGCGAGCGCCCGGTCGTCCCCGGTGGCCAGCGCCTGCCGGCGGCACTGCTCCAGCGCGGGGCGGGCGGCGACCAGGTCCCCCTGGAGGGTGGCCGTGTAGCCGGTGACCCAGAGCGCCTTGGCCCGGGCCTCGGTCGGTTCCGGGTCCAGCGCCAGCGCCCGGTCCAGCCAGTGCCGCCCCTCGCCGAGGTGGCCGCAGCCGACCCAGTAGAACCAGAGGGTGCCGGCCAGCAGCAGCGCGAGCTGCTCCTCCCCGGGCTCGGCCAGGCAGAACTCCAGCGCGGCCCGCAGGTTGGCGTGCGCCAGCTCGGTGCGTTCGGCGGTCTCCGCCTGTCGGGGGCCGAACCACTCGACCTCGCCCCAGGTGGCCACGCCCAGGTACCAGTCACGGTGCCGGCGCAGCAGCCGCTGCTCCTCGCCGGCCGCGCGCAGCCACTGCAGCCCGTACTCGCGGACGGTGTCCAGGAGCCGGAACCGGACACCGAAGGCGCAGTCCTCGCGGAGCACCACGGACTTGGCGACCAGCTCGGTCAGCAGGTCGAGCAGCTCGTCCGGATCGACGCCGCCGCCGGCGCAGACGTACTCGGCGGCGTCCAGGTCGAAACCGCCGGCGAAGACGGAGAGGCGGGCCCAGAGTAAACGTTCCTGCACCGTGCAGAGCTCGTGACTCCAGCCGATCGTCGTGCGTAAGGTCTGATGGCGCGCGAGCGCCGTCCGGTCGCCCCCGGTCAGCAGCCGGAACCGGTCGTCCAGCCGGGCGCCGATCTGCGCCACCGACAGCGTCCGCAGCCGTCCGGCGGCCAGCTCCACCGCCAGCGGGATGCCGTCCAGCCGCCGGCAGAGCTGGGCGATCGTCTCCGCGCTCTCGGCCGTGACCTCGAAGGACGGCACCACCGCCCGGGCCCGGTCCTCGAACAACCGCACCGCGTCCGGCAGCGCCCCCGGGAGTACCGGGCCGACCGGCAGCGGCGCCAGGGTCAGCAGGTGCTCGCCGGCCGTCCGCAGCGCCACCCGGCTCGTGGTCAGCACACGCAGGCCGGGCAGCGCCCGCAGCAGCGCCCGGACGAGCTCCGCACAGGCCTCCGCCAGGTGCTCGCAGCCGTCCAGCACCAGCAGCAGCCGGCGGCCGACCAGCTGCTCGGTCAGAACCTCCAGCGGTGACCGTGCGGTGCCGTCCGTCAGCCGCAGCGCCTCCAGGACGGCGTGCCCGAGCAACTGCCGGTCCTGGACGGGCGCGACCTCGACCAGCCAGGTGCCGTCCGGGAACGCCCCGCCCGCCCGGGCCGCCGCGCGGAGCGCCAGCCGGCTCTTGCCGACCCCGCCCGGGCCGGTCACCGTCACCAGCCGCTGCCCGGCCAGCAGCCGGGCGAGTTCGGTCAGCTCCGGCTGCCGGCCGACGAAGCTGGTGACCTCCGCCGGCAGCCGCCCCGGTGCGGCCGCCCCGGGCCGCGGTGTGGATTCCCCGTCCAAGCGCTGCTCCCCGTGTGTCCCGGCCCGGGCCTGCGGTCCGGGCGTCCGTCGGGCCGCGTGGATGGCGGCCTGCCTGGCAGAACGAGGTGACCGGCGGGTAGGTTACGCGCGCGGATCGCACACCCGACCGGATCGCCGGGCGGTCCCGTCCGGGCAACCCGGTCCGGAAACCGGGCGTGGTCGCGATAGGGTTCCCCTGGAGAACCGCAAGGCGAGGGAGCGCGTCGAAGTGTCCGTGGGAGAGCTGGCCGGTCTGCTCGTCGCCGTGTTCTGGGCGGTCCTGGTCACCCTGCTCGCGGTCGTCCTGGTCCGGCTCTCGCGGGTGCTCAAGGAGGCCACCGTCCTGGTCTCCGCCGTCACCGAACAGGCCGTGCCGCTGCTGACCGACGCCGGAGCGGCCGTGCGCAGCGCCAACGAGCAGCTGGAGCGGGTGGACGAGATCACCGCCAACGTGCAGGACGCCGCCGCCAACGCCAACGCGCTCTCCTCCACCGTCGCGGCCACCCTGGGCGGGCCGCTGGTCAAGGTCGCCGCCTTCAGCTACGGCGTGCGCAAGGCCGTCGCCAAGCAGCAGGGCGGACCGGTCCTGCCCACCCAGCCGTCCGAGCGCGAGGAGCTGGCCCGGCTGATCCGGGCCGAGGTGCGCGCCGCGACCGTCCCCAAGAGCGGCCTGCTCGCGCGGGTCCGGCGTGCGGTGAGGAGCTGACGGCATGGTGCGACGCATCTTCTGGATGGCGGTCGGCGCCGGTGCCACCGTCTGGGCCATGAACAAGGCCAACGAGGCGGTCCACCGGCTCACCCCGGACAGCCTCTCCGGCACCGCCGCGCGCGGCGCGCTGAACCTGGGCGACGCGGCCAAGCGGTTCGCGCTGGACGTGAAGGCCGGGATGGCCGAGCGCGAGGAACAGCTGCGCGAGGACCTCGGACTGGACGGCACCGCCGTCGTGGAGCCCCGTCACCGCCGCGTCCTGCGCGGCGAGCCCCAGTACCGAGCTATCTCGGCGGCGCCCGGCAGCCCGGCCGCCGCCCTGCCTCCGTCCAGCAGCGCCCGCGCACCGTCCGACGGTGCCCGCACCACCCCCCAAGCCATCGAAAAGACGCCCCGACGTGCGCTTCCGCCGCGGGGCGGTACTGACCGGAAGGACCACTAATGGAGTCGGCAGAGATCCGCCGCCGCTGGCTGCGCTTCTTCGAGGAGCGCGGCCACACCGTCGTTCCGTCGGCGTCCCTGGTCGCCGACGACCCCACCCTGCTGCTGGTCAACGCCGGCATGGTGCCGTTCAAGCCGTACTTCCTGGGCGAGGTCAAGCCGCAGTTCTCGCGCGCGACCAGCGTGCAGAAGTGCGTCCGCACCCTGGACATCGAGGAGGTCGGGAAGACCACCCGGCACGGCTCCTTCTTCCAGATGTGCGGCAACTTCTCCTTCGGCGACTACTTCAAGGAAGGCGCCATCAAGTTCGCGTGGGAGCTGCTCACCGGCTCCGTCGCGGACGGCGGCTACGGCCTGGAGAAGGAGAAGCTCTGGATCACCGTCTACCAGGACGACGACGAGGCCGAGCAGATCTGGCGTGACGTCATCGGCGTCCCGTCCGAGCGCATCCAGCGGCTCGGCATGAAGGACAACTTCTGGTCGATGGGCGTCCCCGGCCCGTGCGGCCCGTGTTCGGAGATCAACTACGACCGCGGCCCCGCGTACGGCGAGGAGGGCGGCCCGGCCGTCAACGGCGAGCGCTACCTGGAGATCTGGAACCTGGTCTTCATGCAGTACGAGCGCGGCCACGGCGACGGCAAGGACGGTTTCGAGATCCTCGGCGACCTGCCGAGCAAGAACATCGACACCGGCCTCGGCCTGGAGCGCCTCGCCGCCATCCTCCAGGGCGTCGACAACCTCTTCGAGATCGACACCAGCCGGATGATCCTGGACCGGGCGGCCGAGCTGACCGGCCACACCTACGGGGCGGACCGCCGCTCGGACGTCTCGCTGCGCGTGGTCACCGACCACATCCGCACCGCCCTGATGCTGATCGGCGACGGCGTCACCCCCGGCAACGAGGGCCGCGGCTACGTGCTGCGCCGCATCCTGCGCCGCGCCATCCGCAACATGCGGCTGCTGGGCGCCACCGGTGTGGTCGCCAAGGACCTCACCGACGTCGCCATCAAGGCGATGGCCCCGCAGTACCCGGAGCTGGAGGCCGACCGCAAGCGCATCGAGACGGTCGTCGTCGGCGAGGAGGCGGCCTTCCTGCAGACCCTGAAGGCCGGCACCAGCCTGCTGGACGCCGCGGTCACCGAGACCAAGCAGGCCGGCGGCGCGGTGCTCTCCGGCGACCAGGCCTTCAAGCTGCACGACACCTACGGGTTCCCGATCGACCTCACCCTGGAGATGGCCGAGGAGCAGGGCCTCCAGGTCGACGAGAGCGGCTTCCGCCGCCTGATGCAGGAGCAGCGGGACCGCGCCAAGGCGGACGCCAGGGCCAAGAAGATGGGCCACGCCGACGTCGCCGCCTACCGCGAGGTCGCCGACAGCTCCGGTGCCAGCATCTTCACCGGCTACACGCGCACCGAGGGCGAGGCCACCGTGGTCGGCCTGCTGGTGGACGGCGTGCCGTCGCCGGCCGCGTCCGAGGGCGACGAGGTCGAGATCATCCTCGACCGCACCCCGTTCTACGCCGAGGGCGGCGGCCAGCTCGCCGACCACGGCCGGATCCGGCTGGACTCCGGCGCGGTCGTCGAGATCCGTGACGTGCAGCAGCCCGTCCCGGGCGTGGTCGTGCACTCCGGCGGCGTGCTGTTCGGCGAGGTCGTGCTCGGCTCCGCCGCGTACGCCACGATCGACGTCGAGCGCCGCCGGGCCATCGCCCGCGCCCACTCGGCCACCCACCTGACCCACCAGGCGCTGCGCGACGCGCTCGGCCCGACGGCCGCCCAGGCCGGTTCGGAGAACGCGCCGGGCCGCTTCCGCTTCGACTTCGGCTCGCCCGCCGCCGTGCCCGGCAGCGTGCTGGTCGACGTCGAGCAGAAGATCAACGACGTGCTGACCCGCGAGCTGGAGGTCACCGCCGAGGTCATGACGATGGACCAGGCCCGCAAGGCCGGCGCCATCGCGATGTTCGGCGAGAAGTACGGCGACGAGGTCCGGGTCGTCACCATCGGCGACTTCTCCAAGGAGCTGTGCGGCGGCACGCACGTCGGCAACACCGCCCAGCTGGGCCTGGTGAAGCTGCTCGGCGAGTCCTCGATCGGCTCCGGCGTGCGCCGCGTCGAGGCGCTGGTCGGCGCCGACGCGTACCGCTTCCTGGCCCGTGAGCACACGGTGGTCGCCCAGCTCACCGAGCTGGTCAAGGGCCGCCCGGAGGAGCTGCCGGAGAAGATCTCCGGCATGCTCGCCAAGCTCAAGGACGCCGAGAAGGAGATCGACCGCTTCCGCGCCGAGAAGGTGCTCGCGGCTGCCGCGGGCCTCGCCGACTCGGCCGAGGACGTGCGCGGCATCGCCGTGGTGGCCGCCAGGATCGGCGACGGCACCGGCGCGGACGAGCTGCGCAAGCTGGTCCTGGACGTGCGCGGCCGGCTGGGCTCGCGCCCGGCCGTGGTCGCCGCGTTCACCGTGGCGAACGGCCGCCCGCTGACCGTGATCGCCACCAACGAGGACGCCCGCGGGCGCGGCATCAAGGCCGGCGAGCTGGTCCGCACCGCGGCCAAGACCCTCGGCGGCGGCGGTGGCGGCAAGGACGACGTCGCCCAGGGCGGCGGCACCGACCCGGCCGCGGTCGACGCGGCCATCGCCGCCGTGCGCGGCCTGGTCGCGGAGCGCGCCTCCTGATGGACGAGCAGGTCGAGGAGCGGCCCTTCCGGCGCGGGCGGCGGATCGCCGTCGACGTCGGGGACGCCCGGATCGGGGTCGCGTCCTGCGACCCCGACGGGGTGCTCGCCACGCCGGTCGAGACCGTCCCGGCCGGGGCGAAGTCGCAGGCCAGGATCGCCGCGATCGTCGAGGAGTACGAAGCGGTCGAGGTGATCGTCGGACTGCCGCGCTCGCTCAGCGGCAAGGAGGGTCCGGCGGCGGAGAAGGTCCGGGGCTACGCGGCCCGGCTGGCCGACCGGCTCTGGCCGGTACCGGTCCGGCTGGTCGACGAGCGGATGTCCACCGTCACCGCGACCCACGGGCTGCGCGCCTCCGGGGTCAAGGCGAAGAAGGGCCGCTCGGTGGTCGACCAGGCCGCCGCCGTGGTGATCCTGCAGACCGCCCTTGAGTCCGAACGGGTGAGCGGACGCCCGCCCGGTGAGAGCGTCGAGGCGGACGGCTGACCGCCCTGGTCTAACGTCCCGGTGAGGGGCCCGTGCGGACGCGTCCGCACGGGCCCCTCTGCCGTTGCCGTCGTGCGCTTTCCGCGCGGGCCCGCCGAGGGGGCGCAGTGACCGACCTGGACTTCACGCCCGGACTCACCCCCGGCCACCTCGGTGCGCCGGTGCTCGAACCGGAGGGCCGCCCGCCGGGCGCGCCCCGCCCGAGACCTGACGCGCCGGATCCGCACCGCCGACGCAACGGGCTGGCCTGCCTGCTGACCGCGCTCTCGCTGATCGCGGTGTTCGGCGGGGCCGGGCTGGCCGGGTTCAGCTGGATCCAGGGGCAGCGCAAGCCGTCGGTCGCCGCGGACTACGCGGGCGCGGGATCCGGCTCCGTCCAGGTCTCGGTGCCGGAGGGCGCCGGGCTGAGCCAGATCGCCTCGGCGCTGGTGCGCAACGGCGTCGTCGCCAGCTCGATCGCCTTCACCCGGGCGGCCAAGGGCAGCGCCGCCGCCGCCGGGCGCATCCAGCCCGGCACCTACACGCTCCGGCAGAAGATGTCGGCGGCTGCCGCGCTCGCCGTGCTGGTCGACCCGGCCAACGCCAACGGCCTGACCATCCCCGAGGGGTGGCGCGGCAGCCAGATCTACGCGGCGATCGACCGGAAGCTCCAGCTGCCCGAGGGCAGCACCGAGAAGGCCGCGCAGGAGCAGGCCGCCGAACTGGGCCTGCCGGAGTTCACCAACGGCAGCCCCGAGGGGTACCTCTTCCCCGCGACGTACAGCGTCACCGAGGGCACCGACGCGGTCGACCTGCTCCAGCAGATGGTCGAGCGGGCCGGCAAGGAGTTCGCCCGGGACGACGCGGAGGTCGTCGCGCAGAACCTCGGCCAGAGCCTGTACGGGCTGGTGACCATCGCCAGCATGATCCAGGGCGAGGCCGACAACGCCGAGGACATGGGCAAGGTCTCCCGGGTCATCTACAACCGGCTGGCGAAGAACATGCCGCTCCAGCTGGACTCGACGATCAACTACGCGCTCGGGCGGTCGACGCTGAACACCAGCGTCACGGACACCCGGCTCGACTCGCCGTACAACACCTACCGGCACGCCGGGCTGCCGCCGACGCCGATCTCCAACCCGGGGCGGCAGGCGATCATGGCGGCGGTCGACCCGACGGCGGGGGACTGGCTCTACTTCGTCACCGTGAAGCCCGGGGACACCCGGTTCACCGACAGCTTCGAGGTGCAGCAGAAGAACGTGGCGGAGTTCAACGCCACCCGGGTGTCGGCGAGCCCGACGGCCACGGCGTCCGAGTCCTCCTCGGCGTCGGCCGGTGCGTCGGCGCCGTCCGGGGAGGCCGGGCACTGACGGTGTCGTCCCTGCCCGGCGAGGGTGAGGTGACGGTTCGGGGGTGGTGCGGCGCCGGTCCGGTGAAGGTCCGCCGGACCGGCGCGGCGGTCGTTCCCCCGAGGTCCACCGGCCGCGTACGGAGGGCCCCTTCGACGGCCGACGGCTCGGCCGGGAGACGGTCTGCGGTACGGTAGCGTCTCCGTCCAGGTGTTGCGCTAGCACGCCGGTTCGAGAATCAGCCGGGACACCGTCCCGGACGGCCGGGCCGATCCTCCGGTCGTCTCCGTCGGTATAAGGGGATCAATGACCGATCTGGGTCGGGGCTACGGCCCCCAGGGCTCCGAGCCGTGGAATCCGGACGATCCCGGGTACGGCGGTCAGCAGCCGGTCCCCGGCCAGCAGGACGGGCAGTGGCAGCAGCACTCCCAGCAGGCGCAGTACGGCGGCGGTGAACAGGGGTACCCGCAGCAGCAGATGCAGCCCGGCACGGGCCAGCAGGGCATGGGGCAGCAGGGTTACCCCCCGCAGGGTCAGCAGCAGGGGCACCAGCAACAGGGCTACCCGCAGCAGAATCAGCAGCAGGGCTACTCGCAGCAGGGTCAGCAGCAGGGCTACCCGCCGCAGGGGCAGGGCCAGCAGCAGTTCGCCGGCGGCCAGCAGGGTTACCCGCAGCAGCAGATGCCGCAGGGCACGCCGCAACAGGGGTACCCGCAGCAGCAGATGCAGTCCGGTGCGGGTCAGCAGGGCTACTCGCAGCAGGGCTACCCGCCGCAGGGGCAGGGCCAGCAGCAGTTCGCCGGCGGCCAGCAGGGTTACCCGCAGCAGCAGATGCCGCAGGGCACGCCGCAGCAGCCCGTACCCCAGCAGGCCGGGGCCCCGCAGGCCGGACCGCGGCAGCAGAAGGCGCCCGCCGCCGCGCAGCCCTCGGGTCCGGGCCCGGACGGCATCGACTGGGAGGCCGAGGCCGCCGCGCTGGAGGCCGGCGCCGACGGGCCGGAGACCGGCCCCGAGCACGCCGAGGACGAGTGGGACGGCCACGAGGAGGAGTACTCCGAGGACGCCGGCGAAGCGCTCGACGAGCAGGACGGGTTCCTCGGCGACCAGGACCAGTCCCGCGAGGCCAAGAAGAAGCGCAAGGAGAAGGGCAAGAAGTCGGGGCGCCGCAACGGCGGAGCCTGCCTGGTGGTCGCCCTGGTGCTGGTCGGTGCCGTGGGCGGCGCCGGCTGGTGGGGCTACGGCTTCTACCAGGACCACTTCGGCCCGCCGCCGGACTTCGTCGGCCAGGGTTCCGGCTCGACGACGGTCGAGATCAAGCAGGGCGCCGTGGGGGCCCAGATGGGCGCCGCGCTGAAGGCGGCCGGCGTGGTCAAGAGCGTCGACGCCTTCAGCAAGGCGTGCGAGAAGAACCCCAAGTGCACCACCATCCAGTACGGCACCTACACCCTCCCCCGCGAGATGTCGGCCGAGGCCGCGGTCGCGGCCCTCGTGGACGCGAACGGCGGCGAGAAGCTGATCGTCCAGGAGGGGCTGACGTCCACCGCCACCTTCGTGAAGATCGACGACAAGCTGAAGCTGGCCAAGGGCACCACGGCAGAGGTCGCCAAGGCCCAGGTCGGCAGCCTCGGCCTGCCCGCGTACGCCAACGGCAACATCGAGGGCTTCCTCTGGCCGGCCCGCTACTCGATCTCCGAGGGCATGAAGCCCGAGGACCTGCTCAAGCAGATGGTCAAGAACGCCGTCGAGCGCTATGCGAGCCTGGACGCGGAAGCCCCCAAGATCGGCCTCAAGAACGGCTACGAGGTGGTCATCGAGGCGAGCATCCTCCAGGCCGAGGGCAACAACCCGCAGGACTTCGCCAAGATGGCCCGGACCATCCAGAACCGGCTGGCCGACAAGGGCAAGATCGACGGCAAGCTCGGCATGGACACCACGCTGCAGTACGCGCTGGGCCGCAAGGTGCTCGACAAGAAGGACATCAACGACGCGTCCAACAAGTACAACACCTACTACAATCCGGGCCTGCCGCCCGGGCCGATCTCCAACCCGGGCGACGCCGCGCTCAAGGCGACGCTGAACCCGGCGGACGGCAAGTGGCTGTACTTCATCGCGATGTCGCCGGAGCTGACCCTGTTCGCGGACACGGACACCGAGCACGCGACCAACGTCGAGCAGTACTGCAAGGCGAACGGCCAGAAGTTCGACAAGGTGGCCGTCCACTGCACGACGAAGTGACAGCTGCTCAGGGAGACACCAGCGTGACCAGCAAGCACCGGGCCGCCGTCCTCGGCTCGCCGATCGCCCACTCGCTCTCGCCGGACTTGCACCGGGCGGCCTTCGCGGCGCTCGGGCTGGACGGCTGGCGCTACGACCGCTTCGAGGTCGACGAGGAGGGCCTGCCCGCCTTCCTCGACGGGCTGGACGAGACCCAGTGGGCGGGCTTCTCGCTCACGATGCCGCTCAAGCGCGCGGTCATCCCGCTGCTCGACGGGATCAGCGACGCCGCCCGCGCGGTCGAGGCGGTGAACACCGTGGTGTTCACCGCCGACGGGCGGCGGACCGGTGACAACACCGACATCCCCGGGCTGGTCAACGCACTGCGCGAGCGCGGCGTCACCGACGTCCCCTCGGCGGCCGTGCTCGGCGCCGGAGCCACCGCCTCCTCCGCGCTGGCGGCGCTGGCCCTGATCGGCACCCGCGAGGTGACCGTCTACGTGCGCAGCCCCGAGCGGGCCCGGGAGATGGCGGAGCTGGGGGAGCGGCTCGGCGTCGTCGTCCGGACCGCCGACTGGGCGCGCGGCGCGGAGGCGCTGGCCGAACCGCTGACCGTCTCCACCACGCCGGCCGGGGCCACCGACGGCTTCGCCGATGCGCTGCCGGCCGAGCCGGGCGCGCTGTTCGACGTGCTCTACCACCCATGGCCGACGAAGCTGGCGGCGGTCTGCGCGGAGCGCGGGGCGACCGTGCTGGGCGGGCTGGACCTGCTGGTGCACCAGGCGGTGCTGCAGGACGAGCTCTTCACCGGGCGGGTGCCCGGCCCGCTGGCGGCGGTCCGCGCGGCGGGCGAGGCGGCACTCGCCGGGCGCTGAGCCCGACCTCCCCCCGGTGGTCCCGTCCGCCGTTCGGCCGGTCGCTGTCCGTCACCCGGACCGTGCGTCCGGGTGGTCCCGCGGCATGAAAGGATTCGGGGGAGAAGGCATGCACGCCCGGGCGGGTCGCGGCTGCGCGGCCGGTCCGCTGATGAAGGAGCTCCGTTGGGTACGTTGCGCTGGCTGACGGCGGGGGAGTCGCACGGCCCCGCACTCGTCGCGACGCTGGAGGGCCTGCCCGCCGGTGTACCGGTCACCACGGCCGTGGTGGCCGACGCGCTGGCGCGTCGCCGGCTCGGCTACGGCCGCGGCGCACGGATGAAGTTCGAGCAGGACGAGGTGACCTTCCTCGGCGGCGTCCGGCACGGCGAGACCATGGGCAGCCCGGTGGCGATCATGGTCGGCAACACCGAGTGGCCGAAGTGGGAGCAGGTCATGTCGGCCGACCCGGTCGACCCCGAGGTGCTGGCCGGTCTCGGCCGCAACGAGGCGCTCACCCGCCCCCGCCCCGGCCACGCCGACCTGGCCGGCATGCAGAAGTACTCGCTCGACGAGGCCCGCCCGATCCTGGAGCGCGCCAGCGCCCGTGAGACGGCCGCCCGGGTCGCGCTCGGCGCCGTCGCCCGCGCGTTCCTCAAGGAGACCTGCGGCATCGAGATCGTCAGCCACGTGGTCGAGCTGGCGGCCGCCAAGGCCCCGGCCGGTGTGCTGCCGCTGCCGTCCGACGAGGCGAGGCTGGACGCGGACCCGGTCCGCTGCCTGGACCCCGACGCCTCCGAGGCGATGGTCGCCGAGATCGACCAGGCCCACAAGGACGGCGACACCCTCGGCGGTGTGGTCGAGGTCCTCGCCTACGGCGTGCCGGTCGGCCTCGGCTCCCACGTGCACTGGGACCGCCGGCTGGACGCCCGTCTGGCCGCCGCGCTGATGGGCATCCAGGCGATCAAGGGCGTCGAGGTCGGCGACGGCTTCGACCTGGCCCGGGTGCCCGGCTCCCAGGCGCACGACGAGATCGTCCCGACCCCCGAGGGCGCCCGGCGCACCTCCGGGCGTTCCGGTGGCACCGAGGGCGGCCTCTCCACCGGCGAGCTGCTGCGGGTGCGCGCCGCGATGAAGCCGATCGCGACCGTTCCGCGCGCGCTGCGCACCATCGACGTGCGGACCGGCGAGCCGGCCAAGGCACACCACCAGCGTTCCGACGTCTGTGCCGTGCCGGCCGCCGGCATCGTCGCGGAGGCGATGGTCGCCCTGGTGCTGGCCGACGCGGTGAGCGAGAAGTTCGGCGGTGACCACGTGTCGGAGACCCGCCGCAACGTGCGGAGCTACCTCGACCACCTGGTCGTCCGATGACCGCACCCGTCGTGGTGCTGGTCGGGCCGCCCGGCAGTGGCAAGTCCACCGTCGGGCAGACCGTCGCCGAGCGGCTCGGCGTCGGGTTCCGGGACACCGACGCGGACGTCGAGGCACAGGCGGGCAAGCCCATCCCCGACATCTTCATCGACGAGGGCGAGCCGCACTTCCGCGCGCTGGAGGCGGCGGCCGTGCGGGCCGCCGCCGCGACCCACGGCGGCGTGCTCGCACTCGGCGGCGGCGCGGTGATGGCGGACGCCACCCGCGACCTGCTGCGCGGGCTGCCGGTGGTCTTCCTGGAGGTCCCGCTGGCCGACGCGGTCAAGCGGGTCGGCCTCGACGCCCCCCGCCCGCTGCTGGCCGTCAACCCGCGGGCCCGCTGGCGCGAGCTGATGGAGGCCCGTCGTCCCCTCTACCTGGAGGTGGCCACCGCCGTCGTCGACACCGCCGGCCGCACCCCCGGGCAGGTCGCGGACGCCGTACTGGAAGCACTGGAGCTGAAGACCCCCCATGACTGACATCGTCACGATCCACGTCGGCGGCAGTGCCGGCCACGACCCGTACGACGTGCTGATCGGGCACCAGTTGCTCGGCGAGCTGGCGCCGTTGATCGGCGGCCGGGCCCGGCGGGTGGCGATCATCCACCCGGAGGCGCTGGAGGCCACCGCCGAGGCGGTCCGGGAGGACCTGCTCGGTGAGGGCTACGAGGCGATCGCCCTCCAGGTGCCCAACGCCGAGGAGGCCAAGAGCGCCGAGGTCGCCGCCTACTGTTGGTCGGTGCTCGGCCAGACCGGCTTCACCCGCAGCGACGTCGTCGTCGGCCTCGGCGGCGGTGCCACCACCGACCTGGCCGGCTTCGTCGCCGCCACCTGGCTGCGCGGGGTCCGCTGGATCTCGATGCCCACCACGCTGCTCGGCATGGTCGACGCGGCGGTCGGCGGCAAGACCGGCATCAACATCGCCGAGGGCAAGAACATGGTCGGCTCCTTCCACCCGCCGGTGGGCGTGCTGGCCGACCTCGGCACCCTGGAGACGGTTCCGAAGCACGACTACGTGTCCGGCCTCGCCGAGGTCGTCAAGTGCGGCTTCATCGCCGACCCGGCCATCCTCGACCTGATCGAGGCCGACCCGGAGGGCGCCAGGACGCCCGCCGGGCCGCACACCGTCGAGCTGATCCGGCGCGCCATCCAGGTCAAGGCCGACGTGGTCTCCGGCGACCTCAAGGAGTCCGGCCGGCGGGAGATCCTCAACTACGGGCACACCCTCGGTCACGCCATCGAGCGCAACGAGCGGTACAAGTGGCGGCACGGCGCCGCGATCTCGATCGGCATGGTGTTCGCCGCCGAACTGGGCCGGCTGGCCGGGCGGCTGGACGACGAGACCGCCGACCGGCACCGCAGCGTGCTGGCCTCGGTCGGTCTGCCGCTCAGCTACCGCGCGGACGCCTGGCCGAAGCTGCTGGACGCGATGAAGATCGACAAGAAGTCCCGCGGCGACCTGATCCGGTTCATCGTGCTGGACGGCCTCGGCAAGACCTCCGTGCTGGAGGGCCCCGACCCGTCCCTGCTGGTCGCGGCCTACGCGGAGGTCTCCTCGTGACCAGGGTCATGGTGCTCAACGGCCCCAACCTCGGGCGGCTCGGCAGCCGGGAGCCGGACGTCTACGGCTCCACCTCGTACACCGGGCTGGTCGAGCGCTGCACCGCGCTCGGCACGGAGCTGGGCTTCGAGGTCGAGGTGCACGAGACCAACTCCGAACAGCAGATGGTCGAGTGGCTGCACGAGGCGGCCGACGGCCGGGTCCCGGTGGTGATCAACCCCGGCGCGTTCACCCACTACTCGTACGCGATGCGGGACGCCGCCGCGCAGCGGACCGCGCCGCTGATCGAGGTGCACATCTCCAACCCGTACGCCCGGGAGACCTTCCGGCACACCTCGGTGATCGCCGCGGTGGCGTCCGGCACGATCGCCGGATTCGGGCTCGGCTCGTACGAGCTGGCCCTGCGTGCGCTCGCCGAGCAGCTCACCACGGGCTGACGGGCGGACGGCGCGCGTGTCGGCGGCCCGGCGGCGGACTGTGTCAGCTGCCGGGCCGCCGTGTAGTGTCCCCGCTGAAAAGAAGTCGGGAGGTGACCGTGACGCAGTACGCCGGGGATGGCGGGCTCCCCCCACGTCCCGTCGCTCCGCCGGTCCCGCCGGGTCCCGGTAGCGCCGCCGGGCCGGTCGCGTCCGCGTCCTCGCAGGACTCCCTGTCGGGGCCGCCGACCGTACCCGTGCCGGTGGTCCGGCCCGGGCCGCCCACGGGCCCGCCGGCCGGTCCGCCCCCGGTGCCGCCCGCACCGGGCCCGGCCTCCGTGCCCGCCCCGGGACCCCCAGGTCCGCCGCCCGTGCGGCTGGCCCCCGCCCCGGCCCCGGTACCGGCCGGCGCCACCGGGCACTTCCTGCTGCCCTCCGGCTCGCCCGTCCAGCTCCCGGCGCACCCGCCGCAGCCGCACGCGCCCTCCGGCCCGATCGCGGTCCTGCTGATCGGCCCTGCCGGGGCGGGCAAGACCACCGTCGCGCGGCACTGGGCCGAGCGGCGCCCCAGCCCGACCGCGCACATCAGCCTCGACGACGTCCGCGAGTGGGTGCAGTCCGGCTTCGCCAACCCGCAATCCGGCTGGAACAACGCCTCCGAGGCGCAGTACCGGCTGGCCCGCCGGACGTGCGGCTTCGCCTGCCGCAACTACCTCGCCAACGGCATCTCCTGCATCATCGACGACGCGGTCTTCCCCGACCGCCCGGCGATCGGCCTCGGCGGCTGGAAGCGGCACATCGGGCCCGGCATGATCCCGGTGGTGCTGCTGCCCAGCCTGGACTCGGTGCTCAGCCGCAACGCCCGGCGGGGCGGCAACCGGCGGCTCGGGGACGAGGAGGTGGCACGGATCCACGGCCGGATGGCCGGCTGGTACAACTCCGGGCTGCCGATCATCGACAACTCCCACCTGGACGTCGCGGCGACCGCCGCCGAGCTGGACCGGGTGATCCTGGCCCGGCTGCTGGGCATCCCGGTGCGCTGAGCGGCCCGTCCGGCCGGTCCCGGCCGGTCCCGCCCTCCGGTTCGTGCGGCCCTCCGACCGTGCGGCCCTCCGTCGTCGCGGCCGGCCTGTCGGTGCCGACTGCGATGATGGACGGGTCCTGATCGAACCACCGGGGGGAGCCGAGCCCGTGCCGGAAGGCCATATCATCCACCGTCTCGCCGCCGAGAACCACCGGGCCTTCGGCGGCCGTCCGGTCCGCGCCAGCAGTCCGCAGGGCCGGTTCACCGACAGCGCCGCGCTGATCGACGGCCAGGAGCTGGTCGCGGCGGAGGCCACCGGGAAGCACCTGTTCCTCGGCTTCGCGGACGACGCGTGGGTGCACGTCCACCTCGGGCTGTACGGCGGCTTGACCTTCGGCGACGGGCCCGCTCCGGTGCCGGTGGGCCTGGTCCGGCTGCGCCTGGAGAACGACGACCACTTCGCCGACCTCCGCGGCCCCAACACCTGCGCGCTGATCACCGGTGCGGAGAAGGCGGCCGTCGCCGCCCGGCTCGGCCCCGACCCCCTGCGGGGCGATGCCGATCCGGAGCTCGCCTGGCGGCGGATATCCGGCAGCCGGACGACGGTCGCGGCGCTGCTGATGGACCAGAAGGTGCTGGCGGGGGTCGGCAACGTCTACCGCGCCGAGGTGCTGTTCCGGCACGGCATCGACCCGCACCGGGCCGGCCGCGACCTTCGCCGCGCCGAGTGGGACGCGATCTGGACGGACCTGGTCGCGTTGATGCGCGAGGGTGTCGGCGCGGGCCGGATCGACACCGTCCGGCCGGAGCACACCCCGGAGGCGATGGGCCGCCCGCCGCGCGTGGACGACCACGGCGGCGAGGTCTACGTGTACCGGCGGGCCGCGATGCCGTGTCTGGTCTGCGGCACCGACGTCCGGACCGAGGAGCACGCGGCGCGGAACCTCTTCTGGTGCCCGTCCTGCCAGCGGGCGTAGCCGTTCCGGGCAGCTGACGAGGGCTCCGGGGCGGCGCCGCCCGGCAGCCGACCGGGGTGCCGACCCGGGGTTGCCCCCTGCCCGGCCGGTCGGTCAGCCGGCCGCGGCGGCGCTCCCGGGCTCCACCTCGTCGGCCGGGTGGTCGGGGAACTCGACGTGCTCGTCACCGGCGCACTCGTCGAGCAGGGGGCGCATGGCCTCGTCCACAAGCCGGTAGCGCACCACACGTCCGTCCTTCTCCCCGGCCACCACGGCGGCGGTGCGCAGCAGGCGCAGTGCCTGCGAGACGGCCGGGTCGCGCATGCCGGTGGCGACCGCCAGGTCGCTGACGGCCAGGGGACCGGCCCGGTGCAGGGCGAGCAGCAGGGAGAGCCGCCCGGGGTCGGCGAGCAGGGAGAACCGCTCGGCCCAGGCGCGGACGTGGCCGGTGTCGCCGATCGCCGCGATCGCCTCGCAGACCCGGTGTCCGTCGATGGTGCGATGGCCCGCGCGGTCGGCCGGTACGAGATGCATGCCCGCATTCTTGCAGCCGGCGACCTGTGATCCTTGACACCTGCGCAGGTGCGCAGCCTTGCACGGGTGTTCGGGGACCTCTACGTTGATCCCCGCCGTGGTGCTCGGGAAGACCGGTGGAGGATCCCAGGGGTCCCAGTCCGGAGCGGCCCTCGCCACTGTGATCGGGGGAGTCGTCCGTGCCCACGACGCCACTGGGTGCCTCGCGCACCTGGGAAGGCGGGTACGGAAGCCCGTAAGCCAGGAGACCGGCCACGGCATCTCACGAAGTATTTCCACGAGGTGCTGGAGCGTGATCCCACGATGACCCTGCCCGAGACCGCCGCCGATCCCGCAGTGTCCGCCGCCCTGCCGACCTTCCGCTGGAGACGGGCGGACACCCTCCGCACGGCCGGCCTGATGGGCGTGATCCTGGCCATGCACGTGGTGGCCTTCGGCACCCTGATCTTCCTGGTCGCGCCGGAGAAGTACGAGGTCGGAACCCAGGTCTTCGGGGTGGGCCTGGGCATCACCGCCTACACCCTCGGTATGCGGCACGCCTTCGACGCCGACCACATCGCGGTGATCGACAACACCACCCGCAAGCTCATGGCGGACGGCAAGCGGCCGGTCTCGGTGGGCTTCTGGTTCGCCCTCGGGCACTCCTCGATGGTCGTGCTGATGGCGGCCCTGGTCGCGGGCGGCGCCCAGCTCGCCGGCACGCTGATGGACGACGAGTCCACCACCCACCAGTGGCTGGGCGTGGTCGGCACCTCGGCCTCCGGCGTCTTCCTCTACCTGATCGGCGCGCTCAACCTGGCCGCGCTGTTCGGCATCCTCAAGGTGTTCCGCTCGATGCGCGCCGGGCGGTACGACGAGGCCGAGCTGGAGGAGCACCTGAACGCGCGGGGCTTCCTGGCCCGGGTGCTCAACCGGGCGACCCGTTCGATCACCCGGCCGGGGCAGATGTTCCCGGTCGGCATGGTGCTGGGCCTGGGCTTCGACACCGCGACCGAGGTGTCGCTGATGGTGATGGCCGGCTCCGGCGCCGCCTCCGGCCTGCCCTGGTACGCGATCATCTGCCTGCCGCTGCTGTTCGCGGCCGGGATGAGCCTGTTCGACACGCTGGACGGCACGTTCATGAACTTCGCCTACCAGTGGGCGTTCTCCAACCCGGTGCGGAAGGTGTACTACAACCTGACCATCACCGGGCTGTCGATCGCGGTGGCGTTCATCATCGGGACGATCGAGCTGGTCGGGGTGCTGCACGAGAAGCTCGACCTCACCGACCCGGTGAGCGGCTGGGTCGCGGAGATCTCGCTGGACAACGTCGGCTACGCGATCGTCGCGCTGTTCGTGGTGGTCTGGGCCGCGGCCATCGCGTACTGGCGGCTGGCTGGTGTCGAGCGGAAGTGGAGCCCGCAGGCGGTCCGGCCGGTGCCGGCCGCCGGACCGGTCGTCGAGCAGGCCGGCGACGGCTCGTAGCCGACGCGGGACCGGGCGGCGCCCGCCGGACCCCTCCACGGGTCCGGCGGGCGCCGTCCGCGTGCCCGGGTGGGGGCGTTCGGCGGGCGGATCGGGGTGCGGGTTCGTACGCTCGACCCATGTCTGATGCGTACGCGGGCCGGCGGGAGCGGTTGCGGGAGCACTGCAGTGCGACCGGGGCCGACGCGGCGCTGATCACCAGGGCGGCGAACGTGCGGTACCTGACCGGGTGCCCGCCGTGCGGCGCGACGCTGCTGCTCACCCGGGATCAGGTGCTGCTGACACTGCCGGACGACCTGCCGCCGGACGACACGGGGGAGCACCTGATCGCCCCGGACGTCACCCAGGTCCCGGTCGCGGCGGGCGCCGACACCGCGCTGGCCGCCGCCGCCTCCGTGGCGGGGCTGCGGGTGGGACGGCTGGCGGTCGAGGAGCACGACCTGACCGTCACCCGGCACCGGGCGGTGGCGGGTCTGGCCGAGGGGACGCGGCTCGGCGACCTGGGCCAGGCGGTGGAGCGGCTGCGGGTGGTGAAGGACGAGCACGAGATCGCCGACCTGCGGATCGCGGCCGAGATCGCCGACCAGGCGCTCGGCGAGCTGCTGGAGTCGATCCTGGTCGGCCGGACCGAGCGGCACCTGGCGATGGAGCTCGAACGCCGGATGATCGACCACGGCGCGGACCGGGCGGCCTTCCCGGTCTCGGTCGGCACCGGCAGCCACTCGGGCCAGCAGGCGCACCAGCCCACCGACCGGAGGGTGGAGGAGGGCGACTTCCTGACCGTGGTGCTCGGCGCGCGGTACCGCGGGTACGGGGTGTCGACGGCCCGGACCTTCGTGATCGGAGCGGCCCCCGCGCCCTGGCAGGTGGAGCTGCACCGGCTGGTGTTCCGCGCCCAGCGGGCGGGCCGGGAGGCGCTCGGACCGGGCGTCGAGCAGTGTGTGCCCGACCGGGCCGTGCGGGAGATCCTCAAGGCGGCGGGGCACACCGAGACCTCTCCGCGCCCGGTCGGTCACGGCATCGGTCTGGAGATCCGGGAGGCGCCGCGCCTCGGTCCCTCGGACATGGGTAAACTGGACAGCCGCGTGCCGGTCACCGTCGGTCCAGGAGTCCACCTCCCGGGCCGGGGAGGCGTCCGGATCGAGGACACGCTCGTGGTGCGCCCCCTTGAGGAGGGCGGGCCCGAGCTGCTCACCATCACCACCAAGGAGCTCCTCGCCCTGTGACCCAGGACGCAACCCTTGGTTCCTTGACAGCTATATCCAGGAGTAAGTGCGCCCGTGGCTTCCACGAACGATCTCAAGAACGGCATGGTCCTCAAGCTGGAGGGCGGCAAGCTCTGGTCCGTCGTCGAGTTCCAGCACGTCAAGCCCGGCAAGGGCCCGGCCTTCGTGCGCACCAAGCTCAAGGAGGTCCTGACGGGCAAGGTCGTCGACAAGACCTTCAACGCCGGTACCAAGGTCGAGACCGCCAACGTCGACAAGCGCGGCATGCAGTTCTCGTACAAGGACGGCGAGAACTTCGTGTTCATGGACACGGACACCTACGACCAGATCCCGGTCGAGCCGGCCGTCGTCGGCGACGCCTCCAAGTACCTGCTGGAGGGCTTCGAGGCCCTGGTCGCCATGTACGAGGGCGCCCCCCTGTACATCGAGCTGCCGGCCTCGGTCGAGCTGCTCATCTCGCACACCGAGCCGGGCGTGCAGGGCGACCGCTCCACCGGTGGCTCCAAGCCGGCCACGCTGGAGACCGGCGCCGAGATCGCCGTCCCGCTCTTCATCGTCACCGGCGAGAAGATCAAGGTCGACACCCGCGACGGCAGCTACCTCGGCCGGGTGAAGTAAGTCCGTGTCGTCCGCACGTACCAAGGCCCGCACGCGAGCCTTCCAGATCCTGTTCGAGGCCGACCACCGTGGGGTCGACCCGCTGACGGTCCTCGCCGACTGGGTGGCCCGGGCCCGGGAGCCCAAGCCGGACGAGGGCACCCCGCAGGTGGGCGAGTACACGATGGAGCTGGTCGAGGGCTACGTCCAGTACGCCCGCCGCATCGACGAGCTGATCTCGCAGTACTCGGTCGGCTGGACGCTCGACCGGATGCCGATCGTGGACCGCAACGTCCTGCGGCTCGGCGCGTACGAGCTGATCTGGGAGGACGGCGTCCCTGACGCGGTCGTCCTGGACGAGGCGGTCGAGATCGCCAAGGAGTTCTCCACGGACGACTCCCCGGCCTTCGTCAACGGCCTGCTCGCCCGCTTCATGGAGCTGAAGCCCGGCATCCGCCGGTAGCGGCTCCCCACGTCACCGACGGCCGTCGGACCGGGAACGGTCCGACGGCCGTCGTGCGTTCTCCCGGGGTGGCGTATGTTGGTGCCCTACTCGCCAGTAACCCGGTGCGCCGGCGGCCCACGCCCGTCGGCGACCCCGCAGCGAAGGGCAGGCCACCCCCCATGACCACGGCGATCCGCAGCGAGTTCGACCAGGGCATCGCCCTGACCCCGCATCCGGACGAGTCCGGCCGGTACGACGGCGAACTCGGCGCCGGCTGGCAGATCGGCGGCGGCGTCAACGGCGGACTGCTTCTCGCGGTGGCCGGCCACGCGCTCGCGCTGGAGCACGGCTCCCGCCCGGAGAGCGCCGACCACGCCGACCCGGTCTCGATCAGCGGCTACTACCTCTCCGCCTCCACGCCCGGCCCGGCCACCGTCCGGACCGAGGTGATCCGCACCGGCCGCTCGCTCTCCACCGGCACCGCCTCGCTCAGCCAGGACGGCGTCGAGCGGCTGCGGGTGATCGCCACCCACGGCGACCTCGCCGCGGTCGAGGGCGAGGTGCGCACCAGCGCCCGGCCGCCCCAGCTGCCGCCGCCGGACCAGTGCGTCGGCGTCGAGCACGCGCCCAAGGAACTCATCGCGCAGGCCGCCCTGTTGGAGCGGTTCGACATGCGGCTCGACCCGTCCACCATCGGCTGGGCGCTCGGTCAGCCGTCGGGGGAGGGGCGGATCCAGGGATGGTTCCGGCTCGCCGACGGGCGCGAGCCCGACCCGCTGCTCCTCCTGCTGGTCGCCGACGCGCTGCCGCCGGTCACCTTCGACCTCGGCATGCCGGGCTGGGCGCCGACCGTCGAACTGACCGTGCACCTGCGGGCCAAGCCCGTTCCGGGGTGGCTGCGGGTCGTGCACGCCACCCGGAACCTGGCCGGCGGGTACTTCGAGGAGGACGCCGAGGTCTGGGACGAGGCCGGCCGACTGGTCGCGCAGTCCCGCCAGTTGGCCCGGGTGCCGCGCCAGGCGTGAGGCTGCACGGGACGGGCGTGCGGTCGTGTCGGAGCGCCCGGCGTGCGGAGTAGGCAGGCCGGCGCGAGGCCGGTCGAGTGCGCCGGTTCTCCTGAGCTCGGCGTGATCGGGCCAGTACGAGGCGTGACCGAGCGACGGCGCGTGAGCCGGATGCGCGGGGCGTGACGGCCCGTCCGCACAACCGTGCGTGACTCCAAACACCCGATTCACCCTCGGTTACAGTCCTGTGACACGCCGTACGTGTGCGCCACGCGGGGTGGGGGAGGACAACGGTCGGCGGCGACCCCCGCCGCCGACCCGACCGCCGCCCGCCCGCCCGAGGAGTCCCGATGAGCCGCAACGGCCGCGCCCGCCGCACCCCCGACTGCACCGCCGCCGGGCCCCGGCCGCGGGCGCGCTCCCGGTACGAGCGGGCCGAGCGGGCGGACCGGGCGGAGCGGACCGAGGGGCACGAGCGGATCGAGGGGCGCGACCGGCACCGGGCCGACAACGGCGGCCAGGCCTTCGTCATCGGCGTGCTGGCCAGCGCGGCCGACTTCGAGCGGGCCCGCGCCTGGCAGCTCTCCGACGCCCCGGACCACGAGCAGTACCTGCACGAGACCGCCGAACTGCTCGCCGAGGCCCGGCGCCGCTTCGACACCGTCCGGGCCCGGATGTTCCACCCGCAGGACTTCGCCGACTTCTGTCTGCTGCACGGGCTCGACCCGGCCGAGCCGGCCGCCCGCGACCGGTACCTCGTCAACCCGCCGCTGCAGACCCAGCTCCTGGCCTACCAGGGTGAGGAGCTGGTCGGCGACTACGTCCCCCGGCTGGTCCGGGCCCGGGAGAACGGGCTGACGCTGCGCCATGCCGACCTCCTGCTCGACGGCGGGCTGTACGGGGAGCGCGACGGGGCGGTGCAGGCGGCCTACGAGCGCGGCGCCGAGGTGTTCCGCCGGATGCTGCTCGGCGCCGGCAGCGGGGTCTACGAGCTGCGCCTCGCGGTGGACGCGCCCGGCGGACGGCTCACCGCGGCGGCCCGGGTCCTCCAGTGGGAGGACGGTGTGGTGCGGATCAACGACGAGGACCTGGAGCTGCTCTGCGCGGTGCTCTGCACGGGGCTGGCCCGCGAGCTGCCGGCCCTGGCGGTGCTGCACGGCGCGCAGGGCTCTGCGGCGTCCTGCGGGGAGTACCGGCCGACGGCCTGGGCCTGGGCGAGCGAGGGCCGGGTGTGGGCGCCGGCAGGCGGCCCGGTCCGGCTGGACGGGGTGGCCGCGGAGCCGGGCTACCGGCTGGAGACGGTCTGCTGAGCGGTCTGCCGAGCGACCGCCGGGGCGGCGGGGCGGAAGCCGGGGCGGCGTCGCCGAGGACGCGCCGCGGCGCGGCTCCCGGGAGGGGAGCCGCGCCGTGACGTTTCTGCTGGGTACTGACCCGGCCGCTGCTTCGGGTACTTCCGGTCTCCCGCGGCGGCGGGAGACGGTGCGGCGAGCCTCAGCCCGCCTCCTCCTCGCGCACCGCGCGGCGCGCGTCGGGGTTGAGCACACCCCAGGAGATCAGCTGCTCGGTGAGGATCGACGGCGACTGGTCGTAGATCACGGCGAGGGTGCGCAGATCGTCCTGGCGGATCGACAGCACCTTGCCGTTGTAGTCGCCGCGCTGGCTCTGGATGGTCGCCGCGTAACGCTGCAGCGGACCGGCCTTTTCGGACGGGACCTGGGTCAGTCTCTCCAGGTCGAGGACCAGGCGCGGCGGCGGCTCCGCCGCACCGCCGGGCGTCCCGCCGGGCAGCAGCTCCTGCACCGGGACCCCGTAGAACTCCGCCAGTTCGGCCAGCCGCTGCACGGTGACCGCACGGTCGCCGCGCTCGTACGAGCCGACGACGACTGCCTTCCAGCGCCCCTGGGACTTCTCCTCGACACCGTGCAGGGAGAGCCCCTGCTGAGTGCGGATGGCTCGGAGCTTGCCTCCGAGCTGCTTCGCGTAGTCGCTGGACATTGATCTCCCCGGACGAGATTGCTTCGCGTTCAGTGGTGGGTCACGGGCGATTGCCGGCGTCGCTACCGGTAGGTTCGACGCCCATCTCGTAACTCACTGTGAGGTTACGTAGAGTGAGGTAGTTGCGTCAAGCCGAATGGGGCAGTCGTGCGAATGGCCCGCATCAGCCGTGCGTCCGGCGCGTGAACCCGGAGAAGCGGAATGATGGCCGTCGGTTAGCCGGCGGCCGCGCTGATACGATGAACCGAGGCCACGCCACGTCGGCGGGGCCCTTCCAGACATCCTTTAAGACCCGTCCCGTGAGGCGGGGAAGGAGGTCCGCTTCGGCATGACCGCACACCACGAGACCACTCCGCGACCGCCGCACCAGGTGCTGGACGGCACGGACATCGCCCGGGTCGTCACCCGGATAGCGCACGAGATCGTCGAACGCGCCAAGGGCGCCGAGGACGTCGTGCTGCTCGGCATCCACACCAGGGGCGTCCACCTCGCCAAGCGCCTGCACACCCGGCTGGCGCAGATCACCGGACGCGACATCCCGCTCGGCACCCTGGACATCACCATGTACCGGGACGACCTGCGGCTGAAGCCCGCCCGCGCCCTGGAGCACACCGAGATCCCGCCCGGCGGCATCGACGGCAGACTCGTCATCCTCGTCGACGACGTGCTCTTCTCCGGCCGCACCATCCGGGCCGCGCTCGACGCGCTCAACGACATCGGCCGGCCGCGCGCCGTCCAGCTCGCCGTCCTGGTCGACCGCGGCCACCGCGAGCTGCCGATCCGCGCCGACTACGTGGGCAAGAACCTGCCCACCTCGCTGCGCGAGGCCGTCCAGGTGCGGCTCGCCGACCGCGACGGCGTGGACGCCGTCCTGGTCGGGGACCGCGACTTCGCGGCCCGCTCCTCGCAGGCCCTGGCCGCCCAGCCGTCCGCACCGCACCTCCCGGAGTAGCCCGCGTGAAGCGCCATCTCGTCTCCGCCGCCGATCTCACCCGCGACGACGCGCTGCTCATTCTGGACACCGCCGAGGAGCTGGCCCAGCTCTCCGGTCGGGCCGTCAAGAAGCTGCCCACGCTCCGCGGCCGGACGGTCGTCAACCTCTTCTTCGAGGACTCGACCCGGACCAAGACCTCCTTCGAGGCCGCCGAGAAGCGGCTCTCCGCCGACGTCATCAACTTCTCCGCCAAGGGCTCGTCCGTCTCCAAGGGCGAGAGCCTCAAGGACACCGCGCTCACCCTGCAGGCCATGGGCGCCGACGCGGTCGTCATCCGGCACCACGCCTCCGGCGCGCCGGCCCGCCTCGCCCAGTCCGACTGGCTGCACGGCAGCGTGATCAACGCCGGTGACGGCACCCACGAGCACCCCACCCAGGCGCTGCTCGACGCGTTCACCATGCGCCGCCACCTCAACCCGGGCCACGGCCACGACCTCGCGGGCCGCCGGGTGACCATCGTCGGCGACATCCTGCACAGCCGGGTCGCCCGCTCCAACGTGCACCTGCTGACCACGCTCGGCGCCCACGTCACCTTCGTCGCCCCGCCGACGCTGCTGCCGATCGGCATCGAGAACTGGCCCTGCGAGGTCAGCTACGACCTGGAGAGCGTGCTCCCCAAGTCGGACGCCGTGATGATGCTCCGGGTGCAGCGCGAGCGGATGAACGCCGCCTTCTTCCCGACCGAGCGCGAGTACAGCCGCCGCTACGGCCTCAACGGGGCCCGGATGGCCCAGCTGCCCGGGCACGCCATCGTCATGCACCCCGGCCCGATGGTCCGCGGCATGGAGATCACCGCCGAGGTCGCCGACTCGCCGCGCTGCACCGTCGTCGAGCAGGTCGCCAACGGCGTCTCCATCCGGATGGCCGTGCTCTACCTGCTGCTCGGCGGAGCCACCCTCAACGACGCCCCCCGCACCGACTCCGTGGAGACTGCTCAGTGACCACCTACCTGATCCGCAACGCCCAGATCCTCGGCGGTGCCCCGCAGGACCTCCACCTCGCCGACGGCATCGTCCAGGCGATCGGCACCGGCCTCGACGCCGAGGTCGACATCGAGATCGACGCCGGCGGGCTGATCGTCCTGCCCGGCCTGGTCGATCTGCACACCCACCTGCGGGAGCCCGGACGCGAGGACGCCGAGACCGTCCTCACCGGCACCCAGGCCGCCGCCAAGGGCGGCTTCACCGCCGTCCACGCCATGGCCAACACCTTCCCGGTGGCCGACACCGCCGGCGTGGTCGAGCAGGTCTGGCGGCTCGGCCAGGAGTCCGGCTACTGCGACGTGCAGCCGGTCGGCGCCGTCACCGTCGGTCTGGAGGGCAAGAAGCTCGCCGAGCTCGGCGCGATGCACGACTCCGCGGCCGGTGTCCGGGTCTTCTCCGACGACGGCAAGTGCGTCGACGACGCCGTGATCATGCGCCGCGCCCTGGAGTACGTGAAGGCCTTCGACGGCGTCGTCGCCCAGCACGCCCAGGAGCCGCGCCTGACCGAGGGCGCCCAGATGAACGAGGGCCAGGTCTCCGGCGAGCTCGGCCTGGGCGGCTGGCCCGCCGTCGCCGAGGAGGCGATCATCGCCCGCGACGTGCTGCTCGCCGCGCACGTCGGCTCCCGGCTGCACGTCTGCCACGTCTCCACCGCCGGCTCGGTCGAGATCGTCCGCTGGGCGAAGGCCAAGGGCTGGGACGTCACCGCCGAGGTGACCCCGCATCACCTGCTGCTCACCGACGAGCTGGTCCGCTCCTACGACCCGGTGTACAAGGTCAACCCGCCGCTGCGCACCGCCGAGGACGTCCAGGCGCTGCGCAAGGCGCTCGCCGACGGCACCATCGACGCCGTCGCCACCGACCACGCGCCGCACCCGTCCGAGGACAAGGACTGCGAGTGGGCCGTGGCCGCGATGGGCATGGTCGGCCTGGAGACCGCGCTGTCGGTCGTCCAGCAGACCATGGTCGAGACCGGCCTGCTGAACTGGGAGGGCGTCGCCGACCGGATGTCGCACCGCCCGGCCCGGATCGGCCGTCTGGCCGGGCACGGCCGGCCGATCTCGGTGGGTGAGCCCGCCAACCTGGTGCTCTTCGATCCCGCGTACCGTGGTGCCGTGAATCCCGACAGCTTCGCCACCCGCTCCCGGAACACGCCCTACCGGGGCCTCGACCTGCCCGGACGGGTGCACGCCACCTTCCTGCGCGGCACCGCGACCGTGCTGGCCGGCGAGCTGGTCGAGCAGGGCGGGCTCGCGTGACCTCCGCCCTGCTGGCCCAGGAACAGGCCAGGGTCACCAACTGGCCCGGCTACATCGGCTGGGCGATCGGTCTGCTCCTGGTGATCAGCCTCGTCTACTGGCTGATGCGCCAGGGCTGGAACTGGCGCCGCACGCTGCAGTCCGGCATCCCGCCGCTGCCCGCCGTGCCGGAGCGCGCCGGCCGGACCATCCTGGAGACCAGCGGCCGGTACCACGGCAGCACCACCGCCGGGAACTGGCTCGACCGGGTTGTCGCGCACGGCCTGGGCACCCGCAGCCGCGCCGACCTGACCCTCGGCGCGAACGGCCTGCTGGTGCAGCGCCCCGGCGACGTCGACTTCTGGATCCCCGCCGACCACCTGACCGGTGCCCGTACGGACTCCGGGATAGCCGGCAAGGTCGTCCCGTCCGGACTCCTCGTCGTCTCCTGGACGCACGAGGGCACCGAGCTGGACTCCGGGTTCCGGTTCGACCACCCCGACGAGCACGCCGCCTGGGTCGAGGCGATCGCTCGATTTGCCACACGTACGACCACGAAGACGGAAGAGGCCGCGCAATGACCGCACCTGCCCCCACCACGCAGCGCCAACGGCGGGAGCGTATTCCCGCCGTGCTCGTCCTGGAGGACGGCCGGACCTTCCGCGGCGAGGCCTACGGTGCGACCGGCGAGACCTTCGGCGAGGCGGTCTTCAACACCGGCATGTCCGGCTACCAGGAGACCCTCACCGACCCGTCGTACCACCGCCAGGTGGTCGTGATGACCGCCCCGCAGATCGGCAACACCGGCTGGAACGACGAGGACGACGAGTCCAAGCAGATCTGGGTCGCCGGGTACGTCGTCCGCGACCCCGCCCGCGTCGCGTCCAACTGGCGCTCGCTCCGCCCGCTCGACGAGGAGCTCGTCCGACAGGGCGTCGTCGGCATCAGCGGCATCGACACCCGGGCGCTCACCCGCCACCTGCGCGAGCGCGGCGCCATGCGCTGCGGGATCTTCTCCGGCGAGGCGCTGGCCGACCAGGCCGAGCTGCTCGGCCGGGTGCAGTCCTCGGCCGAGATGAAGGGCGCCGACCTGTGCGCCGAGGTCGCCACGACCGAGTCGTACGTGGTCCCGGCGATCGGTGAGAAGCGCTTCACCGTCGCCGCGCTGGACCTCGGCATCAAGGCGATGACCCCGCAGCGGATGGCCGAGCGCGGCATCGAGGTGCACGTGCTGCCGGCGAACTCGACCGTCGAGGACGTCTACGCCGTCAACCCCGACGGCGTCTTCTTCTCCAACGGCCCGGGCGACCCGGCCACCGCCGACCACCAGGTCGCCGTGGCGCAGGCGGTGCTGGAGCGCAGGACCCCGTTCTTCGGGATCTGCTTCGGCAACCAGATCCTCGGCCGCGCGCTGGGCTTCGGCACGTACAAGCTCAAGTACGGCCACCGCGGCATCAACCAGCCGGTGCAGGACCGCACCACCGGCAAGGTCGAGGTCACGGCGCACAACCACGGCTTCGCCGTGAACGCACCGCTGGACAAGGTGAGCGACACCCCCTTCGGGCGCGTCGAGGTCTCCCACGTCTGCCTCAACGACGACGTGGTCGAGGGCCTCCAGGCCCTGGACGTCCCCGCCTTCAGCGTGCAGTACCACCCTGAAGCGGCAGCGGGTCCGCACGACGCCGCCTACCTGTTCGACCGCTTCGTGAAGCTCATGGAGGGCCAGCGTGCCTAAGCGCAGTGACATCAAGTCCGTTCTGGTGATCGGTTCCGGCCCGATCGTGATCGGTCAGGCGGCGGAGTTCGACTACTCGGGTACGCAGGCGTGCCGGGTGTTGCGGGCCGAGGGTCTGCGGGTGGTGCTGG
>NZ_JAQYWW010001021.1:0-320 GCF_036322525.1 Streptomyces sp. BE20 | reverse complement strand
GTGGCCGTTGCCGGCGGCCCAGTGGGTGTCCGGCACGCCCCGGTTCCAGTCCCAGTCCTCCTGACCGGTGATGACGACGAACAGCCCGGTCCGGGCGGCGACCAACCGGACCGGGGGGAGCGCGGCGATCTCCAGGGCCTCCCCGGCGACCACCAGCAGCAGCCGCTGCTGCGGCTCGACACCGCGGCGAACGACACCGACACCCAGCTCCAGAAGCACGCGCAGGAATCGCAGAACACCCACGAACAGAGCAACCGCCTGGAGCCGGCGAACTCGAAGAAGAACTCGACCACCCACCTCTGGACGAACGCCACCACCCC
>NZ_JAQYWW010001020.1:0-204 GCF_036322525.1 Streptomyces sp. BE20 | reverse complement strand
CTGTTGAGTTCTCAAGGAACGGACACTTCCTTCAGGCGGCTTTCACACCGGCCCTCCGGGCGCTTCGTTCTTTCGTGTTTCCAGCTTACCAGACGTTTTCCGCTCCGTTTTCCGGAGCTTCACTCACCTGACTCGCTTTCGTACTTTCAGCTTATCAGACGCTTTCCGCTCCGCTTCCGGCGCTTCCTTCGTCCAACTCGCTGG
>NZ_JAQYWW010001019.1:0-2509 GCF_036322525.1 Streptomyces sp. BE20 | reverse complement strand
ATCAGACTGCCCAGATGCCGCCGGGAGACACCGGTAAACAGCCGATGCGCCAGAACCGCCCGATTGACCATGATCCGCACGCCGCGATCATGCCACCCGCAGCACAAAGGCCCCACTCGCTATCACGCACCAACTCGTAAGGGCGAGCGCCAGGGCGACGAAACAGACCACCCATCGGCGACCGTCGTTCGGCACCAGCATGGCGAGGCCGAGCACCAGTCCGGCGGGCAGTGCGCAGGCAGCGAACAGGGCGCCCGTCGCCAGAGGTAGCCGAGTCACGTCGGTTCCTCCGTCGGAGTCGTGATCATCGGGCGGTAGGCAAGATGCCCATAGCTTCGATGCTCGGGGAACTTCGCCGCGTGCTCGAAGGGCCACATCTCGGCCGTCTCGCGGTCGACGCACTCGCCCGAGTCCTCGCCGCACCGGGTGCCGTCCTCGGCTTCGCCCTCGCAGTAGACAAGGTGGAGTGCGTCGCGATCGGGGTCCGGTCCGAACTTCCAGAGCAGGAAGCGGAACAGGCGTCGCTTACCAGCGCCAAGGGTCGTCGGTGCTCCGAGTGCCATGGTCAGCCAACTCGCTTTCCATGAACGGCTGTCGGGTTCGCTTCCATGTCCGCCCGAACTCGCTCGTTAGTGGTCGCTACCCGCACATTGAGCGGGTCGGCCGTCCACGGGGAGCCGGCGACAGGCCACGGGGAGAGGGACCACCCGGTGTCGGTCGCACCCTTGTACGTGCCGACCTTGACCGCCACGGTGTCCACCACCAGGTCACCGACCTTCGGGCGGAACAGGGGCACGACGGGGGGCGCTTCCGCGGCGATAGCGGCGAGCCCGGCCCAGAGCACATCGACCAGGTTGAGCACCGATTCGGGGCGAGCCCGGCCCAGGTCGACCAGCGTTTGCCCGGTGATCGACTCGGCCGGGTCAATGTCGAGCGAGGGGAGTACGCACCCGGCCGCCTCGGCAGCCTCGCGCAGGGCTTCGCATGCTTCGCGCGCCTGTCTGCGGTGCCTCTTACTGATCTTGCGCAACTTCTGGTTGGCCACGGTGACCCCTCGCGGTTGCTGGTCGGCCTGTCTGGCTCTACGCAACCGCATGACCACGCTCCGCGGTAGGCTCGCAACGCTCGCGCGATATACGACCCATAAAAGCGGAACAGGGAGTTCCACCCATGGCGAAGCGTCAGCCAAACCCTTCCCTGGCGCGGCTCTTGACGGAAGGGCAGTTCACTCAGGGGGCCTTTGCACGGGCCGTCAATGTTGTGGGCACCGAGTACGGTCGACCCACCGGATACAGCCAGCCGAACGTGTCTCAGTGGCTCGCCGGGACGGAGCCCGAAGCCCCTGCAAGAGCTGCAATCCTCGAAGCACTCACCCGCCGGCTAGGCCGTCTCGTGACGCACACCGAGGCCGGGTTTCCGCCACCTGCCGACCAGCCCACAACCCCGACAGGTACCGTCGAAGGGTTGATCGAGTTGGGGAGGCAAGATATGGACCCCTCACGGCGGAGCGTGCTCGGCGCAAGCCTGTTCGCGGTTGCGATGAACGTCCCGGGGTGGCAGGACGTACTAGCGCGCGCCGAGTCAATCCAGCGTGGTGTAACCATCCGGATAGGGATGCCCGAAGTTGCGTCGGTCATTGCCATGACTGAGGAACTGAGCGGCATTGACGACAAGTTCGGGGGCAGGGCCGCCCGCCCCATGGCGGCGAGCTACCTGGTCAACCAGGTGGGGCCCTACCTTCGCGCCGAGGCCCCCGAAGCAGTGCGCAAAGCGATGATGTCGGCCGCTAGCGATCTGTGCTACCTGACCGGATACATGGCGGTTGACGAAGGACTGCACGGCCTCGCCCAGCGCTACTACGTCAAGGCTTTGGAGTTGGCCGGTATCGCCGACGACCATTTGACCTACTGCACCACCCTGCGGGGCATGAGCGTGCAAGCCGTCGACCTCGGGCACGGTCGGCGAGCGCTGCACCTCGCGGACGCTGCCTCGGCGGCCTCGCCTGTTGCTGGCCCCCGGATGAGAGCGTTTCTTGCCGGTCAACAGGCACACTCGGCAGCGCAGATCGGCGATACCGCAACTGCGATGCGGTTGATCGGCGAGGCCGAACGGGCGATGGATCGGGCCGAGTCCGAGAGCAAGGCGTTTGGCTCGTACGACCCCTCATCGCTCAATTATCACATTGGCCAAGTCCGCTACGAACTAGGCCACTTGACGGGTGCGGTGGAGTCGCTGGAGCTGTCGGACAAGCTCCGCAATGACGTGTACCGCCGCACTCGGGTTCGTTACGGTGCGCTGCTGGCCGAATGGCAGCTCAAGGCGGGAAAGACGGACCACGCATGGGCAACGTGGCACGCCGTTCTAGACGCAATGCCGTGTAGATAGAGCCGTGGGTGGCCGCGTCAAGTCGCCTGAAATGGGACGGAGCTCCTGCTAGAACCGTGTCGACCAAGATCACTGTTCGGTAGGAGCTCCGTTGGGTGCCCAGTCTGTCATCTCTCGTGAGGTT
>NZ_JAQYWW010001018.1:0-638 GCF_036322525.1 Streptomyces sp. BE20 | reverse complement strand
GCCGAGGTGGCGCTCGCGAGGGTGATCAGCGGCGCCATCGCGGCGCCGGCGCCGGCGATGGCGGCGCCGCGCAGGATGGATCTGCGGCTGATCGGGCGCGGCTCGGGGGTGGACATTTCTCGCCTCCGGGAGGTGGGGGTGACGTGCTCTGGTGACACCGAGGGGCGGACGCAGCCGAGCGACGGGTGGCCGTCGGCGGCGGCCCGATCAGCGCAGGACCGCAGCAGTTCGAGGAGGATCGGGCGGGGAATGCGGTTATCCCTACGCTCAGGTGCAGAGGGTGGGGGTTACCGTCGCACCAGGGTCGGCACCGGGCGATGAACCACGCTGGGGTTCAGGCGGCCGGCCTCTACGCTGTCAGCAATGAAACAGAGAGTATCCGATATACTAAACATGGTCCATGGTCAGCTGTGAACTATCCGGCCCGGCCGACCGGAGGTGCGGCGCCATGCTGCCAACATGCCACTGCCCGAGGGGCGCACCACGTCAGTTGATCACTTACGAGTTGGTGCGTGATAGCGAGTGGGGCCTTTGTGCTGCGGGTGGCATGATCGCGGCGTGCGGATCATGGTCAATCGGGCGGTTCTGGCGCATCGGCTGTTTACCGGTGTCTCCCGGCGGCATCTGGGCAGTCTGAT